>NZ_JBFRHB010000037.1:0-41214 GCF_052115645.1 Arthrobacter sp. 2MCAF14 | reverse complement strand
TCGACGTTGCGGCCCAGGACGTGATGGCGGAGGGCTTCGATCGCCACCGCCTCCACCTCGTTCCCGCGCCCGATGGTGAAAACGAAACCGTGACCCTCATGACCGTCACCGGCGTCGGTACGGATCACCAAATATGCCGCCGAATAGTCCGGATCCGGATTCATGGCATCCGATCCGTCCAGTTCCTGGGAGGTGGGAAAGCGGATATCGAAGGTGTCCACCGCGGTGATGACGCTCATAGTGCTCCTTGCTTGGCAGCAGGTAGTTTGCTGGGACGAGCGTAAACATCCGATGTCTGCATTGTCAATGGGTCACATTTCCGTATTATGGAGAGCAACAGCAGACTAGAGCTCGGATGTTAGAGCCAGAGCACGGAGGAATACATGAACATGAAATTCGCCCGGCTGGGCACTGCCGGAAATGAAAAGCCGGTTGTCATCGCCCAAGACGCCAACGGCACCGAAAGATACTTCAGCCTTGACCCGCTGGCGAAGGACATCAATGGAGAGTTCCTCGCCAAGGACGGCCTCGCACGCACCCGGGAAGCCCTTGCGGCCGGGAATCTGCCGGAGATATCGGCCGAGGGACTCCGGATCGGTTCCCCCGTCGCCCGCCCCGGCAACGTGATCTGCATCGGCCTCAACTACACCGCCCACGCGGCCGAATCCGGCGCCACGCCACCGGAATCACCCGTAGTGTTCCTGAAGCCGAGCAACACGGTCAGTGGACCGTTCGACGCCGCGCCCATTCCGCCGTCGTCGGAAAAGTACGACTGGGAGGTGGAACTCGGAATCGTGATCGGCCGCGAAGCGTCATACCTTTCCAGCACGGACGAGGCTGCTGACTGCATCGCGGGCTACGTCGTCGCCAACGACCTCTCCGAACGGGATTACCAACTGCCCGGCGCCGCAGGCCAGTGGACCAAAGGCAAGTCGCTTCCGCAGTCCACTCCCCTCGGACCGTGGCTGGTTCCCGCGGATGAGCTCGACGCCGGACACCTCGCGTTGCGCACGTGGGTCAACGGCGAGATCCGCCAATCGTCGGACACTTCAGACATGATCTTCGATGCCCTTACCGTGGTCCACCACCTCAGCCAGTACATGGTTTTGGAGCCCGGGGACGTCATTCTCACCGGCACTCCGGAAGGGGTGGCACTCTCCGGCCGCTTCCCGTACATCCAACCTGGCGACGTGGTGGAGCTCGAGGTAGAAGGGCTCGGACGCCAGCGGCAAGAGTTCTACCGCGCCCGCTCCGGTTCGCTTGCAGCAGTGGGCCCTGAAAAGGCAACGCGGTGAGCACCGAGTTCGAGGGGCTCGTAGCCCTGGTCACCGGCGGGGCGTCGGGCATCGGCGCGGCCATCGCGGACCGACTCGCCGACGGCGGGGCGCAGGTCGCCGTGCTCGACCTCAACCCCTCCGCGACCCCGCATTTCGGGGTCGAATGCAACGTGGCCGACGACGCCTCGGTGCGCGTCGCCGTCGCCGCCGTCGTCAGGAAGTTCGGCCGGCTCGACGTGGTGGTCAACAACGCGGGGATCGGCGCCCAAGGGGACGTCGCGGCCAACGACGACGACGAATGGCACCGCGTGCTGGACATCAATGTGGTGGGCATCGCCCGCGTCAGCCGTGCGGCCCTGCCGTACCTGCGCGAGTCGCCCGCGGCCGCGATCGTCAACACGTGCTCCATCGCCGCGACCGCCGGGCTGCCGCAAAGGGCCTTGTATTCGGCGTCGAAAGGCGCTGTCTTGTCCCTCACGCTGGCCATGGCGGCCGACCATGTCCGCGAAGGGATCCGCGTCAATTGCGTCAACCCGGGCACGGTGGACACGCCGTGGGTGGGCAGGCTCCTCGAATCCTCCGCCGATCCCGCCGCCGAGCGCGCCGCGCTCAATGCCCGCCAGCCACACGGCCGCCTGGTGGAAGCAGCCGAGGTAGCGGGCGCCGTCGCCTACCTCGCGAGCCCGCTGTCCGGCTCGACGTCGGGCACATCCCTGGCGATCGACGGCGGCATGCAGGGGCTGCGGTTACGGCCGGTGAGGTAGCCGCGTAACGCAACGCCCGCGCAACCCCTCTCCACCACCGATTCGCCTATGCTCAACACCAGGCAATCGATGGCGATCCACCAAGGAGCAGGGCATGAGCAATTGGCGTATCAGGGACTTCCACTCCTCGGACATGGACGGCATACTGCACCTGTGGGAGTCGCTCAAAGCGGACAACGTGGACCCGGTCTATGCGCTCTCCGAGGTCCTGGCCTCGTGCGAGAAGGACCACGCCGTGGTGGCGGTGCAGGGTGAGCAGGTGGTGGGTGCCGCCGTCGGACGTGCGGCCCATGACCAGGGCTGGATCGTTTTCCTGGCCACGCTGCCCGAGTTCCGCGGACGGGGGATCGGCACCTCGCTGCTGGCCGCCGTCGAGAACCGGATGACCCCGCACGGGCTCAACAAGCTCTCGGCCCTCATGCCGGAGTCCGAAACCCGCGTTGAAGCGTTCCTGGGCCGCGGCTTCCTGCTCAAGCAAAACCTGCACTACTTCGAACGGACCATCCCGGTCCAGCGCCAGGAACTCGAGCCGTTGAGCCAGCTCGGCGGCCGCATCCTGGCCCGGGACCTGTGGGAAAACGTCGCCGGCATGCGCCGCGAAAAAGAGCTGCTCGAACGCCGCTTGGTCCTTCCACTGGCCGAGGCCGACCTCGCCGATCAATACGGCGTGGTGCCGCCGCGCGCCGTCGTGCTCTTCGGCCCTCCCGGGACCGGCAAGACGACCTTTGCGAAGGCGATCGCGTCCCGGCTCGAGTGGCCCTTCGTGGAGGTCTTCCCCTCGCGGCTGGCCTCCGATCCCAAGGGCCTTGCCGGCGCCCTGCGCGAGACGTTCCTGGAAATCGCCGAACTGGAGCACGCGGTCGTGTTCATCGACGAAGTGGAGGAGATCGCGTCGCAGCGCTCCGGCGAGCCGCCGTCCCCGCTGCAGGGCGTCACCAACGAACTCCTCAAGATCATCCCGGCCTTCCGCGAACAGCCCGGCCGCCTCCTGGTGTGCGCCACCAACTTCATCCGCGCCCTGGACACCGCCTTCCTGCGCCACGGCCGCTTCGACTACGTCATCCCCATCGGCCTGCCCGACGTCCACGCCCGCGAAGCGATGTGGCAGCGCTTCATCCCGGCCAGCGTGGTGGACTCCGTCGACGTGGCGCTGCTCGTCTCGCGGACAGAAGGCTTCTCCCCCGCCGACATCGAGTACGCGGCACGCAGCGCCTCCCAGCGCGCTTTGGAAAAAGCCGTGTACGACGACGGTGCCGGCACCTCCGCCGGGGGCGCCGCACCGGCGTCGAACGCCCGCAAGGGACCGGTCACCCAGGACTATCTCGACGCCATCGCCGACACCCGCACCACCGTCAGCGACGAAGTCCACCGAGACTTCCTCGAGGACATCGACTCTCTCGCCCGGGTTTAGAGCAACGCGGGGTCACTTACGGCCCATGTTTGGGACCTGGATGGGCGCTAAGTGACCCCGCGTTGGAGAAGGAGGAACCGTGAACCTGTTTCTGACAATCCTGAGCGGCGTCGCCTGGACGACGGTCTACATTTGCGCGATCCGGATCGGGTTTCGCGATAAGACGTACGCGATCCCGGCAGCGGCGCTTGGTCTGAACTTCGCGTGGGAAGTCATCTACTCGGTGCATTCGCTCAGCACGAGACTCTCCGTGCAGGGCGTCATCAACATTGCCTGGGCATTGGCCGACGTCGCGATTGTGTACACGTTCTTCGCGTTCGGCAGGCGGGAGCTTCCCGGGTTTGTCACCCGGCCGCTGTTCATCGGATGGGCGGTCCTGTTGGGCCTGGCATCCTTCGCCGTGCAGTGGCTGTTCATCGCCGAGTTCGACTGGGATCCCGCATCACGGTACGCGGCTTTCCTGCAGAATCTGCTGATGTCAGGCCTGTTTATTGCGATGTTCGCTGCCCGACGCAGCCTGCGGGGCCAATCCCTGGTGATCGCTGTAGCGAAGTGGATCGGAACCCTCGCGCCAACGATCACCTTTGGGGTCCTTGAGAGTTCACTGTTCATTCTGGGCATTGGCGGCCTGTGCAGCGTCTTCGACCTGACGTACGTCGGGCTGCTGTTGTGGGCCAAGAGGAACCCGGGTGCTCTCTCCAAGGATCGGGACTCGGGGGGCCTCCCGGCGGTACCCTGAACCATGTCCATGAATCCATTGCGCCATGCACTTTCGCGCATGGGCGGGCGCGATCCCCAGGAGCTGAATCGCACCGCCACACCCTTGGAACTTTTCTTTGACCTGACTTTTGTCATCGCCTTCGGGGTGGCCGGCAGCCAGTTCGCGCATGAGCTGGCCGAGGCCCATTTCGGCTCCGGTTTGATGGGCTTCACTTTCGCGATGTTCGCCGTGATGTGGGCCTGGATCAATTTTTCGTGGTTTGCCAGCGCCTACGACACTGACGACTGGGTCTTCCGGGTTGTCACCATGGTGCAGATGGTGGGGGTGCTCATCCTTGCCATGGGCATCGAACCGATGTTCCGATCGCTCGACGAGGGCCACCGTGTGGACAACTCCACCATGGTGCTGGGTTACATCATCATGCGGTTGGCGTTGGTTTTTCAGTGGCTGCGCGCCGCGAAGCAGGATCCGGAGCGCCGCAGCGCTTGCCTCACCTACGCGAAGTTCCTGGTGGTGGCGCAGGTTGGCTGGGTGGTGGTGCTGATTGTCCAGGCCGACATCCTGACGAATTTCCTCATGGCTGCCCCGCTCTTCCTGCTGGAAATGGCGACACCGTCCATCGCCGAGCGCAAAGCCAGGACGCCTTGGCACGCGCACCACATCGCGGAACGCTACGGACTCTTGGCCATTATTGCCCTGGGCGAGTGCCTGATCGGCGCCATCGAATCCCTTCGGGCGATCGTGGCCCTTCACGGCTGGTCCGTTGACGCCGCTCTCGTGGGTCTCGGCGGTACCGGGCTGGCCTTTGGAATGTGGTGGATCTACTTCATCCTCCCGTCCGGCCACGCCCTGCATCACCAGCGGCACCGGGCATTCGCCTTCGGATACGGTCACATGTTCATCTTTGGGTCGATCGCCGCTACTGGTGGTGGACTTCATGTGGCCGCGCTCTTCATTGATCATGCCGCACACATCAGCGCCACCGTTGTAGTAGCCACAATCGCCGTCCCGGTGGCCCTGTTCAAGGTAGCCCTGACTTCGCTGTATGGCTACCTGCTGGGCTTCGACCGCGCTCTCCTCGGAGTCACGGCTCTCGTGGTCGTGTTGCTCTGCGGCAGTGTGGGCCTGGCCGCCCTGGATGTCTCAGTTCCTGTCTGCATGATGGTGATTGTGGCGGCGTTGGGTATCTCGATCGTGATCGACGAACGGCGCGGGGCCCAACGCCGGGAAGCGGCACTGGAAAGGCTGAGGGCACACCCGGCCACTTAGGCGAATTCGTGGGTCTGGGCCCCAAATCGCTGTACCGGAACGCAGCGAACGGCCCGCACCCACGATGTCGACGTCGGCACACCGGCACGAACGTACCGTTTCCCGGCGACCAACCCTTGATTCGCCTCCAAAGTAAGCGGAAAATTATGAAACCGGCACGAACGTACCGGACGCGCACAACGTGCATGCCCACAAAAGGCTCGGAAGGATGGACATGTCCCCCAAGGAATTCACCGAGTCCCTCGGCGCCAAGGTCCGCGCCCGCCGCGCCTCCCTCAGCCTCAGCCAGTCCGACCTCGCAGACCTCGCAGGAGTCTCGGAACGGTTCGTCCGCTTCGTTGAGCAGGGGAAGACCACCGTCCAATTGGAACCACTCCTCGCGGTCCTCGGCACACTGGGCCTCGAGCTCTTGGTGCAACCCGCGGGCAGCCAGACTGCAAACAGCCAGCCATGACATTCCACCGCATCGCCGACGTCTACAAGCAGGGCATCCTGGCTGCGCGCATCGAGCGGCATGAAGGCGGCACCAAGTTCAGCTACTTGCCGCGGTACCTCGAATCAGGCGGCCCGGCCGTCGCCACAACGCTCCCGCTGACCCGCGAAGCAGTGTTCACCCCGAGCGGCGCAGTTCCGCCCTACTTCACGGGCCTCCTCCCGGAAGGCCGCCGCCTGAATTCACTGCGCCGGGCGGTCAAAGCCAGCGCCGACGACGAGCTCGCGCTCCTCATGGGCGCGGGCGGGGACGCCGTGGGCGATGTCCAGACGGTTCCCCACGGTGAGCCGCCCACGGAAGGAGGCTCCGCCGTCGTGCTCGATTCGAAACTGCCGCTCGACTTCGATGCGCTGCTCGGCGATTCAGGCCTCATCGATCCAGTGGCATTGGCGGGGGTGCAGGACAAGTTGTCGGCCGGAATGATTTCGCTCCCGGTGGCGCAAGCGGGCAAGCGCTTCATCCTCAAACTCAACGCCCCCGAGTTCCCGTTCGTGGTGGAAAACGAATTCCTCATGTTCCGCTATGCCCGCAAGCTCCGAATCCCGGTGAGCAGCGTCCAGTTAGTGCACGACGTCGGCGGGCGGGCCGGGCTGCTCGTCGAACGTTTCGATCGCCTCACCGGAGCCGACGGCACCCCCGCGCGTCTCGCCGTCGAGGACGGAGCCCAAGTGCTGGGCCTCTACCCCGCGGACAAGTACAGCGTGCCGTTCGGCGAGGTATGCGCAGCTTTGGCGGCGCACTGTTCCGCGCCTCTCCCGGCTTTGCGGAACCTCGCCATCCAGCTGGCTTTCGCCTGGCTCAGCGGCAACGGCGACCTCCACGCCAAGAACGTGTCGATGGTTCAGTCCCAGGCAGGGGTTCAGTCGCCGCAGGGCGAGTACACCATCGCTCCGGTCTACGACATCCCCTCCACGGTGGTCTACGGGGACAAGACGCTCGCGCTGGGCATCGGCGGCAAGAAGAGCGGAATCTCCCGTAAGCACTTCCTTGCCTGGGCCGGGAAGCTCGGGCTCACGGAGCGCGCAGCGGAAGGAGTTTTGGGACTCGCGCTCAAGGCCTCGGGCCCGCTCATCGCAGAGCTCGACGCCGACGCCTCACCTTTCGGGCCGCTGCAGACAAGGGACTGGATCAAGGAGCTCAAGCATCGGCGAAGGTTGATGGGCGGGTAGATTTCTCTGCACCGGACCGTCAAAGCGGCAGTGGAACTATCGCTTATTGTGTACCCGTTAACAGGAACCCCATCCTGACATAAAGTGAGGGCACCAAACGATATCTGCGCAGGCCGCAGACCAGCGGAGCGCGGAATCAGCATTTCCATTCGTACACAAAAGGGAGACCCTCATGTTGCTTTGGATAGCCATCATTATCGCTGTTCTCTGGCTTCTCGGCTTTATCGGCAATATCGGCGGCGGGTTCATTCACCTGCTTTTGGTCATTGCCGTGATCGTCCTGATCTTCCACTTCCTCCGTGGAAGATCCCGCGCGTAAGTACCAGGCGTTCGATCCTAGGTTCGCGCGCATGGCGACGCTAGGCTCGCTCTCAGAGGCGAGATGGGCTCGCCGCGAGCCAAGGGATTGAACGTATGGCACAGCAAGCCGGACACCAATCGACATCCACTGCGGGCACTCTTCCGCATTCACGCTCTTATCTGAGACCTACACGGTTGCTCTCTCAAAGCGAGCGGGAAAAGCTCCATCCATCGGTCCTGGCGGAGGCTGAGCGCCGGGCAGCAAGCATTCAGCTTCGAGTCGCGGATGCGATCACGGCCTTCGCCGGATCGATGAACTTCGTCTACTTGCATGTGTTGCTTTTCGCCGTATGGATGCTCGTGTTCGAGCAGAGCCCGTGGCCCACGTTGACGCTGATCGTCTCGCTCGAAGCCATCTTCCTCTCGACCTTCGTCATGATCGGCCAGAACCGTCAAGCGGTTTTCCAGCAGGTGAAGGCAGACCATGACTACACCGCCCAGGAGCGGCTGCTCGAGGAGAACACCGATCTCACGCGTACGATTCACGAGCTCACCCGCCAGATCCACGAGCGGGTTCTCACTGAAGTCACCGCATCCGCTAGCCGGGAAACGGCGGCCGCTGCCAACCCGGGGCAGGGTGACCCGACGAAACCGTAGACAGGCGAGACCTGCCGCGTCGAACTACTAGTCCGCCAGCCGGTCCATCTCGGACAGCAGATCCGGGTTGATGCGTTGCAGGACCAAGTGGATTTCGCCCCGTGGCACCGCCTTGTAGAGCACTTCCCGGGCGTCCGCGTAGCGCGTGCTGGGTGCCTTGTCCGGCCACTTCTCGGCGAGCGCCCGCACGCGCTCCGGCACGGAGTTGTGAGCGTTGCAGGCGATCTTGACCAGGGTGGCGTCATGGTCCTGTGCGATATGCAGGACGACGGCTTCATCGTTGTCCGAGTCATCCTGGAATCGGCGCGTTACTCGTTCGATGATGCCCACGGCACGCTCCGAAACACCCATGTCAAGCAGCGCCTGCTTGGTAATAGGCGTGTCCTTGGCGATGTCGTGCAGGTAGCCCGCGATCCGGATG
Organism: Arthrobacter sp. 2MCAF14; assembly: GCF_052115645.1. NCBI lineage: Bacteria > Bacillati > Actinomycetota > Actinomycetes > Micrococcales > Micrococcaceae > Arthrobacter > Arthrobacter sp. 2MCAF14. Next base: position 32,732 of record NZ_JBFRHB010000037.1, on the reverse strand, counting down.
TCGTCGTCGAAATCGGCTAGCGCATCCCCTACCGCCAGCACGTGCTCGCGGTACGGCCGCTTCAGCTTGTCCTTCTGGCGGTTGTGCGCCACTTCGGCAAGGACCATGGCTGTTTCAACGGTGAATCTCGGTTCGGTCATGGCTTCATCCTACTGAGCCAGTTCGGTGACTGCCTTCCGCACGGCGGCGCTCAGTTCGAGGTTGCGGCATCCCGCTCCACCCGGCTCGGCCTGTTGGGGCACGTACCCGAAGGCGAGTTCATACACAGGGTCAGCGAACCCCAAAGATGCGCTGGCGCCGTCGTGCCCGAACGCACGGTAGCTGCCGTATGGCGAGCGGGCGTGCGACTTCATGAACACGGTCCCAAAGCAGCTGGTCTCGCCGAACACGCGGTCAATGCCGAAGACCTGCTCGGCCGAGACAGCCTGGATGGTCTCTTCGCTCAGGAGGGGCGCGACGGCGGGACGGTCGCCATCGGCGGCAAGTCCCGTGAGGGCCGCCGCGTAAACGCGGGCCATGCCTTCGGCGCTGGCGACTCCGGCGGCCGAACTCAGGCCGGCTGCGCGGACCTCCCGGATGTTGGGCAGGTCAAGGATGTCCCCCACGGCGGAGTTTGCCGAAATGCCGAAATGGCTCGCAGGATCAATCCACGGCTGGGAAGGGTCCTCGGTCCAACGGAGAGTGGTGTAGCGAGGCTCCTCAGACTCAGGCAGTCCCAGGAAGAAGTGTGCGCCCGTGACCGAGCGAATGCGCTGCTCGTAGATTTCCTGGAGGGTGGACCCGGTGATCCTGCGGCAAAGCTCCTCCATGAAGACGCCGATGGTCAGGGCGTGGTACCCGAAGGCGGCCCCGGGCTTCCAGAGCGGCCGCATCTGCGCGAGTTTGGCGGCGGCCAGCTCGGAGTTGTTGTATTCCGTCAGGGTGAGTCCGCCTTCGACTCCCAGAAGGCCCGCCTGATGGGACAGCAGCTGGGCCACGGTGATCGTGGCCTTTCCTTCGGCCCCGAATTCCGGCCAGTACTTGACCACTTCGGCGTCGAGGTCCAGGAAGCCGTCCTGGACCAGGAGTGCGATGACAAGCCCGGATACTCCCTTGGAGCAGGAGAAAACACCGGTCACGGAATCGGGGCGGCGGTGCGGCCCACCGCTGATGTCCAATACCTTGACGCCGCGGTGGTAGGCCGCGAGCTGGGCTGAATATTCCGGATCCTCGCTGAGGAAACGGCCAAAGAGCTCGGCGACTGATTCGAATCCAGGGGCAATCGTCTGTGCATCCACCCGGACAGCCTAATCCCCGCCGCCCCCTAACCTCGCTACGCTCGGCCAGGGAACCCGGCAGCGTGGGCCCAGCCGCCCCCTAAGCTCGCTACGCTCGGCCAGGGAACCCGGCAGCGTGGGCCCAGCCGCGAGTGTCCATGGTCACCACGATCTTGCCCTTGGCGCGTCCCTGCTCCAGCGCGGCGAAAGCGTCGCCGATCTTTTCGAGCGGATAGCTGCTGTCCACCACGGGTTGCAGCTTCCCTTCGGAAACCAGGCGTGCCAGGAATTTCAAGTCCTCGCCGCTGGGGTGCATGAAAAGGTAGCGGTACCGGACGTTGGCTTCACGGGCGCGGCTCCGGATTCCGAGGCTGATTGCCCAGAACAGCGCGGTCATCCAGGCCGGGGCCGCAAGGTCCTTCAGGGCCGTCTGCGGTTCGGGCATCCCGGCGATGCTGACCACTTTCGAGCCCGGCTTGAGGATCTTGAATGTCTGATCGAGTGTCTCGCCGCCCACGAGGTCCAGCGCGGCGTCGAAGCCACTGAGCACTTCGGCCAGGTTTTCCTTCGTGTAGTCGATGACGGCGTCCGCCCCCAGCCGCCGCACCAACTCTTCTCCACGCGGGGACGCAGTGGTGGTCACCTCCGCGCCAAAGTATTTGGCCAACTGGATGGCGAGGGTTCCCACTCCGCCCGCGCCTCCGGAGATGAACAGCTTGGTCCCGGGCTTGACCTTGAGCTCGTCGCGCAATGCCTGCAATGCGGTGAGGCCCGCCAAGGGAAGGCTCGCGGCCTCGATGTAGCTGAGCGACCGTGGCATGAGCGCCACGAGATCCTCGTGGACGGCGGCGTGCTCGGCAAAGGCTCCCAGCAGGGTCTTGTCCACGCGGGCAAACACCCGGTCTCCCGTGGCAAAGCGGGTGACACCCGGCCCTACGGCTTCCACGATCCCGGCCAGTTCGCTTCCGGCCACCAAGGGCAACCTTGGCCTGGTGATCACCCGGACTGCGCCTTCGCGTTGCTTGTAGTCCACAGGGTTGAGCCCCGCGGCAAACACCCTGACCAGGACCTCGCCCGGACCGGCAATCGGCTTGGGGACGTCCTGCAGCTCCATTGCGTCGGCGCCGCCGTAGCGGGTCAGCACATAGGCGAGCACTTAGGCCCCTTTCCGGAGGGTTGATTGCTGAATGCCATTCCATATCCATGGCCCGTGTGGCAATCGGGCCGGATCAAATCTATCCAAGGCCTCGCCAAGCGGCCCTCCCGGCAAGCCGAGCGATTCCAGGATCACGTCCCGCACCTCCCCGGCAGAGAGCCCGACGGCGGCGAGGTCGCCGAGCGTCACTGCACCGTCGCGCTTGGCCAGGCGGGCGCCGTCGCGATTCAGTACCAAGGGGACATGGGCGTATTTCGGAACGGCTATGCCCAACAAGGAGGCCAAATAGGCCTGGCGGGGTGTGGAGGACAGGAGGTCGTCTCCGCGGACCACTTGGTCCACGCCCTGTTCCGCGTCATCCACCACGACGGCCAAATTGTAGGCAGTGACGCCGTCGTTCCGTCGGAGCACAAAGTCGTCCACGACGCCCGTGTATGACCCGTGCAGACCGTCCTCCACAGTCCATTCATGAGTTTCGGAGCGGAGCCGGATGGCGGCCGGGCGGGAGGCCCGGCGAATCTCAAGCTCCGCCGTCGAGAGGTTCCTGCACGTGCCCGGGTAGGCGCCTTGAGGCGCGTGCGGGGCGGACGGCGCGTCCTGGATTTCGCGTCGCGTGCAGAAGCATTCATACGTCAGCCCGGCGTCGGCGAGCCGCGTGATCGCGTCGTTGTACAGCCCGGAACGGTCCGTCTGGCGAACGACGGCGCCGTCCCACGTCACGCCGACGGCTTCCAAGTCGCGGAGCTGGACTTCCTCAGCACCGGCCCGCGCACGGTCGAGGTCCTCCACGCGCAGCAGGAAGTCGCGGCCCGTGGAACGCGCGAAGAGCCACGCGAGCATGGCCGTGCGCAGATTGCCCACGTGAAGCTCGCCGGAGGGGCTCGGAGCGAAGCGGCCAGCGGAAGTCATGGCACAAGACTATGCGGCGCCGGGCGCGCCTGCAGGATGCAGGGCAGGCCCCGGGACACTGGGAGAATTACGTACCATTAGTTTCCAAAGAGAGGACCCACGTTGAGCTCACCTCGAATGAAGGCGACGGTTTCCTTCTGGAAGGCCGAAGAAGGCTGGGGGGAACTTATTCTTCCCGACGGGAAGAAATGCTTCGGACATTTCTCGGTCATCGAGCAATCAGGCGGATACAGGTCCCTGAGGGCGGGTGATCTGGTGGACGTCGAGTGGACCACCGCCTCCCAAGATGAATACGACTATGTCGCCGTCTTGATTCAGCCTCTCTGAGAGCACAACCCGGGCAGCACAAGAGCCCCTCAGCTACCGCAACGCGTTCGGTGGCTCAGGGGCTCTTATGGTGGTGCCGGCCGCTGTCATGACAGTGCCGGACGGGGTGCGGAAAGACGATGCGTGAACAAGAGTCAATCAGCGGCTGCGTCTTTGCGGGACGTCTTTCCGGGTGGCCGGGTGGTGTACCGGAGGATCCGTAGCCTGTGGGGTCCGGCGGTAGCCCTTCCCTTCGTTGCCACTATTTCAACAGGAACACTACAGCTGGCGCAACGGACTCAACTGTCATTGGTCAATCTGACTAATTCCTGAACAGAAGACGAATAGCGGATGGTCACTTTGCCGAAGTTGGCTCCGCAGCAGCCCAGGCGGCCATCGCACCACGGAACGCAGCACAAAGCTTGGTGGACACTTGGTCCTTGTCCAGGCCGACCGTGTTGAGCAGATCGAAAATTTCCCGGGGGTCGAAGAGGATGTTCCACAGGAACATGGCTTCGTCCCCCAGGGGCGGGAGCCCGAGTTCCTCGCAGGCCTCGCGGAGTGGCCGTTCCAAAGCCTCGGCCTGGATGGTCAGGTAGTAAGCACCGGAGCGAAGACGGGCCAGGTACCCCTCGCCGGAACGGGTGTGGACCATGGAACCGCCGTGCTTGATGACGAGACCCACCCAATGCCGGCTGACACTCTCCAGCAGCTCCACCCCGGAGGTGGTCTGGGCAACGCTGAAATCGCGCAGCTTCTCGCCGACACCAAAGCGGAACGCGGCCAGCACGTCCTCCACGGAGGCGAAATGCCGATACGCCGTCGCGGGAGAGATCTCGGCTTCGCGGGCGATGTCCGTCATGCTCACCGGGCCCTTGGCTTTGGCGAAGAGCTTCCCGGCGGCCCGCACCAGCTGGCGGCGGTTGCGTTGGGTGTCGCTGCGCATGGGCGCCCCCTTCCGTGTCAGATCCCAGCGTATCGCCTGAGCGGCGGGCGTAACGCTGGCCACGTCCGTGGCACTCACCGGAGCTCGGCCAGTCCGGCCGCCAAGCGCTCCACGCCGGCGGTTATGGCCTCGGAGCTGGCTGCGTAGGACAAGCGCAAGTGGAACTCGCCGTTCCGGCCGAACTCGCTGCCGGGACGGACGGCGACACCGTGGTTGCGAAGGTGGGCCACCATCGCGGCCGCCGGCAGCTCGACGTCGTACTTGGGGAAAAGGTAGAACGCACCTTCCGGTGAGCTGACCGTGAGACCTGGAATCTGCTGGAGCCCGTTGGCCATGAGCTCCCGCCGCAACGCATAGGAGGCGTGCATGCGTTCGATGTCCGGTCCACAAGACTTGAGGGCGGTCAACGCCGCGTATTGCACGGCCTGGTTCATGGAGCCGTTGAAAGTGTTGTGGATCCGGGCGGCGGAGGCGATGACGTCGGACGGACCCCAGAGGTAGCCGACGCGCCAGCCGGTCATGGCATAGCTCTTGGAGAAGGTCTGGCAATAGATAGTCCGGCCCGCCAGGGCTTCGATTTCCAGTGCCGAGGTGAAGGGTTCGGGCGTATAGACGAGATCACTGTAGGCCTCGTCGGAAAGAATTAGCGTGTCGGCTCCAGCCACCATGTCGGCGAGGGCATCGAGTTCGCGGCGGGAGTGCACGATGCCGGTCGGGTTGGAGGGGTTGCAGAAGACGAACATCCTGGCGCCTTCAAGCGCGGTGGCCAGTGCCTCGAGGTCCCAGTGCAGGTCATCGGCCAGTGGCACCGGCACGGTGATGCCCCCGGCCATGCTCACGAGGTCCGCGTAGAGGGAATAGGTGGGGTCCGGGATGACCACTTTGTCGCCCGGGTTGACGATGCCAAGGATCGCCGCGGACAGGCCGGCCGTGCCGCCCTGCGTGATGAGCACGTCGCCTGGGCTGGCCACTCCGCCGAGGAGCTGGCCGATACGGGCGGCCAGCTCCTCGCGAAGCACCAGCTCGCCGAGCAACGGCGAGTAGTGGGTGAAGCCGTCCTCGAGGGCACGGGCCGCTGCTGCTCGAACCTGGGCCGGGGTATCGAAGTCCGGCTCGCCCATGGCCAAGGAGACAAGGTCCCCCTTGGATTGGGGCTGCTGCACCCGCAGCGATGTGCGCTGGATGCGCTGCACCGCCTCGGAGGGCTGGAAATCGGCGACGGCGGTGGCTGGCTCGATTGTCATGAGGGTCCTGATCTGGGTGGTTGCTGAGGTTGTTTTGGCGGCGGGCGACTTAGTAGCGGACCGGGAGGACGGCGCGTAGAGTCTGCGGGGTTTCATCGCTTCGGTGCCTGGTCTGCAGGTGATTGCTCGGCGGGGGCTCCGGCCCAGCGGCTGATCTCGATGTCGCCGGAGGTATCCCGCTGGATCGTCGGGGCGATGACCAATTCCTGGACGACGGTGCGCTGGGGCAGCGTGGCCACGAGGTGAATGGCTCGGGCCACGTCCTCGGGCTGCACCATGGCATCGCGCTCCTCTGCGCGGGGTGGCCGGGCGCGGTTGTCCAGGATGGGCGTGGCGGTTTCACCGGGCAGGATCGTCACCGCGCGCAATCCGTCGTTGCGGAAGGTGTTGTGGAGATACGTCATGAAATTCCGGACCGCGGCCTTGGCCGCGCCGTACGCGGCGCCACCCAGGAGGTTCGGGTTCACTGCGGCGAGCGAGGAGACGGTGATGATGGTTCCGGTCTTGCGGGCCAGCATGTCCGGAAGGACTGCCTGGCTGAGCAGGTAGACGGCGTTGAGGTTGACATCCAGGACGTCATTCCATTCCTGCTGGCTGATCCAGCGGACATTGAGGACCTTGCTGGCACTGCCGGCGTTGTTGACAAGAATGTCCACCTGGCCCAGATTCTGGTGGACCCAGTCCAGCAGCGCGTCTACGTCGTCTTTGGAAGTGATGTCCGCGGCCCGGGCAACGGCGCGGCCGCCGTCGGCAACGATTTCCGCCGCAAGTTCCTGCAGCACGTCTTCACGCCGCCCCACCAGCACCACCGCGGCACCCTCGGTTGCCAGCAGGGCCGCCGTCGAGCGTCCCATGCCGGTACCGGCGCCGGTGATGATCGCGAGCTTGCCGTCCAGAAGTCCCATGGTTTCAGTTCCTTGCGTTTTTAGTGTGAATCATTTGAGATGCTCATCACATATGAGAAGAGTTTCTCATTTTAGAAGTTTATGGTCAAGTGTTTTCTTCGGGGACTGCGAGTCACGCTGCGGCGGGACTCGGCGAGGCCGCCACGGAACTTGCGAAGAGAGGGAGCCCGACGGCGGCAAACAAGGCGTGCACGCGCTCTTCCAGATGTGCCAAACCGCGCTGCTGTTCCCGGTATTGCTCCACCGCCTGGTCGTTGCTGATCCAGTGGAAGGTCATCTTCCGGCCAGGGCTGGCCTGGCCAAGCATGGACAGGGAAGCTTTGGCTGCGACCGCCACAATCGGGTAGCCGGCGGTCAGCGTCCTTGAGCGGCCCAGGATGATGAGCTCATCGCCATGCGGGATTTCGAACGCCCCGATCGGCACGCCATGGGACACGATTTCCCCGAGCCCCTCCGGATGCACCACAGGCCCGTCCAAACGCAGGCCCACATGGTTGGATTTGGTGCCGACGGTGTAGCGGCTGGAGCTGAGCAGTTTCCGGATGCCGGGCGTCCGGTTCGTTTCGGGACCGTCGACGACGTCGATAGTCCACACCTCGGGGCTGAAGTCCGGCACGGGAACAGGCAGCCGGAACAGTGGCTGGGTCAGGAACGGGTGCGTGAATCCGCGGTATCGGCTGTGGAGGCTAAGCGTCTGACCGGGAGCGAGCTGTTGCGGGAAGCCCATGCGCGATTCGGGCGCCGCACTGCCCATGAAGCGGGCGGTTTCCAATTCGCCACTGAAGGCCAGATAGTTCCGCATGCCGCCGCTGGCCTTGGAGAGCACAACATGGGCTCCGGCAGGAACACAAAGGGGCTCCCACATGGCAACAGGATCCCCGTTAACCGTGACTTCCGCCGGGACCCCGGTCACAGCGCACATCACGTCGTGCGTGGCGGTGAACGCAAAACGTCCGCCCATGATTTCCAGGCACGCGGCCTTGCGGCTGTTGCCCACCAGGATGTTGGCCGCGGCCGCTGAGTGCTGGTCCGCGGCGCCTCCGCAAGGGACGCCCCTGAACTCGGAATTCTCGCGGCCCAGATCCTGGAAGGTGGACAGCCAGCCCGCTTCACTTACTTTGATGCTGATCGCGCGTTCAGGGAAGGTCACGTTCGCCTCCTTCCGCATCCGAGGCAGCGCCGTTCGAGCCAGCGCCGTCCGAGGCGGCCCGCAGGAACTTACCCTCAAGCCGCACCCATTCGCTCTCCGGCACCACCTCGAAGCGCACCAAGTCGCCCGGTTTGTAGGAGGTGGCGGGATCTTCCCGGATGTCGCAAACGGTGAGCGGAGTCCGGCCGATCACTTTCCAGCCGCTCGGCCCGGGAAACGGCTGGATGATGGCGTTGGTACCGGCCACCATGACCGACCCGGGTTCCACGTTGGTCCGTGGCTCGACGCAGCGGCTGACCTGGCCCGGGAATCGGACGCCGCCCATCATGGGGGCCATGGCCGCGGCCAGCAGGTTGATGGTCAGCACGGAGGACTGGAACTGCTGCAGGACGGCCTCAGGGCTTAGGCCCAACTCCTCGGCAACACCCGGGAGGTCCGGGGAGAATTCCTCGCTCACGACCATCGGGATGACAAATAGTGATTGCGAGGCGCTAGGTGTTCCCGGTGCCAGGCCGTTGCCGGCCACCGCCAAGCGGATGGTCTGGGCCAATTGTTCGTGGGTCACGGCGAGGCAATCGAACTCGACCAACAAGGACTCGACGCCGGCCACGATGTCCAAGACCCCGTACGGCCGCACCTCCAGCAGCACGTCGCGGAGCCGGCTGCCCGCCGCCCGGCGGAAGTCGGCGTCGTCGTTCTTGACCCGGAGCATGAGGGCTGAGTCGCCGAACGGCTCAGCTTCCAGTTCGGGCGGGTGGTGCAGCCGATCCGCGGGTGCTGTGTGCGTGGTCATGAGTCCTGCTCGGTGGTACGGGTGATGGATCCGGGTTGTTGCTCAGCTTCAGACCGTGGCGAGCCGGGCCTTTTCGGCGAGGACTTCCTGGAGTCCCGTGGCTTTGATCCCCGCCTTGTCCAAGGCCGCGCGAAGAGCCGTACCGTTCTGCAGGACTTGCGGGTGGTCGCCATGGAGGAGCACGACGTCGGCATCGTGGCCGAGCGGGACCACCTTGCCAGTGACGGCGCGGACGGTCCCCTCGGTCACCACCTGGACCACGCGGCGGCCGATTTCCTCGGGGTCGTGCAGGAGAGCGCCTTCGCTGTTTCGGGAGACAGGCATGCCGTCTTCGCCGTAGCCGCGGTCCGCAAGGAAGACGTAGCCCACCTGGAGGCCGCGCTTCCGGGATTCATCGACCAGGAGACCGTTCTGGCAGATCACGATATAGGAGGGGTCGTAGGCCTTGATGGCATCCGTGATGGCGCGGGCGTGCTTGGCGTCGGTCTGGGCGATGCTGCCCATGCGGCCATGCGGGGCCACGTGGCTGATCTTGCCGCCGTGGATGCGGGCGAACGCGTCCAGGGCACCGATCTGGTAGAGCACGTCGGTGCGGATTTCTTCTTCGCTGGCTTCGATGAGGCGGCGGCCGAAGCCGACCAGGTCCGGGTATCCGGGGTGTGCGCCGAGTTCGATGCCGCGCTCCACGCAGGCCTTGACAGTGGCGTCCATGACCCGCGGATCGCCGGCATGGAAACCGCAGGCGATGTTGGAAGCGGTGACGAGGCCCAGGAGGGCGTCGTCGTCGCCGATCGTGTAGTTGCCGTAGCTTTCGCCGAGGTCTGCGACGACGGCGACTGAATTAATGGTCAAGGTGACTCCCGCTTCTGTTCGTTACTTAGGGTTCGACGGCGGCGGCTGCCGTTTGGGTGGCTGGCGGCCACCGCCGTCGGGGTTCTGGTGGTCCGTTGCTAGTGCGTCTGCAGGGGCTGGCCCTTGGTTTCCTTCAGGAAATAGACCGAGACGAGCGTGATGACGGCCGTACCGATCGAGGCGTAGGCGGGAACCATGCTGTTGCCGGTGGCCTTGATGAGTTCGGTCATGACCAGCGGGGCGCTGCCGCCGAAGATGATGGTGCTGATGCTGAAGCCGATGCTGTACGCGCTGTAGCGGACGGTGGTGGGGAACATTTCGGTCAGCACGGTGTGGACAACGGCGGCGTGGCCGGAGAACGCGATGGCCATCACGACGGTGGCAACGCAGGCCAGCGGCATGTTGCCGGTGGTGATCATGGCAAACATCGGGTACGAAACCACGGCCATGAGCACGGCGGAGAGAGCCAACACGGGCTTGCGGCCGATGCGGTCCGACAAACGGGCCATCAGCGGGATCGCGATGATAATGGCCACGAGGCTGACGGCAGTCACGAGGAGGGCCTGGAGCATGGTGAAGTTGTGGCCCGAGCCGAGCTGGGTTTTCAAGTACGTGGGCATGTAGGCGAACAGCAGGTAGTAGCCGGGGCCGTTCAGTGCAGGGAGGAAGATGGTCAGGGCGATGGCCTTGAGGTGACGCTTGGAAGTGAAGACTGTGCGCAGCGGGTTGCGTTCCACCTCGTTGCGTTCACGGAGTGCCGCGAAGTGCGGGGTGTCTTCCATTTTGGAGCGGATGTAGAAGCCGACGTAGCCCAGGGGCAGGGCGAAGAGGAACGGGATCCTCCAGGCCCAGGCCTCCATGGTGGAATCCCCTAGAGCGGTGATCAGGCCGGCGGAAATGGCGCTGCCGAAGAGCAGTGCGCAGAACGAACCGACCGCGATGAAGCTCATCGAGTAGTTGCGGTGCTTGTTGTGGGCGTACTCCCCCACGAAGGCCATGGCGCCTGCCACTTCGCCGCCGGCAGAGAACCCCTGAAGGATGCGGAACAGGATCAGCAAGACGGGAGCGGCCCAGAAGATGACCGAGTACGACGGGATGAGGCCGATGCAGGCCGTAGCCCCGGAGATGAGGAGCAGGAGGACGGCGAGGAGGTTCTTGCGCCCCAACCGGTCACCTAGGAAACCACAAATGACGCTACCGAAAGGGCGGGCCAGGAAGCTCACCAGGAAGCCGACGTTGGTCAGGAGCAAGGAGCCGACGTCCTTGGAACCCATGATGTTGATGGCCAGGTACGTCGTCAGCAGGCCGTAGATGCCGTAGTCGTACCATTCCACGAAGGAACCCATGGTGCCGGCAAAGGTTGCCTTGCGCACCATCCTGCCGTCAGCGGTTACGACTTTGATTTGAGCGGTGTTCAGTTCCACTGAGTCCGTCGATTGCTTTGTCATGGTGGGTGCTTTCAGTCTATGAGGGGGCTGGGGTGGGGGAAAGCGCTAGCTGTATTCGCGGGTTATTTCCGCGGTCATCTCGGCCTCGTGCGCGGCCACGGCGATGACTCGTTCCAGGATTTCCGCGGCACGGGCCTGGGGGATGATGACCACTCCGTCGTCATCGGCAGCGACGATGTCGCCCGCCGAGCAGACGATGCCGCCGATTGCGACGGGCTCCCCGATGACTCCCGGGCCGTTCTTGAACGGACCGGCAGGGGTTACACCGCGGGCAAAGACGGGGAACTTGATTTCGGTGATGGTGGCGCGGTCGCGGATGTAGCCGTCAATGACGGCTCCGGTGGCGCCGGCGGCTTCGAAGCGCTGGGACAGCTGCTCGCCCACCAAGGCGCGGTGTTCGTGGCCGAAGCCGTTGATCACCACCACGTCACCGGGCTGGATGTAGTTCAGCGCTTCGATGACGGCGGCGTTGTCTCCCGCGGCACCGAGGACGGGCAGGGCCGAGCCGACGCAGCGGGCGCCTTCCCAGACCGGGCTGATTCCGCCGTCGACGATTCCGAGCCGCTCCATGGCGTCACCGATGTTTGCTACGGGGAACGCTTCGAACGCGCGGACCAGCTCGCGGGGCGGCCGGGTCCAGGATGCGGTGCGGACGGTCAGTTCGAGTGTTGTTGCCATTTTCTTCGCCTTTGGTTTCTTCCCAAGAGCCGGCGCTGTGGGCGTCGATCGTCTTGAGACGTCAATCACATATGAGAAGAGTTTCGCGTTTTAAATTCATGTCGTCAAGGGTTTCCCGTTACGGGCATGTAAATGATTCGCAACCATGGCTCGCGGGTGACCTTGTCCCGCTGGCGGACCGCTCGGCAGGGATTGTGCGGGAGAATAGCTTCGGTTGGACATTCTGACCAGTCACACCTTCGGCAACTAGGCAGAAAGCGGCAGCGATGCAGGAATTGGATTCAACAGACAAGCGCATCCTTGCCGCGCTCGACGACGACCCCCGGGTGCCGATCATGGTCCTCGCCCAGCGCTTGGGCTTGGCTCGCGGGACCGTCCAGTCGCGCCTGGAGCGCATGACGGCGTCGGGCGCTTTGCGTCCGAACAGCAGCCGGGTACTGCCCTCAGCGCTGGGCCGCGGCGTTGCGGCGGCGGTGAGTGCGGAGCTGGATCAGAGCCGGCTGAACGAGGCGATCGCTGCCCTTCGCAACATCCCCGAGGTGCTTGAATGCCATGCGCCGGCCGGGGACACCGACCTCATCATCCGTGTGGTCGCGACGAGCCCGGACGATCTATACCGGGTCTCGGAAGAGATCAGGCTGTGCCCCGGAATCGTGCGCACGTCCACCAGCATGTTCCTGCGCGAGGTGATTCCGTACCGGACGACGGGGTTGCTGAGGGCGTGAGGGGTCAGGAGCGCGTCCTCAATTAGGAGCCTAGATTTGGCCGATGGAAAGAGCGCCAAAAAGACCCACTTCCCCAGAGTGTTGGCCTAATCCTGTTAGATTTAGACCGCACGAGAAAAGCCCCAAGCGGATCCGCTTGGCTCGGACGGAAGGCTGGTGCTATTCAATGACATTCCCCTCTGAGCTAGCATCAGTCCTTAGCGGCGCGTCAATGGCCCAGCTGCGCCATTGGCGATCGACGCCGACTGTTCTCGCCCCTGAAATCGCTACTAAACCCAGAGCTCTCTATTCGTTCCGGGACATCGTTGCGCTTCGTACCTTTGTCAGACTGCGCAAGGAACTGTCCCTCCAAAGGATCCGCACTGCCCTCAACACCCTCGAAGATTACGACCTGACCGAGCATCCATCCAGCTACCAACTCGTGACGGATTCCAAAACGGTCTTCCTCGTGGACGGGGAAGGCCCTGAAGTCGTGGATTTGGTCAAACGCCGCGGGCAGACCCTACTCCTTTCCATGGCTGACGTATTCGCTCCGTTCACCAATCTTCAAGGCCAGGATGTCGTTGATTTCCGCTACCCCCGGACAAACATCGAAGTCCGCGAGCGTCGAATGGGCGGCTGGCCTACGATTGCCGGAACCCGCCTGCGATATGACACAGTGGCTCTCCTGCTTGGGGACGGATCCGTCGACCCAGAGGATGCCCACTACTACTATCCTGCGGTAACCACCCAAGCGGCCTTGGACGCCGCCGACTTCGATTCAGCAGTGCGGGCACGACGGACAGCACATTGAAGCTGTATCTCGATGAGAATCTGCCCTACACGACGTTGATCGAACCTCTGACAAAGCTCTTTCGAACGCACGTTTTCAGACATCCCGGGCAGGAAAGCCTGGCCGGGATTGAAGACGTCGACCTGTTCGGGTGCCTTGCTGAGAAGGACTTCGACGCCATCATTACGCAAGATGCGAACCAACTGAATAACCTGGATGAGCGGGACGGTCTACGGTCAGCCGGACTTCACTGGATTGGGGTTCCCCAGCTTAACGAGGCGGGTCTCCACGGGCTGGGTGCAGTTGCCGGAATGGTTATCGCCGGCTTGCCTTATTTTTTCGATGATGCCCGAAGCGTTCCGCACATCTACAAGCTCAAGCCGATGGCAAAACGGGAATTACGGGGCCCGGACGTCGAACCAGTTTAGACCGCACGGCGCCACACACGGCACCACACCCGCGGCGAGGAAGCACCAACCGAACTCAGACCGGCGGCCCAGCGTTCGGCTTCAGGTTCTTCATCACCAACGTCGAGTTGAGGCGCTCGACGGCGGGAAGAGCCGAGAGCTGGTCGTCGTAGAAGCGCTGGTAGGCCGGGAGATCGGCGGCGATCACGCGGAGGAGGTAGTCCGGCGAGCCGAAGAGCCGCTGGGCCTCGACGATATTCGGAATGGCCGCCACGCGGTCTTCGAACTCCGACATCGTGGCGCGGTCAGCCTGACGCAGGGTCACGAAGACTATCGCCTCGAATCCCAGGCCGATCGCACCCGGATCGATGTCTGCCCTGTACCCCCGGATGACGCCGGAAGCCTCGAGATCCCGCAGCCTCCGATGGCACGGAGCCACGGTCAATCCCACCTTGGCGGCGAGCGCGGTGGCAGTCATTCGGCCATTCTCTTTGAGGTGGCGCAAAATAGTTCTATCTATTCCATCAATCACGCAAATATCTTACCGAGATCCCGGCAAGTCTGGCTAAAAATGGGAACACTTATGGGCCGATTTTCCATAAAGTTCATGGTGTAACCGCCAGCCAGGAGCCACCATGAATCCCCAGCTTTTCATCGCCTTCGTCATTGTCGCCGTCACCTTCGCGTGCACCCCGGGCGTCGATTGGGCATATTCGATTGCCGCAGGCCTGCGGCAGCGCAGCTTTCTCCCCGCTGTGGCCGGTCTGTGCAGCGGCTACGTGTTGCACACGGCCCTCCTGGTGGCCGGACTCGCGGCCCTTTTGACGGGCGTTCCGGGGCTTCTTGGCTGGCTGACGATCGCGGGCGCAGCCTACTTGCTCTGGCTCGGCGTGAGCACCATGCGCTCGTGGCGCGGTGCGAGCTTCAGTGCGGATGACGCCGTCGGGCAGTCCCGAAACCAGTTGCGCACCTTCCTGCAAGGCATGGGCACAAGCGGCATCAACCCCAAGGGCCTGCTGTTCTTCCTGGCGCTGGTACCGCAATTCGTAAGCCCGGACGCGTCGTTGCCGGTGCCGGTGCAGTCAGGCGTGCTGGGCCTCACGTTCGTCCTGTTCGCGGGCATCATTTACACGGCGGTGGCTCTGACCTCGCGAAAGCTGCTGCAATCCCGGCCTTCCGCTGCACGCGTGGTGACACTTGCGAGCGGCATCATCATGGTGGGGCTCGGGGCTGTTCTTCTGGGCGAACAGTTGCTTCCGATGCTCCGGTGACGGGGCCGTCAGGTGAGATCTCTGGCGTTCTTCGGCGGGGCGGCCTATCGTCGGCTTCATGTCCGATGACTTTTCAGCTCTCGTGGAGGCCTTCAAGAAGGTCGGCGTATCGAGGGCGTACGGCCCTCCACTTCAGATCGGCGGCGAAGAACTGATCCCGGTGGCCCTGGTGTCCTTTGGGTTCGGAGGAGGCAGCGATGGAGGCCATGCTGCCGGGGGCGGTGGCGGCGGTTTCGTGCTCCCCGTCGGGGTCTATGGCCACAACGCCGGCGGACGCGTGACATTCCAGCCGAACACAGTGGTTGTCCTGGCGATGCTGCTCCCGCTTGTCGCTGCCGCCGGGCTCTCCATTAGGGGAGTCGTCCGCGCGCTTCGCGCTTGACCGTCCGGCTCGCCGCCCTAGTCGCCGGGTTCCCCGAAGTCCTTGTTCCACATCCGACGGACCTCGATGTCCTTGCGGATCCCATCGACCGCATCCAGTTCAGCCTCCTCCGGCTTGCTGCGCCCCCGGCGCGCAACCACATGCGGAACGAGCGGCCGCGGGTTGGGCCGCCGCCTGACCTCAAGCTTCGACAGGGCCCTGTCCGTGAGCGCGTCATTGCGCAAAGCCAAACTGGTCTTCTTCCTCCGCAGTACCTCCACGAGAGCGGCCTGGGCCGCCTCCCGCTCCCCCAACATCCTGAGCGACTGCGCGCGTATCAGCAGCAGCGCCGCCGAGAGGTCGTCCGTGTTGCGCAGGCCTTCGGTCCAGGCGACGACGTCGGCGTGCCGCTCGAGCGCCGCTGCCGCGGTGCAGCGGGCCAAGGCAGAGGGCAACGATGGCGGCAAGCTGGCCAGGATGTCCAGGGCCTCCGCCGTCTGGCCCGTCTCCCGGAAGCAATGCGAGAGGGCAAGGAACACGGATTCCTCGCTGAACAGGACGGAAACGTCAATCCGCTCCGCTACCTCGACCCGCGTGACCACCCTGCGAAGGTAGCTGGCGGAAAACTGACTGGCGGCGTCGTCGATCCGAATGGACAAGCCCCGCTGCAGCAGCTCTGACGCCCGGAGATATCCGCCGTGTTTGTACACAAGCAGCCCGGCGATCACGTAGCACAGGCCTGCCCAACCGGGGTAGGTGCGCGCCAGGGTGATGAGCCGGTCTGGTTCCGTGCTGGTAAATACGGAGTCGTACACCGATTTGGCGGTCTTACCGGACAGGCGTTTGAGCCTGGGAGCATCCCCGGCGACGTCGATCCGGCCAGCCGTTTTTCCTGTCAGGACGCCCCAAATCGCACTACTCAAGCCCTCAGCCAGTCCGCCCACCGATGTGCGGACATGTCCATTCCGGAACGGTGTGATGTCCCTGCTGTCGCAGAAAATCGCTCCGCTGACTCCGGGAGCCGATGGCTCACTCACGGTTGCCCTGCCATCGCAGGATAAAGCGTCGCAGAATTGGGCATCACAGAACCATGCTAGCTGCGCTTTGTCCCACCGCTCCCCTCTATTTCCGGGGTTTTCGGGAGTAAGATATCCTCGTCGGCAGGGTTCCGACTCCTTGCCGCGATACGGCCCTCCATTTGAAGGGCCGATGGAAATCGTGATCGGGAGGAGCTATGACCACTGCTTCACACCCCGCGCAGCACCACGCTATGGGGCTGACGCTCCACAACACAGCACTGGGTTTGGGCTGGGTTTTCCTGGCTGTTGGCGTCTTGGGATTTATCCCGGGCATCACCAGCAATTACGGCGCCATGACCTTCGCAGGACATGACTCGGGCGCCATGCTTCTTGGAGTCTTCCAAGTATCCGTCCTGCACAATATTGTCCATTTGCTGTTCGGCGCAGCAGGCCTGTACTTCGCAAGGACTGGAAGGATGGCGCGCGGTTACCTCATCGGTGGCGGCGCAATCTACCTCGTCCTGTGGATCTACGGCCTGATCACCATGTCGAACATGAGCGCTGACTTCGTGCCCATGAACGCCGCGGACGACTGGCTGCACCTGGTTCTCGGTGTTGTCATGGTTGCCCTTGGCATTTGGCTTGGACGCGACGTAAGGGAGGAGTCGAAGGGCCGTGCCATGTAGCGCCCCCTGACTCTGCAGCACTCTGCAGTTGCACGACGGCGACCGCCCCTTTTCGGGGCGGCCGCCGCCTTTGCGTCCGGGGCGCCTACCCGAGGAGCCTGCGTTCGTAGGCGAATGCCACCAGTTGAAGCCTGGTGCGCAGCCCGAGCTTGCTGAGCACACTGCGCAGATGGGATTTCACTGTGGCCTCGGAGACAAACAGGCTCTGCGCCATCTCGGCGTTTCCCAAGCCTTTGGCTGCCAGGAGGAACACATCCCGTTCGCGCGGAGACAGCTCGTCCATCACGGCAAGGTCCGGCCCGGCCACCGGCACCGTCCTGGCCGCGTGCTGGAAGAGTTCGTGAACCGAACCGGGCGCGATCACCGAGTATCCCGAATACACGGTTCGGATGGCAGCCAGCAGGAATTCGGGCTCGGCGCTCTTGAGGAGGTAGCCACTGGCGCCTGCCTGCACGGCTTCAACCACGGCTTGGTCCCTGTTGAAGGTGGTCAAGGCGATGATCTTGGGCTTGTCCACTCCTGCCGCATCGGCTTCCTCCGTGATGCGCCGCGTGGCCTCGACTCCATCCAGCACCGGCATCCTGAGGTCCATCAACATGACGTCCGGCCGCTGCTTGGCCGCGAGCGCCACGGCTTGTTCGCCGTCATCGGCCTCCCAGGCCATGTCCATGTCCGCTTGGCTCTGCACCAGCATGCGGATGCCGGAGCGGAACAGCGGCTGGTCGTCCACTAGGGCAACCGTGATGGGTGTTTCAGCCATGTCCAGCGCTTTCTCGCTCACGGCCCGACGACGGCGGGGCGCCTTCGAGAGCCAGCGCCGATTCGCGCTCCAGCCCCTTGGCGGACGGAACAGCTTCCTCTTCCGAGCCGCCTTCCGGAAGGAGCGCTGCCGGACGCGAACCGTAAGGGATGAAGACCGTCACGCGGAACTGCTCGCCGTCGGGCCCGGAACTGAGCCAGCCGCCGGCAAGGTGCGCACGCTCACGCATTCCCGGGATTCCGCGCCCCACGCGCCGTGCGGCACCGCCGTCGTCCGTCCCCCCAATCGAAACGGACGCCGGCAATTCCGACGCAACGTGCATGGTCAACCCTGGGCCGCTCCAGTCGAAGTGAAGTCGCACGGCCGTGCCGCGTCCACCGTGCTTGAGCGCGTTCGTGAGGCACTCCTGGACAATCCGGAAAACTGCGAGTTGCTGGCCCGCGCCAAGGTCCACCGGGGTTCCGGTTTCGCTCTGCTGGACCTTGAGGCTCCCCTGACGCATCCGCTCGACAAGAGGCCCGACGTCGGTGAGCCGGGGCTGCGGGGCCACCAGGCCGTCGTCGCGCACTCCTTCAATGACGCGCTGGGCGTCCACGAGGGCATGGCGGGCGGATACCGCGATGTTCTCCAAGGCGTCGAGCACTGCCTTGGGTTGGTCCTGACTGAGATAACGGGTGCCATCAGCCTGCGCGGCGATCACTGCGAGCGAGTGCGCCAAGACGTCGTGGAGGTCACGGGCGATCCGCGTGCGCTCCTGCTCCACGACGAGCTCGACCTCGGTCTCCTTGAGGTTTGCTTGGGCGAGGACCCGGGCTTTGAAGAGACTTCCGCGTTCTTCGTAAAGGCGCAGGGCGACGCCCGCTGCGGCGCAACCGGCTCCGATGAGGAAAAGGAACGAGAAGAGCTGCCAGCCATAGTAGCTAAGGGCGCCCCGGTCACCCGCATATATTGGCCTGAACCAACCAACCCCATAGCCGTAACGCCATGACAGCATCAAAAAGGTTATGACGGCCGTGAACACGACGTTGGCGACTCCAGCGATGACCCGCTGCCTGCCGGATCCGGTCCACAGAATAAACGCCAGCGCAACGAACGAACCGATGTAGATTGCCCAATGATTGGACAACGGCGGACGGATGAAATAAGTCAACTGACCGAGCAAAAGGATCGCCGCGAGCCCGAGTGACATATAGGGCTTCCACACCGCCGTAGCTATCGCCAAGGTCATTAGAACCAGCATCCAGGTCCCTGGCCAATAGTTCAGCCCCGGCCACGGCCCCATCCTCCCTGCTTCCGCCGTGCACCACAGCGTGAAGAAAATGACGGCCGCCGCGGGGGCGCCCCAATGCCGTGCAAATTTCAGTGTCTGTTCCATGTCAGCCACCCTATCCACGGCTAAGGACCGGCGACGCCGATTCTGCCCTCCAGCGTCCGATCTCCACCCGGAAGCCAGCCGATTCATCCTTCGAGCCAACGCGAGAGGTGAGCGAGGGTTTGCCAAAAGGGCGTCAGATGTGAGCGAGCGTTTGCCAAAAGGGCCGGCATAAGTGAGCGAGCGTTTGTCGTCCCCAAACGCCCGCTCACATATCCCGGCCAAATCCCAAACCCTCCCTCACATATCAGGCCCAAATCCCAAACCCTCGCTCACATATCCCGAACCTCGGAACAAAAAAACGACGGCGACGCTCCCCAGCACGGGAGCGTCGCCGTCGTCGGCTATTCGGGTTGGGTGCGCGGCCTTATTCGGCCGCAGCGGCAACCGCCGCCGTGACCGCCGGAGCAACACGGGGATCCAGGGGGCTGGGCACGATGTAATCGGCGGAGAGTTCGTCCTCGGCCAGTGCGGCGATCGCACGGGCCGCGGCAATCTTCATGGCCGGAGTGATGCGGCGTGCACCGGCGTCCAAGGCTCCGCGGAAAATTCCGGGGAAGGCCAGGACGTTGTTGATCTGGTTCGGGAAGTCGCTGCGGCCCGTGGCCACGACGGCCGCGTACTTGACGGCAACCTCGGGCAGGACTTCCGGGTCCGGGTTGGACAGGGCGAACACGATCGAATTGTCGTTCATGAGCTTCAAGTGTTCCTCGGCCAGCTTGGACGAGGAAACGCCGATGAACACGTCAGCGCCTTGCAGGGCCTCCGCGGGTCCGCCGGAAAGGGCGCGGGGGTTGGTTCGCTGGGCGAAGCGGGCCTTGACGCTGCCCGAATCGGCCACCAAGTCGGCGCGCTCGGAGTTAATGATCCCCTTGGAATCCAGAAGAACGACGTCCTTGACGCCCGCGGTCAGCAGGATCTCGGAGACGGCGATGCCCGCGGCGCCCGCGCCGGAGACCACAACTTTCAGTCCCTCAAGTTCGCGGCCGGTCACCTTGGCGGCGTTCGTCAACGCTGCGAGAACCACGACGGCGGTGCCGTGCTGGTCATCGTGCATGACGGGACAGTCGAGGGCTTCGATGAGACGCTCTTCGAGTTCGAAGCAGCGGGGCGCGGAGATGTCTTCGAGGTTGACCGCGCCGAAACTCGGACGCAGGCGGACCAGGGTCTCGATGATTTCGTCCACGTTGGTGGTGTTGAGGACCAAGGGGATGGAGTCCAGATCGCCGAATGCCTTGAAGAGCGCGGACTTTCCTTCCATGACCGGGAGGGAGGCGCTGGGCCCGATGTCGCCCAGGCCGAGGACCGCGGTCCCATCGCTGACGACCACCACGAGGCGCTGAGCCCAGGTGTGCGTGCGTGCAAGCTCCGGGTTGGCGTGGATCGCGCGGCTCACCTCGGCGACGCCGGGGGTGTAGGCGATGGAAAGGTCCCGCTTGTTCAAAAGCGGCACGGTGCTGGAAACGGAGAGCTTGCCGCCTTCGTGGGCGGTGAAGATTTCCTCTTCGCTCAGCGCCAGGGCAGTCAGATTCTGTTCAGGGGTGATGGTCTCGACGGACACGTCGTTGTCTCCTCAGGCTAGCCGTGATCCCACGGCACAATTCGGGCAGGTATAGAGGCTTCGGTGCCGGACCAAGGGTGGCTGGTCCGTGCGGTGAAACTCCTGCGGATATGGGCTGCTAGCCGCTTGGGTCCTGTCTTCGTAGACAGGGGCCTGATAGGAAGACTAGAGACATCCAGCCATAAACTCATACTTTTGGTCGTAGTGGTCTAGACCAATTACGGTGATTCCCGGAAAAGCTACGCGTCCGCAATCAACTTGCAGGCGTTCTTGAGGTCCTTCTCTGCGTCGAAAAGTGAGATCCGGCGGCAGTTGACGGACTGGACCAGACCACTTATGACGTGGAGCAGGATCCTGGCCCTCCCGGCGTCGCCGATCGCAGCCCCGACCATCTCGGCGGAGAGCGCCTCGATATCGCGCAAGAGCACGGGGATGTCACCATCGCGGGTATCCCATGTGCGGGACAGACAGTGTTCGACGGCGGGCTGCATGACCCGCATATGGAAAATCTCCATCCCGAGACCGGTGAGCTCTTGCTGGCTGCACCTCGAAGACGCCGGCTTTGAGCCGTTGAGCTCCCGCAGTTGCTGCCGGTAGACCGCAAGCATCAGATGGACCGTGGACGGAAAGTATCGGTAGAGCGTCCCAAGCGGAACATGGGCTCTGGTGGATACGTCCGAAAGGCTCACGGTATCGAACTGCCGCTGGGCGAATCCCGCGGCAGTCTTCAGTATCCGGGCGTAGCGCAATAGCTGTCTCGGCGTGGTGGGAGCGGCCGCCATTTGGGGCAACCCCGCGGCCAGATCCAGCGAATACGGTTCCAAGGAGTTCGGTTCGGACATTTCCGGCGTTCTGTTGGTTTGGGCTTCGTTCGGGGAGATTGCGCGGCCCCCCATAGACCGAGCGCGTCCTGACAATGATACGGCAGCAAGTTGTCAGTTCCCTGAGAACCGATTCCCAGGGCTACGCGACGCCCTTGATCTTCACCACGAATACCGCCCCCAGCAGGCCGATGGCAGCCGCGGCCACATAAAGCGAGACGTAGCCACCCCAGAACACAACGAAAATGGAGGCAATCGCCGGCGCAATCACTTGCGGCAAAGAGTTGGCCACGTTGATGATCCCAAGGTCCCTGCCCCGGTCCAAGGCCGCAGGCAGCACTTGGGTAATGAGGGCGAAGTCGACCGCCAGATACGCACCGAAGCCCACGCCAAGCACCACGGCACCCGCAATGGCCCCTGTCCACGTGGGTTCGAACGCGAGGATCAAAGCAGCTATAGAAATGACGACGGACGAGACAATGACGAGCGGTTTGCGTTTGCCCATGCGGTCGCTGATGGCACCGCCCACCACGCTGGTGATGATCACCATGACGGCATAGAGGCCTGTCAGGACGAGGACCCCGAACTCAGGCTTGATCCCCTGCGTTTCCTCGAGATGCACGGCATCCTTGAGGAAAAAGAGCAAGTACAACGTGACCAGGTGGTTGCCGACATTGACCAGAAACCTCGTCAGCCAGGCCCACGCGAAGTCCGGATATTTAACGGGCGAGATCCAAAAGCCCTTGACGAATGTCCAGAGTCTGAACGGTGGCCTGGCCTCCCGAACGAGGGGCACGTCGGCATTCTTGAAAAGATAGAGCACGACGCCGGCCAGCAGCGCAACAGCGCACACGATGTAGCCGAGGGCAAAGTTCCCGGAAACCACGGACGCGATCACCGCGCCCGCGAGAATGCCCACGGTCTGGCCCATGGCCGCAAGGCCGCCGACCGCGCCGCGCTGCGGCACTGGTACTCGATCCGGGATAGCCGCTGTGATGGCCGCATAGGCTCCGTTACAGCCGGCCTGGACAAGGCACCACAGAATAGTCATGACCGCCACATTGGGAGCTCCCGCCAGGGCCACCAAAGCTGCGGCACCCAGGATGGCGCCGAAAAGCACCCACGGAACACGTCGTCCAAGGCGGGACGCGGTGCGGTCGCTGAATGCACCGAACAAGGGATTCGCGACCATCGATACCGCAGCACCGCATGCCGTGACAAGCGCAAGGATGGCTTCCTTCTGGCCTTCGTCAAAATGGATGGCCTGCTGGCCGAGCAACACCTGGATAGGACCGAAGAAGGCAGCGTTGATGCCAACATTGACGAGCACCACTCCGGTGACCCACAGCGATCGGACGCGGTCCACGGGCTCGGCGAGCGCCGTCGTCGGGCCTTGAGTTGACGCAGGATCGAGAGCAGGATCCGTCACCGGTCTTTCAGGCAGTGAACCGGGCAGATCGGACAGGCTCATGACTGTGCTCCCCTAGCATCTGGACGTGTGAATTCAGCCTAGCGCCGAGGGAGTCCGTCCGGCGGTCATAAATCCGCGTATGTGGACAACTGCCCCGTCCAGGACCCGAAAGGCAAGGCCCCACGCGTTAGGGTAACTCCAACGGACCGAGGAGGATCAACGATGAACAGCCCAGCGAACCCCATCAACACCGCCGATCTCTACGACGAACGTGCCGAGGATCTTGAGTCGATATCACTGCAGTTCCAGGACCTCGGCGGGGTTTCCCACTTCAGCGGCCCCGTTCGCACCATCAAGTGCTTTGAGGACAATGCCTTGGTGAAGACGATTCTGGCGACCCCCGGCGAAGGCGCCGTGCTGGTGGTGGACGGCTACGGCTCGCTGCGCACAGCCCTCATGGGGGACATGATCGCCGAGAGCGCCGTCGCGAACGGCTGGGCCGGCGCCGTGATCAATGGGGCGATCCGCGATCGCGTGGCGATCGCGAAGCTGCCTTTGGGCGTCAAAGCCCTTGGGAGCAATCCCAAGAAGAGCTCCAAAGTGGGCCGTGGCGAAGTGGACATCCCCCTGGTGATTGACGGAGTGCACATCGAACCCGGGAACCTGATCTACTGCGATCCTGACGGGATTCTCGTGGAGCGGTGACATATTTCTCGCCAATCGGGTAGGACAGGGAATACAGGAGCGATTAGGATAGTTACTGAAAGCAACTATCCTGCTTAGTCCCCCTTTTCATCCACCTTTGGAGAAGCAATGTCCAACGCCACGCCTGTGCGGGCCGCCGGAGAGGTCCTGACACACCGTCAGACGCTCACCGTCATGGTGGGCCTCATGCTCGGCATGTTCCTGTCCTCCCTGGACCAGACCATCGTGTCCACGTCCATTTACACCATCGCCAACGACTTGGACGGCCTGTCCCTGCAGGCGTGGGCCACTACGGCCTACCTCATCACCTCCACGGTGACCACCCCGCTGTACGGCAAGCTCAGCGACATCTTCGGCCGCCGCCCGCTGTACCTGGCCGCGATCCTGATCTTCCTCGCCGGTTCCCTGTACGCCGGTTCCGTGCACTCCATGACCGAGCTCGCCGTCGCCCGCGGCATCCAGGGTATGGGCGCCGGCGGTCTGCTGGCCCTCGCATTGACGATCATCGGCGACATTGTTGCCCTGAAGGATCGTGCCAAGTACCAGGGCTACTTCATGTCCGTCTTTGGCGTTTCCTCGGTCCTCGGTCCCGTGGTCGGCGGTGCTTTCGCAGGCTCGGCCAACATCCTTGGCTTCGACGGCTGGCGCTGGGTCTTCTTCATCAACCTGCCCATAGGCCTGGCCGCACTGGCCGTGGTGTTCTTCTACCTGCACCTGCCCGCGAAGCACGTCAAGCAGAAGATCGACTACTGGGGCGCTGGAGCCATCACGCTGGCAATCGTCCCGCTGCTGCTTGTGGCCGAACAAGGACGCAGCTGGGGCTGGACTTCCGGAAACTCTTGGATCTGCTACGGGCTTGGCGTCATCGGCATCATTGTGTTCCTGCTGGTTGAGCGGCGCGCCGGCGACTACGCGCTGATCCCCCTCCGGCTCTTCAGGAACATCACCTTCGGCTTGTCTTCCCTGCTGAACTTCATCATCGGTATCGGCATGTTCGGGGCTATCGCGATGCTCCCGATGTACCTGCAGCTGGTCAAGGGCCTCACCCCCACCGAAGCAGGCCTCATGATGATCACCTTCACGGTGGGCATCCTCTTCGGTTCCATTACAGCGGGACGGACCATCTCGGCGTCGGGCGTTTTCCGGATCTTCCCGATCCTCGGTACGGGCATCCTGACCGCCGCCGCAATCGTCATGGGCCTGTCCCTCGGCGTCGACACCGGCCTCTGGGTTCCCGGCCTGATCGCCGTATTCTTCGGCATGGGCCTGGGCTTCTGCATGCAGCCGCTCACTTTGGCGATGCAGGTCTCCGTACCGCCGAAGGACATGGGCGTGGGCACGTCCACCGCGGCATTCTTCCGTTCGATGGGCGGCGCCGTGGGTACCGCGGTGTTCATCTCGATGCTCTTCAGCCTCGCCGCTGACAAGATCGCCTCGGGCATGAAGGATGCCATGGGCAGCGCGGACTACCTCAAGGTGCTCAAGGATCCTGCAGTGGCCGCGGATCCCGCCAACGCCAAGCTATACGACTTCTTCAAGAACGGCGCCACAAACGATTCGCTGAACGACACCAGCTGGCTGCACCACGCCAACCCGGCGCTCACGCGGCCTATCGTTGAAGGCTTCGCGCAGTCGATCGACACCGTGATGCTGACTGCCGCGGCGCTGACCGGCCTCGCGTTCCTCATCAGCTTCGCCCTGCCGAACAAGAAACTGACGGATCCGAAGGCGGCGGCGAAGGAATCCGTTTCCGCCCACTAATATCTCGAACCGCGTCACGGCAGGCAGTCTTTTGGACTGCCTGCCGTTGTCGTTTCCAGTGTTCGCGCGGTGGAGTGCCCGACGGCGGCGCGAAAGTTTGCGTGGCGTGACACGTCCGGTGTGGCTGGCCGCGTTCTGGCTGGCAGCGTTGACTGGAAGTCACGCTGGCACCGTGCCACACTGTGTAGCGCGAGTGCACCGGCGTCCCCGTCGGAACCAGCTGCCGACGACGACCGCGCCGCACAATCCACTACATTTCCTCAAGGGAGAGCCATGCCCAATTCCAGCTCCGACAGCCGTTCCGGCGTCCCACGCAAGGTAATTGGCCTGGCCGTTGCCGGAGCTGTGGGCGGTTTCCTCTTCGGCTTCGATTCCTCCGTGGTCAACGGCGCCGTCGATGCGATGAAAGACGAATTCATGCTGAGCGAAGCCGTCACGGGCTTCGCTGTGGCGGTCGCGTTGCTCGGCTGCGCGGCTGGGGCGTATCTCGCGGGCAAGGTGGCCGACCGCTACGGCCGCATCCCCGCCATGAAGCTGGGTGCCGCCCTCTTCCTGGTCAGCTCCATCGGGACCGGCTTTGCTTTCAGCATCTGGGATTTGGTTTTCTGGCGCTTGGTCGGCGGCCTGGGCATCGGCCTCGCGTCGGTGATCGCGCCGGCGTACATCTCGGAAATCTCACCGCGCCAGGTCCGCGGCCGGCTCGGGTCGCTGCAGCAGTTGGCGATCACCACCGGTATTTTCGCGGCCCTGCTGTCCGACGCCGTCCTGGCAACGTCCGCGGGAAGCGCCCACCATGCGCTGTGGCTCGGAATTGAGGCCTGGCGCTGGATGTTCATCGCGTGCGCCGTGCCTGCCGCGGTCTACGGCCTGATCGCGTTCCGGTTGCCTGAGTCGCCGCACTTCCTGGTCCTCAACGGCAAGGAAGACACGGCGCGCAAAATCTTCGACACCCTGATGCCCGGCGACGATACCGAACGCCACATCCGTGAAATACGTGACTCCATCAAACAGGACGAGCTCTCCACCAAGAAGGGCTCGCTCCGCGGCAAGGCGTTCGGCCTGCAGCCCGTGGTGTGGATCGGCATCATCCTGTCGGTGCTGCAGCAATTCGTGGGCA
Organism: Arthrobacter sp. 2MCAF14; assembly: GCF_052115645.1. Taxonomy (NCBI): domain Bacteria; kingdom Bacillati; phylum Actinomycetota; class Actinomycetes; order Micrococcales; family Micrococcaceae; genus Arthrobacter; species Arthrobacter sp. 2MCAF14. The sequence continues at coordinate 6,340 of NZ_JBFRHB010000037.1, read as the reverse complement.
TCAACGTGATCTTCTACTACTCCACCACGCTGTGGAAAGCAGTCGGCTTCCACGAGCAAGACTCCCTGGCCATCTCGGTGGCAACCTCCATCACCAACATCCTGGTCACCCTCGTCGCCATCGCCCTCGTGGACCGCATCGGGCGCCGGCCTATCCTGCTGACGGGCTCCATCGGCATGGCTGTGTCCCTGGGTGCCATGGCGCTGGCCTTTTCCTCCGCCAGCGGGACGGGTTCTTCGGTGTCCTTGACCGGCGCTTGGGGTCCGGTGGCCCTGGTGGCCGCCAACGTGTTCGTAGTGAGCTTCGGCGCTTCATGGGGACCGTTGGTGTGGGTGCTCCTGGGCGAGATCTTCCCCTCACGGATCCGTGCCCGCGCGCTCGGGCTGGCCGCCGCAGCCCAGTGGATCGCCAACTTCGCCATCACCTTGAGCTTCCCCATCATGGCAGCCGGTTCGCTGCCGCTGACTTACGGCATGTACGCGCTGTTCGCCGCGGCGTCGTTCTTCTTCGTCATGTTCAAGGTGCCGGAAACCAATGGCATGTCCCTTGAGCAGGCCGACACCTTGTTTGTCCCGAAAGGCTCCAAGCCTGCGGAGCTCGCGATCACCGAACCGAAGTAGCCTCACCCAAGTAACTAGCAGTTGTTGTCGTTTTGAGCCCTCATAACGACAACAACTGCGAGTCAGTTGGGCCCTCCTACACGAGGTGCGGTTCGTGTGACTTCAGGTAGCGGCGGCCGCCGGCGGCCACGAGGATTGCGAACGCGAGGGCAAGGGCCGCGGCGAAGAACGGGACCTGCGGGCCGAAGTGCTCACCCAGTTGTGCCGCGACAAACGGAGCCAGCGCGCCGCCCATCCACCGCACAAAGTTGTAACCGGCCGAAGCCACGGGACGCGGCGAATCGGAGACTTCCATGGCCAGTTCGGTGTAGAGCGTGTTGTTGATGCCCAGCAGTGCGCCCGCCACAATGACGAGCACGACGACGGCAGTCACCGAGTGCCCCGCGGCCAGTCCCAGCCCGACGAGGTCCAGCAAAAGGGCCCCGAGGGTGCCGACCAGGACGTTGGTGGTGCCGAATCGACGCTGCAGCACGGGTGCCACGAAGACCGAGAACACGGCCACGGCCACGCCCCAACCAAAGAACACGGAGCCGATACCGTAGGCGTCCATCCCGAGGATGAAGGGCGTGAAGGCCAGGATCGTGAAGAAGCCATAGTTGTAGAACAGGGCGCTGGCCGCGGTGGTGCGAAGGCCTTTGTGGCCCAAGGCAAGGAGCGGGTCACGCAAACGGGCCTTCGTGGCTGGCGTCGGGGTCTTAGGCAGCAGGGCCAGCAAGGCGATGAAGGAAATGGCCATGAGGACCGCGGTGCCGAAGAACGGTGCGCGCCACTGCCAGCCGCCGAGAAGCGCGCCGAGCAACGGGCCGAGGGAAATGCCCAGGCCAAGGGCGGCTTCGTAGAGAATGATCGCAGTTCCGGTTCCGCCGCTCGCGACGCCGACAATCACGGCAAGCGCGGTGGCCACGAAGAGGGCGTTGCCAAGTCCCCAACCCGCGCGGAATCCGACCAGCTCACCCACGCTTCCGGACATGCCTGACAACGAGGCGAACACGACAATCAGGGCCAGGCCGATCATGAGCGTCTTCTTGCCACCGATCCGCGAAGAGACGAAGCCGGTCACGAGCATCGCGACGGCGGTCACCAGGAAGTAGCTCGTGAAGAGCAGCGACACTTGGCTGGGGCTGGCCTGGAGGTTCTTGGCGATGGCTGGCAGGATCGGGTCCACCAGGCCGATACCCATGAAGGCGAAGACGGCGGCAATCGCCGTGGCCCATACAGCCTTGGGCTGCTTGAGGAACGAGGCCTTCTCGGCCTCGAGGGTTTCTTCCGCTGGCTGCAGTTGGTCTGCGAGCTGGCCTTTCATGGACTGCTCTCCTAGTTTTGGGTTGTTCAGTTCTGGACAGTTCAGTTCTGGACTGAGTGATTGATCTTGTCGAACACCGGAAGGGCGGCTTCGACGGCGTCGCGTTCCGACTGGCTCAGCGATCCGAGAATCCCGGCGATGAATTCGTTGCGGCGGCGGTCTGCATTCTCGACGGCGGCACGTCCTGCCGCGGTCGCGGCGACGCGGACGGCACGGGAGTCGTCCGGATCTGCTTCGCGTTTGACCAAGCCCGCGCGCTCAAGCTTGATGATCTGCTCCGTGGCGCTGGGGACCTTGACCCCAAGGTTCCGGGCGATCCCCCCGACGCGGGCACCGCCGTCGAGCGCCATCTTGAGGACGCCAAGCTGGGCCGAGCTGAGTTGCTCCTCGGAATCGAGGCGGCGCATCACGTAGACGCTCTGCCGCAAAGCTTCCCGGAATGATTGGGCGAGGGCGAGGAGCGCGTCGTCAGCCGGATTAGTGTTCATATTTAGGCATCCTAACAGTTAGGATGCCTAAATATCAAGGGGTGCATGGTCCGCCGGGCGCCTCTGGCTACAGGGCCAGCTTCATTCCCTCGTGACTGGCTACGAAGCCCAGGCGCTCATAGAAGCGATGGGCGTCCTTGCGGGACTTGTCGCTCGTGAGCTGGACCAGGGTGCAGCCCCGGTTCCGCGCCTCTTCGATGGCCCATTGCATCATTGCCGCACCGACGCCATGGTCCCGCAACTCTGCGGCGACGCGCACGGCCTCGATCTGGCAACGCAGCGAGCCCTTCCGGGCCAAGCCCGGGATGAAACTCAGCTGGAAAGTTGCGACGCAAGCGCCGTTCAAGTGGCCAACCACCAACAGTTGGGCCGGATCCTCGCTGATCTGCTGAAACGCCTGCAGATAGGGGCCGACGTCCTCGGCGTTTTCGCGGGAACTGCCCAACTGATCCGCGGCGAGCAATCTCAGAATGGCGGGCAAGTCCTCCCAGTGGGCCCGGCGGAGCGTGAAGACTCCCTCGTCCAGAACCATGCTCAACAGCGGCTTCACGCCTGGATTTATGTGACTCATAGCACCAGCCTGACACAAGCTGGCGGCTTCGTTTTACGAGCGTTCATGAATTCTGGGTGAAACGATCAATCACAAATTCTCGGATGGTTCGAGTTAGTTTGGACTAGCAGATTTGTTAGCCACGTCACCATGCGGCGAATCACCCGAAGGATGCAGATATGTCTCACCAGACAACAACAGGGCAACGCACTGCCTCCAGCAAAGACAGCGAGCCGCATCTGGCGCGCTCACTGAGCAACCGCCACATCCAATTGCTTGCCATCGGCGGCGCCATCGGCACAGGCCTGTTCATGGGCTCCGGAAAGACCATCTCCGTCGCCGGGCCGTCGGTGATCTTCGTGTACATGATCATCGGCTTCATGTTGTTCTTCGTCATGCGCGCCATGGGCCAGCTCCTGCTGTCCAACCTGAACTACAAGTCCTTCAGCGACTTCGCCGGCGACCTCCTTGGTCCATGGGCAGGCTTCTTCACCGGCTGGACCTACTGGTTCTGCTGGGTAGTAACAGGGGTGGCCGATGTCATCGCCATCGCGGGCTACGCCAATGAGCTCTGGCCGGGGGTGCCCCTCTGGATTCCGGGCCTCGCGACCATCGCCATCCTGCTCCTCCTGAACCTCCCCACGGTGAAGGCTTTCGGCGAGACTGAATTCTGGTTCGCCCTCATCAAGATCGTTGCCATCGCCGCTTTGATTATCGTGGGCATCGTGATGATCTCCACCGGCTTCAAGTCAGACGCCGGAGCCGCGAGCTTGACCAATCTCTGGAGCCACGGCGGCTTCTTCCCCAAGGAATTCATGGGCTTCGTTGCCGGCTTCCAGATCGCGGTCTTCGCCTTCGTGGGCATCGAACTGGTAGGCACAGCCGCGGCCGAGACAAAGAACCCGGAGCACAACCTGCCCCGCGCCATCAACGCCATCCCGGTCCGCGTCATGCTGTTCTACGTCGGCGCGCTCATCATCCTGATGTCCGTCATCCCGTGGACCGAGTTCAAGGCCGGCCACAGCCCGTTCATCGCCATGTTCTCCCTGGCCGGCCTGGGTATCGCTGCAACCGTGGTGAACCTTGTGGTCCTGACCTCCGCCATGTCGTCTGCCAACTCGGGTATCTACTCGACGTCGCGCATGGTGTTCGGTCTGGCGAACGACGGCGATGCCCCCAAGATGTTCGGCCGCCTCTCCAGCCGGAAAGTTCCGCAGAACGCGCTGTTCCTGTCCTGCGTGCTCCTCCTTGGCGGTGTCACCCTGCTCTATGCGGGCAAGGACATCGGAGCAGCCTTCGACATGGTCACCACCGTGTCCGCCGTCTGCTTCATGTTCGTCTGGTCCATCATCCTGGCCAGCTACCTTGTCTTCCGGAAGCGCCGGCCCCTGCTGCACGAAGCTTCGACGTTCAAGATGCCCGGCGGCATCGCCATGGTGTGGGTGGTCTTCGCCTTCTTCGCGTTCCTGGTCTGGGCCCTGACGACGCAGCCGGACACCCTCACGGCTCTGCTCGTAACGCCCATCTGGTTCGCGGTCCTCGCCGTGGCCTACGCCTTGGTCCGGAAGTCGCCGCTGCACCAGGCCCGGGTGGCCGAGTGGAAAGCCATGGCCGAAACCGAGACGACCGCTGTCGAAACCGCCGCCCGCTAGGACGCCCGCTCACATATAGCGGCCATTCTTCCGACGCTCGCTCACAAAGGAGCCTTTTCGACGTAACGCCCGCTCACATATAGCGGCGAAACCCGAAACCCTCCTTCACGTCATCATGTGAAGGAGGGTATCGGCTTTCCCACCGAGGTTCACGACCGGTTGCCCTCAGGGACGCTATCCGGCGCGGCCTTCTTGCTGTTGGCCTCGCGCAAAAGGAGCTGGACGAGGCTCGGCTTCTGCGAAAAGGTTGCAACCGCGACGTTCTTGCGCACGAACTCGTCCGAAGTGAGTTGCCACAGCATGGAGTCCGCAAGGTCGGCCCGCGACGTGAAAGTGCCGTTTATGTAGTCAACGGCCATCTTGTATTCGGTGACGGATTCGGTCTCGAAAAGACCGGAGGGCCGCATGATTGTCCAGTCCAGGCCGCTCGCGGCGACGGCGGACTCCATCCGCCGCATGTCCTCGTACAGTGTCTTACCCAGCAGCTTGGTAACGAGGGGCTGCAGCACTTTCTCGAAGAGGAACCCGCCATGCGGGCCGGCCGAGATGTCAGTGGCGCTGGAGCTCACGCAGACCAGCCGACGGACGCCGTGGTTGCCCATTGCCCGGATGATGTTCCCCGTGCCCACGGAATAGACCGTGATCGGCTGGCGGCTGTATGGAACACCGAGGGTTGAGAGAACCGCATCCTTTCCTTCAACGACGGCACTTACGTCCGCGAAGTTGTAGGCATCGGCGCCGACAACACTCAGGCCGGGAGCGGATAGCGGGAAGTCGTGCGGCCTGCGCGTGACAGCGGTGACGATGTGTCCGGCGTCGAGCGTTTGTGCGGTGAGAATCCTTCCGGTGGGGCCATTTGCCCCGAATACTGCGATCTTCATGTGATGCGGGCTCCGGTAGTCTTATTCTAGGAAAACCATACAATAAAGAAACGATATCATATGAGTTCCATATCAAATCAAGAGGCCGCGACCCCTCGCCTTCGGCGGCGTGCTGTTGCTGCGCTCAAAGGCGAGCTTCGCAGCGTACGCGTGCAACTATCCGTGCTCAATCACCAGGTCGGCACCCAAGCCGAGCTAAAGGATGTTGACCTTGATTGTCTTGACCTGATCTCGAGCCGGGGGCCGCTCAGCCCGAGCATGTTGGCCAAACACGCCGGCCTGCACCCAGCCACCATGACCGGAATCCTCGACCGGCTTGAACGCGGAGGCTGGATTGTCCGGGATCGCGACCCATCCGACCGGCGCGCCGTGGTGATCCGGATTCTGCCCGATAGAAACGCCGAGATGTTCCGCCTCTACTCAGGAATGAACAGCCTCATGGACACCATCTGTGCAGACTACGACGACGCTGAAATCGCCGTCATTACAGACTTCCTACGGCGCGTCCAAGCGGCCGGACGGACGGCGTCGGAAGAACTCGGCAACTAGTTGACGCTCGCTTACTTTTACAGCCCAAAGCGCTCACCCTCCTCCACATCATGTGAAGGAGGGTGAGCGAGCGTTCGGGAAAACCCCGACATATCTGAGCGAGCGTTCGGGAAAAAGCCCGCATATCTGAGCGAGCGTCCGGGAAAAAGCGAAAGTTGTCAAGCTGTGTGGAGTCACTGGGCTGGTTTTTGGGGTGTTTTGGTCTGGGGGAGGTTGATCCCGGCGTGTGTGGCGGGGGCCGGTGTGGTGGGTCGTTGGCGGAATCTTCCTCGGTGTCGTTCGTAGTAGTCCTGGTGG
>NZ_JBFRHB010000036.1:0-42406 GCF_052115645.1 Arthrobacter sp. 2MCAF14 | reverse complement strand
ACCCGCGAATGTCAGCCTGACACTGCAGTCGGAAAAACGACTCGCCCGCACAACACCACAACCGGCCGGTACACGATGAGCGGCCTCCGGAACAAAACCCAGGAGCCGCTCATCCATGCACTCTTGACAACCAGACCTACATATCAGTGTGTCAATGATTGACGGCCATGCCGTGGACTCGATACCGTCGAGTTTCCCCCTACTACACCCCAGGCAGTGCAAGGTCCCCACATGGATTCACCAGAAGCCCTCGTTTACATCATCGACGACGACCAGGAGCTGTGCGCCTCATTGGCCTGGTTGCTTGAATCCGTCAGCATCCAGTCCCGTAGCTTCTATGACGTAGCGTCGTTCCTGGCTGAGTACGACCCGGACCTTCCCTCCTGCCTGGTCCTGGATGTCCGGATGCCGAGGGCCGGCGGGTTTCAACTGCAAGAGACCCTTAACCAGATCGCTTCGCCGATACCTATCATTTTTGTTTCCGCCCACGGCGACATCAGGATGTCTGTGAAGGCCCTGCGCCAGGGAGCCGTCAATTTCCTGGAAAAACCGTACGATCCCCAGCTAATGCTCGACGTTGTCCAGGAGACACTTGAACTCGCCCGCGCACGCTTTGAATCCGACCGCGGCCGGCGGGAAATCGAGCAACGGATCGCCGGCCTGACGCCTCGCGAACGGGAGATTCTTGCCCTCGTTATCGACGGCCTGCCGAGCCAGAATATCGCTAGGAAGTTGGGGACCAGCGTGAAGACCATTGATGTCCACCGCACCCGAATCAAGGCGAAGACCGGCGCGGACAGTATCGCCACACTGGTGAGGGACATTCTGCAAAACAACGTCAGGGTCGCCTGAGGTCGAAGCCGGGCCTCGTGGGGTCTGAACGAACGAAGGAGCCCCGTGGCCGATCTGGATAGATCGAACACGGGGCTCCTCTGCGAAAGTCGGAACTCCTGCTTTCAGAACAGCTCGAGAACCAGCCTGGGGGATTTTGACCGGGAAACGCAAGCCGCGATCTGTTCGTTGGCTTTCTTTTCGCTGTTGGACATGCACTGGTCCCGGTGGTCCGGTTCGCCTTTCAGGACGCCCATGATGCATGTCCCGCAGATCCCTTCCTGACAGGATGTGTCCACTTCGACGCCGTTGTTGGCGAGGACTTGCACGATGGACTGACCAACGGGGACCTCGTAAACCTCGTCGTCGAGTTCCACCTCAAAGGGGGTATCGCCGGCTGTTTCCGCGGGCTCGCCGGCCTGGAAGTGCTCGATATGTACGTTGTCCTCGGGAATCACCGCAGTGGCGCTGTCCCGTACACGCTCCATGAACCCCTGGGGTCCACAGGTATACACGTGCGAGGCGGCGCTGAGGCCCGCGAATGCGCCGTCCAGCATGGCCGGCTGCTGGTCCCGCTGCAGCCCGAAGTGAAAATGGACGCGTTCGCCGAAACCGCTTCGCTTCTCAAGGAGTTCGCAGAACGCGGCTTCTTCACGGGAACGGGCAAAGTAGTGCAGCTCGAACTCTTCTCCTCTCCGGTGCAAGTGGTAGGCGATGCTGATCATCGGGGTGACGCCGATGCCGGCCGCCACGAGGATGTGCCGGTCGGCGTCCCCGGCGACGGAAAGGAGGTTGCGCGGTGCGCTGATCTCCAGCTCGTGACCGACCTCGACCTGGTCGTGGAGAGCCTGGGAACCGCCACGTGACTCCGGCTCCAGCTTGACTGCAACCATGTAGTCGTCAAGATCGTCCGGTGGACTGCACAGCGAGTACTGCCTGACAACGGCGGTCGGGCCGACGACGTCGATATGCGCCCCCGCCGGATAGGGATCGAACGGTGCCCCGTCCGCACGTTGGAGGCGGAAGGACTTGATGTTGCTTGTCTCCTCCAGTACTTCAGCTACGCGTACCTTGAACATGCCCATGGGGCAACGCTCCTTTCTTCTGTCAGCTTGTAAAAGGGCCTGGCCGGCGCTAGCGCATGTAGAGGCCGCCGTTGATGTCCCAGCAGGCTCCCGTGACGGAGGATGCGCCGGGGGAAGCCAAGAGGGCCACGGTGTCAGCGATGAACTCGGCGTCTCCGAAGCGGCCTACCGGAATGTTGGCCTTGATCGCGTCCAACTTGTCCGGGTCGACAGTTTCATAGACGACCGGCAGGTCTAGCGGCCCGGGGGATACGGCGTTGACGGTGACGCCCGAGGATGCGAACTCCCGGGCGAACACCTTGGTCAGGGTGGAGACACCGCCCTTGGCGGCTGCATAGTGAGCTCCGGTGGCGGTGCCGCCGTTGTGGCCTGCCAGAGAGTGGATGTTGATGATCCGGCCGAAGCCGCGGTCCCGGAAATGCGGACCGAACACCTGGCAGCCCAGGAAAGTGCCGCTGAGGTTGATCTCAACATTCGCGGAGAACTCCTCCGGAGTGATCTCCAGCAAAGGCGCGACTTGGGAACGTCCGGCATTGTTCACCAGCACATCCGTGCCGCCCCACTTTTCAACAATGAGGTCCCGAACGGCCTCGAAGTCGGCCTTTTTCCGGACATCCAGGGCGCCGGCCCAAACAGTTTCCCTGGAGGGGTCCAGGCTGTCCGCGATGGGTTGTACGGAGGCAGTGCTGGTGCCGGTGATGGCCACCTTGAAACCTTCCTTGTGCAGCTTGCGGGCGATGACTTCACCGAGACCGCGAGCGGCGCCGGTGACCAGTGCGACATGGTTTCCTGTGGGTCCGAAGTTCATGATGGTCCTAGAGGAGGAAGCCGGAGGCGTTGACGGCGGAATCGGAGTTGACCAGTCGGATGAGTTTGAGCTCGATCCGGGCATCGTCGCCGTTGAAGCGGATGCGGTGTGTGAGGTCGGCCCCGAGCATCTGGAACTTGTCGCGCTTGAAGCCCACCAGGACCTGCGCAGAGCGCAGGGTGACGGTGTCCGCGGTGATCTCTTCCACGGTGAAGCGGGAGATGGTTCGTGAGGTGCGGGCGGCAGCGACGGCGGACATCGAGTAGCCCTGCACGAGGCGCGTGACTCGCATGTGGCGCATCCGCGCGTCGTCGTACACCATGTTCAGTGACGATTCGAAGTTCTCTGTGTCAGGGTCGACAGGGATGACGTACTTGGCGTCCTCCGTGTACAGCGTCTGCCAGGATTCGTAGTCCTTGTCGTCAAGCAGCTGGGCCTCGCGCCAGATCAGCTCGATGGCACGGCCCACGAGGGGATCGGCGAGCCGGCCGAGACCCAACTCGTAGCGCTGGGGCGCTGGGCGGTTGTCGATCGCGGCCACTTCTTCGGCGGTGTCAGTTTTCATCGCTCATCATCCTTTTCCACATTGCGTACGATTCGCGCATGCCGGTTTCGTCCGTCACGTGCGAGGTCTTCCAGCCTTCGTCCACAGTCACCTCACGTCCCAAGCCACGGTTGACCAGGATCGGCATGTCCGGGTTCGCCACGGCGCCGCGCTGCACCCGGTCCCAAGCCTCGGAGTCATCGGACGTGCCGAAGCCGAACGGCCCCTGGAAGTGCTCGTGGATCCGCAGGCGCTCGCGGTTCACGCTGTCCGGGCCGCCTTCGAGGCCGAGCGCCATGTGCTGGATTTCCGTTTCGTTGACCGATATAGGGCGCAGGACCCGGAAGAAGGACATGGAGAGCGAAAGGTTCGGGAATATGTTCAGGTTGTATCCCGCGCCGTGCATGGAGCGAACGATGCGGCGGACCTGGTCCGGGGGCATGGTTTCGGAAAGCTCATCGATGATGTGGCGGAAGCGCTCCTGCAGTTCCTCGGTGCCGTCGTCCTCTTCCAGGTCCACGTGTTCGGGGACCATGATGGCGACGCTGTGCCCGTTGCCGAGGGCGTGGGTCACTGCCTTCTCGTCGGTCATGAAGGACAACATGTCCGCGGTTTCGGCGTCCACGGAGGCCATCCAGGAGCGGTGGACGATGGGGAAGTGGTAGCCGTCGGTGGTGTTTTCCAGCTGGATCTTCCAGTTGCCCTCGAAGCGGAACTTGTGCTCTCCCTGGACTTTGACGGGGAAGCCCGCGCCCTGCTTCATGAAGAGGTCGATCCAGATTTTCGCATCGCCGAGAAAGTCCTCGAGCGGCTCGATGTCGGGCTTGAAACTAGCGAAAATGAGGCCGTTGTAGCTCTCTACGCGCAGTCGCTGTAGTGGGAGGTCGCGCTTCTCGGTCACGCCCTCGTAGCCGTCCGGGTAAGGGATGCCGCGAAGGTTGCCCTCCAACGAGTAGGACCACGAGTGATACGGGCAGGTGAAGCCGTTCGCCTTGCCTTTCGGTACCTCGCAGACACTCGCGCCACGGTGGCGGCAGCGGTTAAGCAGGACGTTGAAGTTGCCCTTGCGGTCTCGGTTGACGATGACCGGCTGAAGGCCGATGTGCGACATCTTGAAGCTGCCTGCCTCCGGGATCTCGCTCTCGTGCGCTACCCAGACCCAGGTGCTGTAGAAGATCTTTTCTATCTCCCAGTCGAAGATCTCCGGGTCGGTGTAGAGCTGCGCGGCGACCCGGTCGTCTGCAGCCAGGCTGGCGAACCCGCCGGCCCTTTCTGAAGTTGGTGAAGTCATGGGGTGCTCCTTGGTGGTTTTCTCGGTGCTATGCATGGACTGGGTTGACGAGACCGGCGGTAAACAGCTTCTCGGTGCGGAAATGACAGATCCGGGCCATTCCGTCGCTGAGCTCGAAATCGACCGTGAGGCGGGCCGAGATCAGTTCCGTCCCGCCGCCGTCGTACTCCGAAATCTGCTGCATGATCCACTGGCCGCTGGCGGTGCCGCCAGCTGCAGCGACGCGGCCGTTACCGAGCAGATGGACGTTGCGTTTGAAATGCGGCGACGGCGGAAGAAAGTCCGCCAGCATCGCGAGGATCGCGGAGCGGCCCTCCAGACGTCCGAATTTCCCGGTGTATTCGGGGCCGATGCCTTCCCAGACCGCATGCTCGGTGAACAACGAAGCCATGTCCTCCCATGGGAAGGAATGCCGCGGGACGTCGCACAGGTCCAAGTAGCGGGAGAGCGTGGCCCGTGCCGCTTCCTGGAGTTCCAGCACGGCCAAGCGTTCGGCCAAGGTAGCTTCGGTGTCGTGTTCCATATGGCTAGCCAGCCGTTTTGACGTCGTCGCGGATGGTCAGGGCTCGGCCGATGCGTGCCTCGATCTTGGCGTACCGCCAGAGGGCATATTCGCCTACCATCGTCGTGCGGAAGAGGTTGCACGCCGCCTTAACAGTCTCCTGGGTATCGACGTCGGCCAGGATGTAGCACGTCCACGGCCAGCCGTCCGATGGTCCCACCAGGTGGGAATCGTCATCCATATTGCCGATGACCTCGACGCCGGGCATGCGCGCCAGGTCGGCCATCATGCCTGAGAAGGCAGTCCAGACAGTGCCGATTTCGCTCTTGGGTAGATCGAAGAAGTTCTGGTTGATGCCGATGCAGAACAGTACGCGCAGTGGCGGCGTGGTGGCGGTTTGGCTCATGTCAGCTCCTTGGGTCTTTGTGTCAGATGAAGGCGGGTATCGACGGCGGGACGTCCATCAGGACGGCGCCGGCTCCGTCGTAGATCCCGTCGCCGAGGAACGCATGCTGGGTGACCACTGAGGCGTCCCGCAGATAACGCTGCACCGGGTTGGAGTTGTAGATGGCCGCGGTTCCGGAGAGCGTGTAGGCAGTGTGCACTGCCTTCGCACCGACGCGGGCCACATGGGTGGACGCCAGGCGCAACAGCGCTTTTTGCTTATCCGTCGCCGGGTCGCCGGCCTCCACGGTGGCGTACACCTCGTCCGAAATCTCATAGAAGAACGCGCGGGCAGAGCGGAGCTCGGCTTCGGCCTTGGCAACGTCCATGCGGTAGTAGGCCCTGTCGGCAAGCTTGGGGGCGCCGGTAATGCCGGTGCGCCCGCTCCCTGTGCTGATTGCGTAGTCCAGAGCTGCGCGGCCTGCGCCGAGATTGACGACGGCGAGTACCTGGGCCGCGTAGGCAATCGCGGGGTAGCGGTACAACGGCTCATCAACGGTGACCTTGCCGCCACGGACAAAGGTCCATTCGTCCCTCACCACCTGGCCGTGGACCAGCAGGTCATGGCTGCCAGTGCCATTGAGGCCGATGACATCCCAATTCTCAACGATCTCGACTTGATCGGGACGCAACAGGGCAGTCAGCGGCTTGCCGTCAGTGTGCTCGTTGCCCACGAGTCCAACACCGAGGATGTCGGCGCCTTTGCAGCCACTGGAAAACTTCCATTCACCGGCTACGTTCCAGCCGCCGTCGACGCGCGCGGCTTTCTGGACGGGAAACAAGCCCCCGGCAAACGCCACATCGGGACCGTCGGCGTACAGTTCGGCCTGGGTCTCCAGGGGGAGGGCAGCCAAATAGACAGAAGAACCGAAGCTGGCCACCCAGCCTGCTGAGGCATCCACAGCCGAGATTTGCTCGATGATCCGAAGGAACAGGCTCGGCGGGAGGGCGTCGCCGCCGAAGCGTTGGGGAGTGGCGGCCCGGTAGATGCCCAACTTCTTGAATTCCGAGATGATGTCCCTGGGGACAAATCTATTTTCTCCGAATTCTTCTCGGCGCTGGGCAATAAGCTTGAGCACGTTGTCGAGCGTGGTTTGCGGAGCCCTAGCCAGAACGTCGGTCATCGAATTTCTCCAATCGATACTGCTGACAAATTGTTTCTGGGATTTAACCTATTTGTGGGGGCAGTTGCCTTCAATCGGTGATTCGTACCCGTGAACCGAGGAAATGCCAGTGGAGAGTAAGGGAAATACCTATGCGGGAAATGGCGTCCACGCGCTAAAATCGTGTGTGCCTATTTCCCTGCCAGGCGAACCCCAGGGCCGGACTGCCGAGCCTGGAGACGCGGGTCCCCCTCCGTCCACGCAGCCGGGCCCCGCCGCCGAGGATTATGAACGCCTTGTCCAGTCGCTGAGTTACTGCATCCTGATCCATGACGCCGTCACCAAGGACATCCTCTGGGCCAACCAGGCTGCCTGCGACATGCTGGGCTTCACCTTGGAGGAATTGAAACCACTCAAGGCGCCGGACATGAGCAGCGCGGATTCCCGATTCCGCCGCTCGGTGGGTGTGCAATGGCTTCAGGACGCGGCCGACCACGGAATCAGCAGAACCGAGTGGATGTACCGGTCCAAGACGGGGCGGGAATTCCTGACTGAAGCCATTGCAGTCCGGGTCGAACTGACAGCCGGCGAGGCCATCATGGTTCAGTTCCGGGACATTGAAAAAGAAGAGTCCCTGAAATCGGAGCTACAGAGGACAGAGGGGCGTTTGCAGGCATTCCTGCGGCGCATGGCTGAGGGTATCCTCGTGCTGGACGGGGATGGCCGGATCACTTTCGCCAGTGGAGCAGCAGCGGGTCAGCTGGGTCACGCGGTGAACGAACTGCTCGGGGAGAATTTCGTTGAACTCTGCGCCGTCTCCTCCAGGCCTGCCCTGGAGAAAGCTCTCGCCAGGGACCCCGCTGACGGATCCTCCTTGAGTCTGCGCGTCGAAGTTGCGCATCCCGACGGTGCCAACAAATGGTTCGGCGTCAGCTGCCAGTACCTAGCACTTGAAAAGGACCTCAGCGGTGCCATGCTGCTGCTCCAGGACATCACAGAGCAGGTTGCGGCCGAAGAAGAGCACCGGCGGGATCTTGAGCACCTGAATTACCTGGGACGGTACAACGCGATGGGCGATATGGCCATGGCGATCGCCCACGAGCTCGGCCAGCCACTTGCGGCAGCAACGAATTTCGTGGAGGGTGTGTCCCGTCGAGTGAGGGATCCAGAGAGAAGCATCAATGATCTTAGTTATGGGCTGGATAATGCCCGGCTGCAAATCGACCGGGCAAACCAGATTGTGAAGAGCCTGCGCGATTTCGTCGTGCAGCTGGAGCATTCCGAACAAGTGGTGGACCTGAATGAAATTGTCAGGGATTGCCTGTACTTCATCCGGTTGCGGGCCGATCAACACGAGACGGAATTGCAGCTGGTCATGAGCGAGATCCCGATCTGGATCCGCTGCGAGAAAGTCCTCACGGGGCAGGTGATCCTGAACCTTTGCCACAATGCCATCGACGAGATGTCTGGCTGGCCGCAGCGCGAGCGGCACGTCGTCATCACGACTTGCGCTAGCGAGACTGCCGGTGTTTTCCGAGTGGCTGATCGAGGCAAAGGCCTGTCCCACATCCCGGAGGGCCGCATCTTCGACGGAGCTTTCACTTCGAAGTCCACCGGAAGCGGCATTGGCCTAGCTCTCAGCCACCGCATTATCACGCGCCAGCACGGCCGAATCTACGCCGTGGAAAATGAGTCCAGGGGCGCCTCGTTCACGTTCGAGTTGCCTTTGGCCCGAGACTTTGGCGCATGACGTGACAGCCAGTCGGCCGATTTTTGGGATTCGACGTCATGGACCCTTGAGCTGTGGGGCGCTCAAGGGTCCATGACGTCGGGTTTACGTTTGCGATGCTCGTTGGGTCCTAATGCTTAGGAACCTGCTAGCGCGATGAGGGAGCTTTTGGCGGCAGAACTTTCCTCGACCGCGGCCAGGATGCGTTGAACGGACAGGCCGTCGTCGAATGACGGCGAGGGCTCGGTGCCGTTTCCAACCGCAATGAGGAAGTCGCGGATTTCGTGGGTAAAGGTGTGTTCCCAACCGATAATGTGACCTTGCGGCCACCAAGCGTTCATATAGGGGTGTTCGGGTTCGGTGACGAGGATGCGCCTGAAGCCTTGTTCCCTCACGGGAATGGTGGCATCGAGGAAGGCGAGTTCGTTGAGTTTTTCGAGGTCGAAAAGCAAGGCACCCTTGTCCCCATAGATTTCGAGCTTGAGGGAGTTCTTCTGCCCGGTCGCCATGCGTGACGCTTCCACAGAAGCGATTGCCCCGGACCCGAGGCTCAGGGTGGCCCATGCGGCGTCGTCAACAGTCACATCTTCGGGACCATTTATTCCCGGGCGGCTGGTCACGAAAGTGTGCAGTCGTCCCGAGGCTTCGGTGACGGAATCGCCGAGCAAGAACAGTACTTGATCGATAGCGTGCGAGGCGATGTCGCCCAGGGCGCCGGAGCCTGCGGTGTCCTTGCTAAGGCGCCAGGTCATGGGGGATCGGGCGTCGCTAAGCCTCCTTCGAGCACTGTCGAACGATAGTCGACATCTTCTGTGCGACTCCGTTTTGCTAGGTGACTGTGGTAGTCCTTGATGTGGATTCCGGCCACGCGGCTTGCGTACTCGGCTACGATGTGCGCCGGATTTACCCCGGTCCATGCCAAGTGGCCGGCGTCGGGGCCGAAGCTGAGCAAGCGGTCATCGACGGTGTCGAGGACGAAGCGCGCCTCGTCAACAGTCTCGATCCAAGTACCAATGTGGGGGTGGAGCGCGGGCACCGCACCCTCGCCGGCCATAATAGTTGCGGCTTCCGCGAGATAGTCACGAACAGCCTCAAGGCGGGCGGCGTTGAAGTCGAATCCAACTCCCGGATGAGCGACCCGCGGAGCTTCCTTGTCCATGCCCATCGCCAGGAACACGAGGGGTTCGCCCACCCCGACGTTGTTTGCGGCTGTTACCCGTGCACGTTCCATAAACGGCTGCCTGGCGGCCGCGTCTTCGAACCACGGCATGGGGACATAGCCCGGGCCTGGCCTGATCCCTGCGCGAGCGAGCTGTTCCCGATACTCACGCGGTGTTGTTCCGGCCGGAACCTCAGTCTTGATGGCGGTAAAGCTGCTGGCCGCGATGACCGGTAGTCTCCGGTCAAGGGGTGGTGCCTGCCCTGGGTCGATCCAGCCGTCGTCGGTTGCAAGCCATTGGATGGGATTGAGAGCGAATTGGCTCTGGGAAATGTCCATGGGCATCCCTCTTAGCCCTCTTAGCGCGACGCGGCTTCCAGACCGAAGTTAGCGGTAAACCATCGGCCGCAAAGATCGATGCTCTCTTCCGGGGCTTCGGTTGTGCCGCGGTCCACTTCTACGACCACCCATCCTGCGAAGTCATCACCGGCGGCGGCCAGGATTCCAGGAATGTCCGCGTCGCCGGTTCCCGGTTCAGTCCAGATCCCTGCACAGACCGTGGATCGGTAGTCGATGTCCTCGGTGCGGCTCCTCAGTGCGAGATCCAGTCGGTAGTCCTTGATGTGGATCCCGGCGACTCGGGTGCGGTATTCGGCGATGATCAGGGCGGGATCGATGCTCGTCCAGGCAAAGTGTCCGGCGTCGGGGCCGAATTTAAGGATCTTCTCGTCGACAGTATCCAGGACGAAGCGGGCGTCGTCTGCGGTTTCCACCCAGGTTCCGATGTGCGGGTGCAGGGCAGCAACGCCGCCTTCCGCGGTGATGATCTCAGCAGCCTTGGCGAGGTAGTCCCGGACCTGTTCCAGCCGTGATGGGTTATGGTCGTGCCCGACGGCGGGATGTGCCACTCGCGGCGCGTCACGTTGCATACCCATTGCCAAGAAGAGCAGATCATTGCCAAGCTCGACATTGTTGGCGGCCAGTATCTTGGCCCGTTCGAGGTATTGCGCCCTGTCGGCGGATTGCTCCTCCCAGGGTATTCCGATGTATCCCGGACCCGGCCGAATACCGGCGGCTTTAAGGGCCTGCGCATATTCGGCCACGCTGGAGCCGGACGGAACCTCGGATTGGATCGCGGTGAAGCCGGCGGCAGCAATCCTGGCAAGGCGATCGGGGAGCGCGGGTGCTAGGCCGGGGTTGATCCATCCGTCATCCGTGGCGACCCACTGGAGCGGATTGATGGCGAACTGGCTGGGGGAGATAGGCAAAATGAAAACTCTTTTCGATGGTGTGGGGCCGAAGCCTGGGTCAGGAATTGAAAAGCGGTGCCGGACGCTCGGTCCAGCTCTCAAGGATGATGGTTTGCTGGGCGGCTGCTGCCTCGTCGATCGCGAGCATGGCGTCCAGGACGTGGAAGGCGAAGCCTGAACTGGCCCGATGCGGTCCGCCGGCAAGTGCTCCAGCAAGATCATTCACCCCGAGTCCACGGCGGTGCTGCTCTGGCGTGCCGACGGCCCCGAACAGGGGTGTCACAGGTTCAAGAACCTGCCACTCGCTGTGCTCGCGCCGCTTAAGCCGTACATCGCCGTCGAAGGTATTTGGGTCGTTGAGGCTCAGTGTTCCTTCGGTTCCGTAGATTTCGATCCTGGGCAGGGTCGTGTCCCAGACATCGAAGCTCATGAGGATCGTCCCGATGGCGCCGGAGGCGAACGAGAAGACCGCCGATGCGTGCGTGTTGACGGTGACCGGGATTTCGTCCACGGCCCGGTCTGGTGCCGTGACAATTCTCGTTTCGGACCCGATGCGTGCGTCTGCGCTTACTCGGCGGATCGGACCGAGGCAGTTCACGAGGGCTGCGATGTAGTACGGTCCCATGTCCATGACCGGTCCGCCTCCCTGTTCGAAGAGGAAGCCGGGGCTGGGGTGCCAGGTTTCCGCCCGAGAAGAGCGGACGAAGGCGCTTGCTCCGATCGGTGTGCCGATGTAGCCGGAGTCTATGGCGTGCCGGGCCGTCTGCCCTGCGCTGCCCAGGAACGTGTCCGGTGCGGAACCGAGAATGCCGGGATTCTCGCGTTCGGCCTTCAGCATGAGCAGCCCATCCTCGCGGGTTGTCGCCAGGGGCTTCTCCACGTAGACGCTCTTCCCGGCCTCCAGCGCCTGGATGACAGTCCTGGCGTGCAGATTCGGCGGTGTCAAGTTGATGACGACGTCGATGCTGCCGTCGGCAAGGAGCGCATCTGCGCTGCCGGAACGCGGCACGGCGAATTCCGCGGCAAGCGAGGCTGCCCGCGCATGGTCTATGTCGGCTATGTATCCGACCTTTAGTTCGGCGTACTTTTGCAGACCTTGCATGTATCGCGCGGAGATATTCCCGGCGCCCACGATGCCGATGTTAAGAGTCAACTGATCTTCCTTTCAATAGGCTGGAAAGCCACTATCGGCAGGCTATCCGTGGTGATCTTTGCGCCACAAGATGCCGATTTAAGTCCGATCGTCGGACTTAAACTGCTGATCTGGGTCATAATAGTTTCATGAATGGACTACCCACGGATCGATCGCCGGCCAATACGATCCTGCGCCTCGTGGCAGCAGGCGTCGTGTCCAGCCGTGCCCAGGCCGCGCGGGTGACTGGGATGGCAAGGTCGACTATCGGCCTTCATGTGGACCAAATGCTCCGCGACGGAGTTCTGGCTGAGACTGAGGAGCCCCAAGGCGCCAGAGGCCGACCGGCAAAGGAACTAACAGTCGGAAAGGGGGCAGGCTACGTGGTGGATGTGATCTTTGATCGCACCAATACATGTGTGGCAATATCCGACGCCAGCGCCGCAATCGTAGATTCGCGCGTCATCGAGATCCTCCTGAATCCTGATCCCGAAGCTGTGCTGCAAAGAGTCTTTGACGCCGCGGACGAGCTCTTGGCCGGCCAGGGCCTGGAACTCGCCGACATCCGCCAGGTCATCGCCAGCGTCCCCGCGCCCGTCGACTTCCATAAAGGAGTCACCGCGCATCGAACCATCATGGCCGGCTGGGAGAGGATCCAGATCGCCGGAATCCTCAGTGAGCATTTCGATTGTCCGGCACTCATGGACAACGACGCGAACCTCATGGCGCTGGGGGCTGCCACAACCCTGCATGCGGATGAGCTGCCTCTGCTGCATTTGCAGATTTCAACGGGGATCGGTGCAGGACTCATCACTTCCGACGCGAAGATCCACCGCGGCGCCGATGGGTCCGCGGGCGACATCGGTCACTTACGCATTGACAGTCGGTCTGAGGCGCGCTGCCAATGCGGCAAGGTTGGCTGCATTGGTGCATATGCAAGTCTCCATGCCGTGATGTCCCAGCTCGGCATAGAACGGGGCACTGACGCTGACCCGCGGGCTGACCGAAAAGCGCTGATGCAGCTTGTCCGACGCGCCGATCCCGCTGCTACGGCGGCGCTGCGCGATGCCGCCGTGCATTTGGGACACTTGACGGCAATTCTGGTGGACATGTTCAACCCCAGGACGATCGTCCTTGGCGGGGCGATGGTTGAACTCAGCGACGATGTGCTCTCAACCATTAGGGGCGTCGTGTACCAAGAGGCGATGTCCATCGCTACCCGCCGGTTGGTGATCAGTCCGTCGCGCCTGGGTAACAAGGCGGCCCTGGTAGGGGCTGCGCGTCTGGGAGCGGATGAGCTGCTCGAAGCCTTTCCCCGAACTGTCGCCCATCTCGTCCGCCACGCGGATGCGGTCCACTAGGACGGGATAAGCGAAAGGGATGCTGCTGACAACGTGTCCTTTCGTATGGAGCCGGACTGCAGGACCATCCGAATGTGTTCCGGCCTGGCCAGTGCGGCAATGTCGTCCAGCGGATTGACGTCCGTGACCACGAGGTCGGCCAGTTTTCCGGCTTCCACTGTTCCCACGGCGTTGTCGATGCCCAGCAGCCGGGCCCCGTTCAGGGTTCCGGCTGTGATCGCCTGGAGTTCACTCATTCCTAGCTGCACGAGGTATGACAGTTCCATGAGGTTGAGGCCGTGGGGGCTAACTCCTGCATCGGTACCCATGGCTATCGACACACCGCGGCTGATGGCCAAGGCGATGTTTTGGCGCGTGTTGTCGGCCCACCGGGACTTCTTCTTGAAGTGAGCAGCCGTCATTTTGGCCGGGTCCAGCGGATGGAATGCCGTGGCCAGTGTGGGAACCAGGAACGTCCCGTTGGCTAGGGCAAGATCGCAAGCTTCGTCCGTCATGCCGTAGCCGTGTTCCACGCTGGCGACGGCGCCCCGAAGCGCGTTGAGGATTCCAGCGGTGCCCTGCGCGTGAGCTGCGACTTTCTTCCCGCGGTGCCTGCGGGCTTCATCCACCACGGCCCGGATTTCCGCTTCGCTGAGGTCCTCGTCGTCGGGGTCGTCATGAGGGCTGCCCATGCCACCTGTCGCACAGATCTTCACGACGTCGGCGCCTTCCCGCAGAATGGTGCGAACGGCGACGCGCGCTGAGAGTTCATCGTCTGCCAGAATCGTGAAGTGACTGGTTGCGTTATGGCCGTCGGGTCCCGTGGCATCACAGTGTCCGCCCGTGTGTCCAATGATGCGACCGGCCGTAAGAAGTCGGGGAGCTTCGATCAGGCCCAACTCCTGTGCTCTGGCGTAGCCTGCCGAAAGCCCGCCGAGATCCCGTACGGCAGTGATGCCGGCGTGCACGGTCCGGCGCATCCTCTCGGCCACCTGAAAGGCCGTCAGCGCTTGGTCAGCCGCGGGACTATTAGTCTTGGGCCCGAACAGAAAATGGACATGCGCGTCGATGAAGCCCGGCAAAAGCGCCATGCCCTGCAGGTCCAATACGGCAGCACCCAGAGACTCCGGGGCGAGTTCCGCCGGTCCGGCGTAAGTGATCCTCCCGTCGCCGTCAACAGTCACAGTGGCGTCCGGCAACGGTGCCATTCCGGTTCCGTCGATCAGGAGGGCGTGCTCGAAACGTCTAACTGCGCAGGTCATTTGCTGTGGTCCTTCCGACCGAACTTCTTTCATCGACTCGGGGGTCGCCATATCGGCAACGTCCAGAACGCCGTCAATTAAGGAGTCTAAATCTTTCATTTCGGCAAACAAGATGCCGATTTAAGTTCGATTTAGTACATAATTTGGCTGGCCTGGTCCGGGGAGGCGGACTGTTGGGGTGACTGTGAGGGCGCGGGGATGGCCTCTTGCCTTGGAACTTTGTACCAGGGCCGTACCGGGGCCGGACTGGGCCGTACTCGGTATGTTTTCTGGAGTTCCCTGTGATTTCAAGGGGTGGAATGCGGTTCGAGTCCCACCTCGGGCACGTGTTTCCGCAGGTCAGGGGGCCTATTTGGTCCCTGACTGTGCACAAACCAGGTTTTTCGGGCCCCTTCGGGGGCTTGTTGTGGTCCTCTGCCTCGCCTACCCTGGATGGGGGAGTGTTCTGTGGTCTTGCTTCTTCATGGGCAGGGTGAGGACCGGACTACATGACTTCCGCGTGAATGGGTGGCATTGGGTTCTTTGCCCGGACGCGGTTGGCATGGCGCAACGTGGGCTGGGTCGGTTGGCATGTCCCGTCGGTCAGCGGCTGATTGGCTGCGAAACGGTGGCCGTTACCGCCATGAGACACTCCCGCCGGTGTTGGGGATGGCCGCTATCCAGGTTTGGCCGCGCACCAGAGGTACGTCGCGTCCGGTGGCGTCCGTGAAGCTGATCTGGGCTGCCCGGTCGGCTTTGTGCCAGGCGACGACTTGGGCGGTCCCGTTTTGAAAAATGGTCGCCTTGCCGGTGCCTGTTGTCGTTATATCCTCGTGGCCGCTATCTGGCTGGATCAATTTCATTTCGACCTGCATGGCGATAACGACACTTGGTGTCAGTTGCCCTTTTTCACGGTCGAGGTGGGGTGCTCCGGCCAGCGATCGGGCATAGGTATTTGTCGTCTTGTTATAGGCATAGCTGGTGTTATATAGCTGTCCGCCGAAGTCGATGGTGATTGCTGTCGCCGTTGGTGCTTCGCTTGGTTTGCCGTCGACGCGGGTAAAGCCCGTGAAATGCGACTCGTTGTACCCTTTTGCGTGATTAAGGGCATCGAGCTTTTCGAAACTCGTGTAGATGTTGTGCGGGGCGTCGCGATCTGCCGCGCGCCAGTAGCTGTCGGCGTTGAAGAACTGATCGATGTCGCGGTAGCTGCCGTTTCGCACCTCAGCGAGAGCGTCTGCGCTGCCGCCAACGTGCGCCACGCTGGCGTTGTATGGTGCGAGCCAATCAAGGAAGTAGATGCGGAGGCTTCGCACTGGCCCAGCTATCAGTGGCTTATCCTGTTGATGCATCGTCAGAAATCGAGTGATGCCGCCCTCGGCGATCGCCTCGTAGACCACGCCGGCATCTTTGATCCCTGATTGCGGACGCGCATCCGGACTATTTTCGATCATTATCGCCGTGACGGCCTGTTTCGTTTCCGCTTCATCAGCGACTTGTTCACCCGTGAGTGGTGAATAATACTTGCCGCTGCTTTCCGGCACCGGTTTTTGTTGGAGGAGCGTAAGCGCGACGGTACCGGCAATCGCGACGAGGAAGCCCGCGGCAAGGAACGCTGCGACGCGATGGTGGTGAATCCAGCCAGTGACCCGCGCCCACGCCGTTGGTTTTTGTACGTCCTTGTTCATGCTAGCGGCGACTATGGCAGTGGTGTCTCGCCTGTGCCCTGGTCTTCTTCGCCGCCAGGTCCGCTGCCCGCGTCATCAATGTCACCCTCGCCGATACCCAGGGCGTTCCGAACCTGGGCAGGATCTGTTTCATCGGGGAACGGCTCGGTCTCACGCCCTTCCTCGGCGCGTGCGGGCTGATTGCCTTTGACCATTCCTCGGGTTTCTTGCTTCATCTTCTCGTCCAGATGCGGGCTGTGCTTGGTATTGCCCCGTTCGGCGGTCATGAGATTTCCTTCCAATGCAGACAGTGCTACACGCGGGTTAATCCATAGTCCACACCCTAGCATCGCCTCTTGGACCGATGAAGATGGCCTGCTAAACCAGCGAAGGACGAGGGAAGAAGCACTTCGACAAACGACACTCTCATCAGGCAGCGTGAATTTGTTGACGCCCACGATGGTGCCGGCTTCCTCGAGTGCATCCAGTGCACGTTTCTTGCGTCTGTGGTCCAGGCCTAGTTTTGTCTCCACGGCCTCGGCGTTGATGACGGCCCGCTGCATGTCCAGAATGTTGTCGGGCGTGGGGTTGTCTGCCGCGGCGAGGGCCGTTTCCATGGCGCGGAGGTTGCGGACAACGAGGGTGGCGTTCGCGCGGTCTTCGACGCCGAGCTCCGCTTCGCCCAGGCTCCGGGCACTGGCGCTCAGATTTTCGATCATCGCCTTTCAGTCACGGGGGACCAGCGCGCCACGTGTTCCGCGTCAGTTGGCGACGACGCGGACAGCGCCATGCTCGAGCTCAAGGACCACGCGTGGTGGGGTGGGTTGACCGCACCACATGCTCGAGCACGACAAGGACGGTGTCAGGACCCCGGCCGCCCAGGCCACTCCTTGCCGGCCCATGGGTCGTAGTCAGCGATGAGCTCTTCGACCGGTGGACGCTCCGCTTCGGGGACGTGCTGCAGGTTCACCCGCACCCTGTACCAGAGCGAGCTTGATCCGCGCATTCCGTCGACAAGCACATCGGCCGGGTGCAGGGCCGGGACGAGGTCCGCATGCCGAGTCTTCCACTCGTCGAGCGCCGCGAGCGCCTCGGACCTGGTCTTGGTGCGGGCCACCTCTATGAGCGGCATCACGGACTGCCGGCGGCCGGAGCGGTCACCGCCCCGTGGCGGCTTCTCGGCGGGGCCAAGCTCGGCCGCCAAATCGAGGAGTCTGTCGAGGGTGCCGACCGCATCATCGATGCCGGCGTGAGGGTCGCCCACCTCTGCGAAGCGTTCGAGCACCGTGGGCACCGTGAATTGTTCCGGCCGGGTGGAGGTGACCTCGTCCCATGTAAGCGGCGTCGAGACGCGGGCGTCGGGCAGGGGCCTGATCGAGTATGCCGACGCCACAGTGCGGTCCTTGGCGTTCTGGTTAAAGTCGACGAACACACTTTCGCCGCGCTCTTCCTTCCACCATCGTGCGGTCGCGAGACCCGGAGCGCGGTTTTCGACCTCGCGGGCGAGCGTCTCGGCGGCGAGCCGCAGGTCGCGGTACGACCACTGCGGCGAGATGCGCACCAGGATGTGGAGTCCGCGCGACCCGCTCGTCTTTGGCCACCCCACGAGTCCCACGTCGTCGAGCACGTCCCGCGCGACATACGCGACGTCGACGATCTGAGACCAGTCGACCCCTGGCATCGGGTCGAGGTCGACCCGGAGCTCGTCGGGGTGGTCGAGGTCCTCGGCGCGCACGGGGTGCGGGTTGAGGTCCAGGCATCCAAGATTCACGACCCACGCCAAGCCCGCAGCATCCCGGATCACGGCCTCTTCAGCCGATGTCCCCGACGAGTAGTGCAGCGTGGCTGTGTCGATGAAGTCGGGGTGGTTTTCGGGCACGCGCTTCTGAAAGAACGGCTCAGCGTCGATGCCCTTCGGGAAGCGCTTGAGCACCATGGGCCGGCCGCCGGCGCCGCGCAGCGCACCGTCCGCGACGGTGAGGTAGTAGCGAATCAGCTCGCGCTTCGTCAGCCCGGGGCCGGGGAACACCACTTTGTCCGGACTCGAGATGCGAACCTCGGCGCCCGCAATGTTGAGGACCTCTGCCGGGTGCTTCGACGGGTACATGCCGCCACGCTAGCAACGATCCGGTCTCCCAGCCAGACCAGCTTCGCAGCACTGGATGTCGCAAGGGTGCGGACAGGACGACTGAGACGGTTGCCCGGCTAGTCGGACGGGGCGCATTTGCCATAGCGGGACATCGTCTCCGTGAAAGAAGTGGTGTGCACAATGTGCACACTGTTGCCGTCGGACTCGGCTGTACCGGTGCCGGACTGGCCCGTACTGGGCATGTTCTATGGAGTTCTCAATGTTTCCAAGGCCCGGAATGCGGTTCGAGTCCCACCTCGGGCACAGCATGACCCCTCGTCAGAGGGGTTTTGCTTTAATGTGTGGACATTGACCCTCTGCGGGTCCCTCTGACGTTGGCCGCGGTTGTGCCGGGCGCCGTGGTGGCCTGTTCGATTGTGTGGGTGGCGGGGTCAGGGTCCTGGCTGGTGGGCCGTCCTTTCTTGCTGTTGCCGGTGGTCAGTTGTTGGCCGTCATTCATTCATGTCCAAGAGTTGTGGTGACGACATGACCAAGCCGAATCCTCGTCCAGGATTTTCCTCGAATAGCTGCTTTCTGCGCACCAGCCACAGTCCGCTCATCGCATGTTTGTCCGGCCAAAGGGGGTGCGCACATTGTGCACACTTTCGTGCACGGGCGGCTTTTCGACCTGCATTCTGGTCCCCTTCCTTCTGCTTTTCCCGACACCACTTCATGAAGTTCTCTATTTCAGGCGACATGACTTTGCGGCCCGGATCGTAGGTTTCCTAGGACATTCCTGCCAACGGGAACGTTTCCGGAGGTGTCTGTGGCTGGCGTCCGATCGAGAGCGCAGGTGTGTGGGATCCGGGCTTTCTTCCGGGCCGCCCTGGTTTGGTTGGGTCCTCCCTGTCCAAATCCGGACGTGGGGCCATTTACATGCCTCTCTGAGCCTGCTCTTCAACGGCCGTCGGCATGCTGGCGTGGATGACCGGAAACGGCCGGCGAGTCAGCGGCGGTTTTTGGGCACACTGGGCGTCTCCCGCAAGCCCAGGGTTGCGGGAGACATCAAGGGAGGCCCTGTGTAGTTGGCCATGTTCGTCTGGTATCTCACTTCTATGACTCGGAACCGATCGGTCCATGAATACCGCTCGTTTCGCGATGTTCGGTTATCCGAGGCTCTCGAATTGCCTGGATGCGGTCACGGCCACCGATTCCCTTGCTCCCGCTGCTCGCGGTGGTTACCGTATGGAGTCGATAGCCCTTCGCGGCCTGATCGTTGATGGCCTTCTCCAGGGAAGTCAGGTTGCCCGAACCGGTTCCCCACAGTTTCTCTTTGAGGATTACCTGCAGGACGACATACTGTGCATGATACGACTTCCTTCCATTGCTGGCCAATTGGGAGCAATGCTACTCGATGCGGCGGGGCGCTCCTCCGGGGGCGTGAGCGACGGCGCCGCGAGGGTTCGACGGCGCACCGTGTCAACGTCGCGGCAGCGTCCCAGCCACAAAAGACTCACGGGCGGATATGGCTGACCAGAGCAGCCCGCGGTTTCGTCGCGTCAGGTGCCCGGCGGGAGCGTGGCGAAGTCGGCGTGGTCCTGGTCATCGGCTTGAGGGTGGGCCTGGCGTTCTCGTGCTCGGAGCGCCCGGTAGATGCTGGCCAGGCTGGGGTTGCGGCCTTTGTGTTTGCCGGTGGGGATGATCAGGTCGAGGCGGATGTCGTGGAGGGAGTCGCCGTTCTTGCGGCGGCGCACCAGGGTGTGCAGCATGTCGTCGGTGATGACCGGGGGCCGGCCTCCGTGGTTTCCCTTGCGGGCGGCCGTGTTGAGGCCTTCGAGGGTGGCTTCGCGGATGTTCTCGCGTTCGGTTTCGGCCATCGCGGCGAGGAACGCGAACAGCACCCGGCCGGTGCCGGTCGGGTCGTAGATCCCGGTGAGCGGCCCGGCGAGGATCTCCAGGGTGATGCCGTGTGCGGTGAGGTGGTCAGCCAGTGCGGTCAGCTCGGCGGAATCCCGCCCGAGGCGTTTCATCTCGTAGACGGTGAAGATGACACGGCAGTGCGGGGCGTGGGCCTTGATCTGCCGGGCTGCCTCGAGTGCGGCTTCGAACTTCGGCCGCACCCGCACCCGGGTGGAGACCTTCTCGGCGAACATCTTTTCGCGCGGAATGCCGTGCGCGGCCAGTGCATCCAGCTGGGACTGGAGTTCCTGGGTCAGGTGGTGGGAGCAACGGGCGTAACCGACGCGAATGTCCGCGCCAGGCGTGTCTGCGGGGATTCGTGCCGGCGGCGGGGTGTCCGGCCGCCAGGGCTGGCCCGGTCCACGGCTGGCCGGGGTCGGCATACGCAGCTCCTTGGCCAGGCGGGGGACTTTGGTGAACCGGCCGGTGTGGTAGGTCGAGGCAACGGCACCGGAGCGGGACCGGCACGGCGAGCCCGGCTGGACTTGGCAGTGGGGGCACGGGTGCTGCTCGATCTCATCGGCGTCTGATGGGACGGTGGTTTCGGGCTCGCTCCTCGTCATCTCCTCGGCGACTTGCTTCACCGGCCGGTTCGGGGACAAAACCAGCCGAACCGGTTCTTCACGGAACGCGGCATCATATTTCGTTCGTGCGGTCATCTATGCGAGGCTCCCATCAACCTGTCTCGCAAAACCATGCGGCCGCAGAAGTCGGTTGTGCGTTATTTGAGTGAGAAGGGGTTCTGAGAGGAATTCTGGCTTTCGCGGCCCCGGATGGTGCGGATCGTCTGCGGTTTCTCAAAATCGGGCGTTTGGAGGAAGAGGTGCGCATGATCCGGGTGGCCAACCCACTGGCGAAGTTCGTGGAGGCGTCGTCGATCAATTGCCGGCTTGCATTCCCACCCGCGTGAGGTAGCGGAGCGAGCGGTCCCGGTCGGTCGCCTCGGTGAGGTCGTGCAGCCTGGCAACAAGCAAATCAGATGGGCCGATGAGCCCAAGGCATGTGCCGTCGTCGTTCACTACTGCAGCCTCGGGTGCGCCGGTCCGAGCGAGAACGTATGCGGCGTGACGGAGTGTCTCCCGCGGATGGAGCACAGTCGTTGCTTCGGTGAGCGCAGCGGTCGGTGCGCGCATGACGTCCTCGCAGAAGAATGTCTCGAGCGGATCGGTCGTGTAGTCGCGAGTCAGGTGGAGTCCTCGGCGCGCGATCTTTTCGGTGAGCACCGAACGTCGAAGGAACAGAACGGAGGCGCCGTAGGCAACCACCGAGGCAATGAGCAGCGGGAGTGCAACAGCCCAGGCATTCGTCAGCTCGAGAGTGAAGATCACGCCCGTGAGGGGCGAGCGCATGACACCTCCGACGACGGCGGTGAGCCCGAGCAAAGCCCAGAACCCCGGGATGACGCTTGGCAAAACGAGGCCTGCCGCTGCGCCGAGTGCCGCGCCGATCATGAAGATCGGTGCGAGCACACCGCCGGAGGTCCCGCTGCCCAGGGACAGCGACCAAATGAGCGTCTTGACCACGAGGATGCCGATGATGAGCCCTGTCGTCGCGTGCCCCGTCAACAGCTGGTCGATCACGTCGTAGCCGACGCCGAGGGCGCGGGGTTCGATGAGACCGCCGGCACCGATGATGAGGCCGCCGATGGCGGGCCACCACATCCAGTGGATGGGCAGCCGGGAGAACGCGTCCTCTGCCCGGTACACGAGCCAGGTTGCCCCGGCGGCGACGATCGCGCCGGAGATGCCGACCACGGCGGCCAGCGCCTCGATACCGGGGCTCAGGTGCAATCCTGTGGTCGAGACGGGGAAGATCGGTGCGGTGCCGAGGATCACGCCGCGCACCACGGTCGCGACCGCGACCCCGGCAGCCACAGGTACGAAGCTGCGTGGACGCCATTCGAACAAGAGCAGCTCGACGGCGAGCAGCACGGCCGCGAGGGGCGAATTGAACGTCGCAGCCATGCCGGACGCCGCTCCCGCCACGAGCAGTGTCTTGCGCTCGTCAGCGGTGAGGTGGAGGTGCTGGGCGAGGATCGAGCCGATCGCGCCACCGGTCATGATGATGGGCCCTTCGGCGCCGAAGGGGCCTCCGGAGCCGATGCTGATGGCGGCAGAGACCGGCTTGAGGACGGCGACCTTCGGAGCGATCCGGCTGCCGCCAACGAGGATGGATTCGATGGCCTCGGGCATGCCATGGCCGCGAATCTTCTCCGAGCCGAACCGCGCCATGAGGCCAATCACGAGTCCGCCGGCGACGGGCAAGGTGAGCACTTGCCACCACGGATGTCCGCCGCCCACGGCGACGAGACTTGTCGAGAGGCGGCCATAGAAGAAGAGGTTTGTTGCAAGACCGATCAGGCCCAGGAGCGCCCAGGACGCGAGGGCCCCGAGCGCCCCGACCGGGATCGCGAGGGCCGCCACCAGGAGCATCCGCCGGTCGACGGCGAAATCGCCCAACTGATGGCCGCGGTGGCTGGTCACGCGACCACCGCCCGGCTCAGCGACGCCGCCGAGAGGTGCCCATGGAGAGCGGTGAGACCGGCGGCGAGCTGGTCCCGCAGCTCCGGGTCCAGGTGCGCGAGAGCGTCCCGGAACTCGTCGTCGCGCCGGCGGAGGACGGCTTCAACGGCACCGCGGCCGACATCGGTCAGGGAAAGCAGGACGAGGCTGCGGTTTCCGGCAGAAGCAGAGCGCCGGACGTACCCTCCCGCGCACAGCCGGTCGGCCAACCGGGTCACCGAAGATCCGGAGACTTCCAGGACGTGCGCGAGGGCGCCGCTGGGCAGCGTCCCGTGGTCCTGAAGGGCGAACAGCATGCGCATCTGCGGCAGGGAAAGGTCCGTGACCTCGTCCACACTGCGCATGGCGACGGCGAGCAAGTCGCGCGTGGCCCGCTGGAGGGCGTCGACGTGGCGATCGAGAGGATTTAGCATACGACAACTATTGCACAATGCAAGACTTGCTATTGCCCACGGAGCTAGTCTTGGCCCGGGCACGCGTTGTCCTGGAATGTCGTCGCGAGGGTGGTCTTGGTTGCATCAGGTGCCTTCTTTGTCGTTTGCCAGCGATATGGGACCACCGTGTTGCCTACCGTCGTTCGCGTACCGGCGGATTCCGCCACCGGCCCTCATGCGCGTCGGTGTGCGCTTCCAAGTTATTCACCTGCATGCGCCGACTGCGAGGGTAGGCGAAGTGGGGCGCCCTCTACGCTGGCGAAGGGCCACGCCGACCGCGGCCGCGGCCAAGGCGATGAGGAGGGCGCTTGCAATCAGTCGCCGCGCCGGACGGGTGGATGTGTCTGAAGCGCGACGAGGGTGCGCGGCATCGCGCTTGTTTCGCGCTTCCGCTACTGGGGTTGTGGGGTGTCCTGATTCCTCACCTTCGTCCGTTGTCTTTGTGGCTGCCGGAGTCGGGTGCTGGCTGCCGGTGCTGTTTTCGGACCGTCGGAGGATACCGCGCTTGCGCAGGTCGTCTTCGACTTCCGGGTCGGGAGCAGCTGCGATGCTGTTGGCGGCTACCGCTGCGGGGAGATCTATAAGATAAGGCTTTCCGTAGGCCGCCTCAGATGCCACAGCATCCAGCCAGGCTCCCGGTTGCCTGGACAGGCCGCGATCGGCGAACGCCTTGGTCAGCATCGCCTTGATTTGCGGCAGGCTCTTGCCAGGAGCACGGCTGACAACGTCAAAGATGGCCAGCTGTCGCTGCACGTTATTCGGATTCGCTTGTGTTGGGCTTTCCATAGCCGGCCTCCCTCTTTGGACGGCACGCACGCCTACTGGTGCGTGATACCGTTCGGTGAAATTTTGGTTTCGGAGCTGTCTTATGGTGCTAGGACCCGGCACTTAAGGATGTGCGGGAGAAGTGCAGGGACTGGAATTGCGTGGTCGGGCCAAGGCATCGGTTCCCGGAAAGATTGGGTGTCCCGATCGGTTCTGGCCCGCACGTCGGTCCTTCAGTTGCTTTATGGAGTGCTTTGTCCCGTTGGTACCCCCTCATTCCGGCGGGACACTTCTTTGGTCGTCCACTGCGGAGAGTTTCGGAGCGTCATCTGGCGGGGTCCAAAGTGCCGGCCCCTTTTGTGCGGTGTGATGATCGTCAGGGTGCGCGCGGCTGGGCGAGTCGATGGGCTGTTTCGAGCAGGGCGGCGTGGACGAACGCCTGGGGAAAATTGCCGCGAAGTTGGCGTTGTTCGATGTCGTATTCTTCGGTGAAGAGTCCGGGGGAGCCGCAGGCGGACCGGTTGCGTTCAAAGAGCCTGATCGCGTCCGTGGTGTTGCCTTGCTGGTGTTCCGTCAGGGCCAGGTTGAATCCGCAGAGGAGGAAGGCGCCTTCGAAATCCGCCAGGGGACCGGGCCCGTGCCTGTACCTGTAGACGTATCCGTCGTCGAGGAGTTCTTTTCTGACCGCCTCTGCGGTGGCGAGGGAGCGGGGGTCGCGGGCGGGCAGGGCTCCGCGGATGGCGGGAAGAAGAAGTGCGGCGTCGATCCTGTCGTCGGCGGGTGATCGTTGCCACCTGCCGCTGGGATGCGTGGACGTGGACTGGGTGTGTGTGAGGATCAGACTGGCCAGTTGGTCCAAGGCGGCGGCGTGTGCGGCAGGGGCGTAGCGGGAGATGGCCTTGAGACCGGCGACGCAGCTCAGGCGGGAATGGGTCCACCGTTCGTTTCCGAGTTCCCAGATGCCGGCATCGGGAACGTCCCACTTTGCTTCTATGGCTGCCACTGCCTGTTCGACGGCGAGCCAGTGCACCGTGTCGAGGTGGTCGTGGCGCGCGGCTGTAGCAAAAAGCAGCAGGGCTTCACCGAAGCTGTCTAGTTGAAACTGTTGGTTGACCCAGTTGCCTACTGTGTCGGTGCCGCCCGGGTAGCCCGGAAGGTCGAGCGTGTGCTCATCCGGTACCTTGCTGCCGGTGACGGTGTAAGCGGGCTTGAGGCTGATCCCGTCTGTCAACAAACGCTCGCTGACGAAGCGGACGGCGCTGTCGAGCAGGTCGGTGGCCGCCCCGGCTCCGGCTGCTTGTCCGGCGAAGCATTGGTCCCGGATCCAGGCGTAGCGGTAGTCGTAGTTGCGTTTTGCCTCGGCTCGCTCCGGCAGGCCCAGGGTGGCGGCCGCGACCATGGCCCCTGTCGAGCTCGTCATCCCGCGCAGGACCGCGTACGCCTGGCGCGCGTCGTCAGGCGCGACAGTCGCGTCCATGGCAGGAACCGATGCGGCCCAGGCTTGGCCGGTAGCAGTCCAGAGAGCGGCCGGCTCAGGCGGCCTTGACGGCAGGGGTTTGCTGGAGAGCTCCAGAACGACGTGGTGTTCCCCTCCGGGTACAAGGTCAATGTCCTGCCCCAGCATGCCGTCGGTCACGGTTGCCTGGCCCATCCCGCTGACCCGGATTCTCAACCCGCCCCCGTCACCGGACCACACGCCGTCGTCGGATCTGGAGAAATCCACCCGATGCGATCCGAATCCGGGCTGGGGTTGAAGAAGGATCCGGACCGAAGCGGTCCCGGAGATGAGCCGGATGTGGCGCATCAGTACGGCCGTCCCAGGGTCGCCGGGCATTGCGAGGGCTTCGCGGCATTCGATAATCCCGTCCGTCGTGACCCAGCGGCTGTTCCAGATCAGCGTGCCGTCGTCGTAGTGTCCTCCCCAGACATACCGCGGGTTCAGGGGAGTCACGGCAAACACACCGGAACCGCCCACCAGGGCAGAGAACACTGCTGGACTGTCCCAGACCGGGGCACACATCCAGACCACGTCTCCGCGCGGCCCGATCACTGCGCCCCGTTCGCCATCGCCTATCAGGGAGTATTCGCGGAGAACCTGGGCAGGGAAAAGCGGGGTGCTGTCGGACTTCATTCCGGATTCCATCTGACTATGCGTTGATTCGGTACTTTTCGGCGTTCCGCGCACGGAAAGTGAGACCGTTGCCCGGACTGTCCTCGCGAGGCCGGACGCTGCCGCCGTCAGGGTCGCCGGTGCCGTCAAAGAACATGTCCTCGATCCGGACGTGGTCGTGGAACCACTCCAGATGACGGAAATTCAGCGTGCCTGCAGCTGCGGGGACGGTCAGGTTGGGGGCACAGTGTCCTGAGACTTCCAGCCCGTGGGCCGCCGCCACCGCAGCAGCCCGGAACCACTCCGTGAACCCGCCGCAGCGGCTCACATCCACCTGCAGGCAGTCCACGGCGGCGGCCTCGCACATCCGCTGGAAATAGAACAAGGTTGTGCCGTATTCGCCTGCTGCGACATCGGCCGCGATGGATTGCCGGACCTGGCGAAGTCCTGCGAGATGGTCGCTGGACACCGGTTCTTCGAACCAGGCCACGTCCTGCTCGGCGGAGGCGTCGAAAACTCGAATAGCCTGCTTGGCGGTGTAGCCACCGTTGGCGTCGACGAAAAGTTGAACGCCGGAGCCGATGGCTTCCCTGGCCTGCCGGATGCGGGCCAGGTCGCGGACTGTGTTCGTGCCGCGGTCCTCTCCGATCTTGATCTTCACCCGCGGGATCTGCTGATCACAGGTCCAGCCCTGCAGCTGGGTGCGGAGCCGCTCTTCTGAATACGTGGTGAATCCGCCGCTGCCGTAAACATCCACCTTTGCGCGGGCTGCGCCGAACAGCCGGTGCAGGGGGAGATCGAGGATCCGTGCCTTGAGGTCCCAGAGGGCGCAGTCGACGGCGGAGATGGCGTAGCTGGCCAGTCCGGGGCGTGGGGCGTTACGGACGGTCCGGGCCATGGCTTCGGCCGCAGCGGGAACGTCGAAGCAATCGAGCCCGACGACGGCCCGCTCGAGGGTTTCCCGAATCAGGGCCGCGCAGGCGGCCGGCGCGTAGGTCCAGCCAATGCCGGTCCGGTCTCCGGCCGTGGCCTGCACCAGGACCATCGTGGTGGCGTCCCAGGCGTAGGTGCCGTCGGCCTCGGGACTGTTGGTCGGGACGGTGTACGCCGAAACCGCAAGGGACTTCACCTGAAGCGTCGACTCGGTCACAGCCATCAATCGTCCCCGTGCGGCAGGAACTCCTGGGCCTTCGTTTTGATTCCTTCCTTGATGAGGCCCCAGGCACTGTCGTCCCCCTTCATGACAGCCTTCGCGCTATTGAGGGCCTGCTCAAAGGTTGCGTGGGGCGGGATCGGAGGGACATCCGGGTCGGTGCGCACATCCAGGACGGTCGGCCGGTCCGCAGCGAGGGCCTTCTCCCAGGCGCCCCCGAGCTCGTCGGGGGAGTCGACGTTGATGCCCTGCAGTCCGAGGCTGGACGCGAAAGCCGCGTAGTCGACGTCGGGCAGGTCCTGCGATTCACGGAAGGACGGGACGCCTCCCATGGCCCGCATTTCCCATGTGACCTGGTTCAGGTCATCGTTGTGCAGAACCGATACGATGAGCCGGGGATCACTCCACTCGCGCCAGTAGCGCTGGATGGTGATGAGTTCGGCCATGCCGTTCATTTGCATGGCACCGTCCCCGGCGAAGGCGATTACGGGACGTTCCGGATGGGCGAATTTCGCCCCGATGGCATACGGGACCCCGGGCCCCATGGTGGCGAGGTTGCCGGAGAGGGAGCCGCGGATTTGCCCGTGGAACTTCAGTTGCCGGGCGTACCAGTTGGCCGTGGAGCCGGAGTCCGCCGTGATGATTGCGTCCTCCGGCAGGCGGTCGGAGAGTTCCGAGAACAGCCGCATGGGATTGATCGGGTTGGCTTCCACCATCGCCTCGGCGTGCATGGTTTCCCACCACCGGCTGGTCTTGGATTCAAGATCAGCGCGCCAGGACCGGTCCTCCTTGCGTTCCAGATGCGGAATGAGCGCCCGCAGAGCGGCCGCGGAATCGGCAACGATGTTGAATTCGTACGGGTACCGCAGGCCGATCATGCCCGGATCGATGTCGATCTGGACACCGCGTGCCTGCCCGTCTTCGGGCATGAACTGGGTGTACGGGAAACTCGATCCGATCGTCAGCAACGTGTCGCAGTCGCGCATCATTTCATAGCTCGGACGGGTCCCGAGCAAGCCGATCGATCCAGTGACGTACGGCAGGTCGTCAGGCAGGGAGTCCTTGCCAAGCAGAGCCTTGGCAACCCCCGCGCCTAGCAGTTCGGCGACTTCGCGTACCTCAGCTGCAGCCCCGCGTGCGCCCTGGCCGATCAGCATCGCCACCTTGCTTCCCTGGTTGAGAAGCTCGGCTGCGCCTCGGATCGCGTCGTCGTCGGGCTGGATATCCGGCCAACGGATGCCGAGGCTGGACGGAACCATTTTGAAGGCGTGGGTCGGCGGCGTGTATTCCAGTTCCTGGACGTCGGACGGAATGATGACCGCCGTTGGTGTGCGGTTGGCCAGCGCTATCCGCAGGGCCCGGTCCAGGACGTTGGGGAGTTGCTCGGGAACGGTGATCATTTGGACGTAGTCCGAGGCCACGTCCTTGAAGAGACTGAGCAGGTCCACCTCTTGCTGATAGGAACCGCCCATAGCGCTGCGGGCTGTCTGGCCGACGATCGCCACCACGGGGACGTGGTCCAGCTTCGCGTCGTACAAACCGTTGAGCAGGTGGATGGCGCCCGGGCCCGAGGTGGCCATGCAGACTCCGACCTTTCCGGAGAATTTGGCGAAGCCGACCGCTTCGAAGGCGCTCATTTCCTCGTGTCTGGCCTGAATGAATTTCGGCTCGTTTCCGGCTTTCCCGAAGGCGGCGAGCACCCCGTTGATGCCGTCCCCCGGAAAAGCAAAGACCTTATCCACGCCCCATTCGCGGAGCCGGGCGAGCAAGTAGTCCGCGACCGTCTGTGATGCCATGATCAATCTTCCTTTCCTGCGCTCAGTCCTTCGGCGGCGCGTGCCGCCACTGCCATGATCGTCAGCGCCGGATTCGCGCTTCCTTGGGTCGGCAGCACGCTGCCGTCGGTGATGAACAGGTTGGGGACCGCGAAGCTGCGGCACGTCCGGTCCACTACGCCGTGGTATTCGTTGGCTGCCATCCGTGCCCCGCCCACGAGATGCGCGTACCGTTTGATCGTGATGACCTCGTCCGCGCCGGCCGCCTTCAGGATCTTCTCCATGACGGATTGGGCGGCACCCATCAGCTGCCGGTCGTTCTCGCATTGGCTGTAGCTGAACCGGGCGACGGGCACCCCGTGCCGGTCCTTTTCGTCCGCCAGGGTGACGCGGTTTCCTTCCAGCGGGAGAAACTCGCACAGCGCCCCGAGGCAGGCCCAATGTGGATAGTCACTCATATACCGCCGCAGCTCCGCACCCCAGTGCCCTTGGGCGGCTACGTGTTCGGCCCAGGCGATGGGTAGCGGCGAAACGGTCTGGATGGAAAATCCGCGCTTGTAGGGCTTGGCGGAATCCGTTTCGTAGAAGTCCTCAGTGCTCACCTCAGGTGGCGGAGCCTTCCACATGCGTACTTCCGCGTCGAACCGGCCCGCCGTCTGCGGCGCGCCCTGGACCATCAGGTACCGGCCGACCTGGTCGAAGTCATTGCACATGCCGTTGGGGAACCTCGTTGAGATTGAGTTCAGCAGGAGCCGCGGTGTTTCGATCGAATAGCCGGCGACGGCGACCGTGCGGGCGCGCTGGAATCGCTCCTTTCCGCCGCGGACATAGTGGACGCCTGTGGCCCTGCCTGTCCCTTCGTCGAAGCCGATACGGGTCACCATCGAATCTGCCCGGACTTCGGCGCCGTGGGCGAGCGCGTCCGGAATGTGGGTAATCAGGGGTGATGCCTTGGCGTTCACCTTGCAGCCTTGAAGGCAGAAGCCGCGGTAAATGCAGTGCGGCCGGTTGCCGAAGCGACCGTTGGCGATCGCTACCGGGCCGACCTTGGCAGTGATGCCGCAGGCGCGGGCGCCGCGCAGGAATAGTTCACCGTTGCCGCCGACGGGGTGGGGCCGGTGCGGGTACCGGTGCGGATCGCCCCAGGGCCAGGATTCTCCGGCGACCGGGAGTTCCTCTTCGATGTCTTCGTAATACGGACGCAAATCCGCATAGTCCAGCGGCCAGTCAGCGCCGACGCCGTCGGTGGTGAAGGTGCGGAAATCGCTGGGGTGGAAGCGGGGTGTGTAGCCGGCGTAGTGGACCATGGAACCGCCTACCCCGCGGCCTGAGTTATTCGATCCCAGCGGCACGGGGTCCTCGCCGCCGATCACGCGCGGATCTGTCCAATACAGGTGATGCGATGCTGCCTCGTCACTTACCCAGTCCCGATCAGGATCCCAGAACGGGCCGGCGTCGAGAGCTACCGCCCTCCATCCTGCGCGGGCCAGCCGCTGCAGGAGGGTTGAGCCGCCCGCGCCGCATCCGACGATGACGATGTCCACTTCGTCCCGGTCATCGAACGTGCGCATGTCATCGCGCAGGCGGTGGTTGCTGCCGGGACCGGCTGGAAGCAGCCACGCCGATTCGTTGTGGTTCCGGACGTGGCTCATGGGCGGACTCCTCCGTCATGGGTCACGGGGTCCTCCCGCGGACTGGCGTCGGCCACTTCGAACGGTTCCAGCCGGTCGACCCCCAGGTTCTTGTAGCCGCGCGGATAGGCGGGACCGCCGAAGCCGATTTCGTCCCACACCCGCGGATGCGAGTAGAAGGCCGTGCAGGCGTAGCGGGTCCACAGCCCCCACACGTGACCGGCCGGCATGCCTTGCCACATCGAGCTGCCGAGGGCCTGGATGGCCTGAAGCACGGCGGCCTGTTGCTCGTTGCTGCAGTTTGCGAAGGATTGATTGAATGATTCCTCAGCCGCGCGGTCCAGCGCCGACAGCGACGTGCGCCAGGCCTCCCCGTCTTCGGGCATGTCCTCGTAGCGCCAGCCATCCGTCTGGTTTTCGGCCAGCCGTGCATCGACGAAATTGACCACCGGGATGCGGGGCTCGGCGTGCTGGGCGAACAGTTGGTCAAACAGCGCCTTGGCCGTGGCATCTTCGGCCGGAGTGAAAAAGCGGATGTCGGCGGGCCGGGCGAGCCGGCCCAGGACCACGCCGGCGGTGGTCTTGTCCCAATGGTCGGATTGGGCAACGGTGCTGAAACCAGGGTATCGGCCGCCCCCGGCTTCCTTGTCCAGAGGAAGCGAGCTCATTTCTCCCGCCTCAGTATCGAAGCCAGCAGCCCCATGCCGCCGACAAGCGTCACCAGAAGGGGCGCGAGCAGAGGCGGTCCCATCTCCAGGTTGTAGCGCAGATTGGAGAACCCGCCTGGCTTTTGGGCGATACCGCGGGCGTGGAGGTAGGTTCCTTGCAATCCGTTGGCGACTATCGCCGCGCTTGCGATCGGCAATGCAGTTTTAGCCATCCTGCGGCTGAAGATCCCCGCTATGCCGGCTGCCGCGCCGATCGGGCCAAGCGCCACGGGAAGCCACATCCATTTGTTCCCGAAGCTGGCCTTGTCATGTTCGAAGTAGATCTCCGCCGCCGTCACCAGAGCGCCCGCAGCCGTGAGTCCCGAAAGAGACCTTTCGAAGCGACCCGCTTTCACGTTGCTGACCATGCGATCGACGAGGTGGATCACTTCGTCTTCGGCTTCATGTTTCATGCTGTTCCTCCTCAATCAGACACGTTCCGTGCAGCGGCGCAAATATTGCAGTCACGCAAGTACGAGGGTGATACTGGGGTTCGTGGAGAGAATCGAAGACCATGACGCCGATGCCCAGATCGATGCGGTGCTTCGGGCCGCCAACGTGCTGCTTCGGGTCGTGGCGCAGTCGGTCGTGGAAGTCGAGGACATCGTCACGAGCCCGCAATTGCGTGTGTTGGTCATGATTGCCTCGCGCGGACCGCAGAATCTCGGCGCCGTCGCTGCGGAGCTGGGCGTGCATCCCTCCAATGCCACGCGTATCTGCGAGCGGCTGGTCAATGCGGGGCTGATCGGTCGGCGCGATGACCCCGGTGACCGCCGGTACCGGGCATTGTCGCTGACTCCCGAGGGTGTCTCCCTTGTCAACACGGTCCTGGAACACCGCCGCAAGGCCGTCGCCGCGGTGCTGGGTCGGATGCCGGCGGGGTTGCGCGGGGTTTGTGCCGTGGGCATGGATGCGTTTG
This sequence comes from Arthrobacter sp. 2MCAF14, assembly GCF_052115645.1. NCBI lineage: Bacteria > Bacillati > Actinomycetota > Actinomycetes > Micrococcales > Micrococcaceae > Arthrobacter > Arthrobacter sp. 2MCAF14. The sequence continues at coordinate 10,237 of NZ_JBFRHB010000036.1, read as the reverse complement.
CGGCGGCGGATGGTGGCGAAGGCTCCGAAGACGGCCGGTTCAGCATTGATCTGCACGGGTGACGGCCTCTGCATTCAGTATCGTGCCCGTCGCCGATGGTGCTTGTCATTCGAACTCTCCCGCTGCAAAGACAATTGCAAGGACGGCGTTGGCGGTCGCGGGCGTCCGGTACCTGAGGTCCAGTGCAGCGAGTAGGACCATACTCGCTGCGTGGACCGCGTCCACGCTGCCTCCGATGCGGTGGGCGGTATGCCCGGCCCGGGCTGTCAGCACCGCCTGAATCAGGTGGCGTGCGCCGAGGATTCGGATGACGGTCCGGGCCTTGCGGTCAGGTGTCCTGCCCAACAGCCGGCCGGTCAGGAAATCCGGGGCCAGAAGCTCGCACATGCCGTAGACCCCTCGGACGACTTCCAAGGGCTTCATCGCTCTGCCCTCCGCAAGAACGCGCCGCGCGCAATTGCCGCGGCCGTGAGGAGCCCGACGGCGGCAGCGCCCACCGTTGCATGGCGCTGGGAGGCCCACAGCTGGGCACTGCGCCGGGAGGACCTGCGATCAAAAATGCCATGCGTCCCGAAATCCCTGCTACTGTCTGCGGGCTCCCAGAGGTTCACCGGCTGCTCCGGACTTCGGGGCTCCGAGGTCTGCTGGGCCTTGAAGCCTGTCTTGGCGAGGTAGCGGTCGAGCAGTGCAGGGGCGAAAGCGTTCACGATGAGGGTTCCGGCGGTGCTGCCGCCCACCCAGTATTCGCGCCGTTCCGGATGGTCCGCCGCGTACACGACCGCCCGTGCGGCCACCTCCGGCTGGTAAATCGGCGGCACGGGCTGCGCCTGATGCGGAAGACGGGAGAGGCACCAGGAAAATTGGGGTGTATTGACGGCGGGCATCTGCACCATGGTGGTGTGGATGCCGCTCGATTCGTGCAGCAGTTCGCAGCGCAGGGACTCGTTGAATCCTTGAATGGCGTGCTTGGCACCGCAGTAGGCGGTCTGCAGCGGGATGCCCCGGTAAGCGAGAGCTGAGCCCACCTGCACAATGACTCCACGGTTCCGCGCCCGCATGCTCTTCAAAGCCGACATGGTTCCGTAGACGTAACCGAGGTAGCTGACCTCGGTGACGCGCTTGAACTCGGCTGCAGTGATTTCGGACAACGGGGAGAAGACAGAGGTGAAGGCGACGTTTACCCAAACATCGATCGGCCCCAGCTCGCGCTCTATCTGCTCGGCGGCCGCGTCGAGCGCCTCGGCGTCAGCGACGTCGACGCTCAAGGTCCACGCCCGCCCGCCGGCCGCTTCCACTTCGCGGGCGGCTCCGGCCAGTCCCGCTTCGCCGCGAGCGAGTAAGGCGACGACGGCCCCTTGACGGGCAAAAGCGACTGCAGACGCGCGTCCGATTCCGCCGCTGGATCCCGTGATGACAACTATGCGTCCGGTCTTGTCCATGAAGGTGGCTCCTTAGCGTGTCAGAAACTGGGTCAAACACCCTCGGCCGTCTGCCGGGGCGCTGGCGCGGGTCCCCGCTAAGTCTTCAATCTATCCGGAATGCTTGCGCTTGCGCAATGGTATGTAGGCTTAGAACTTTGGGATCCGGACATGGAGGGCGTGCAGCACGAACCGGTGCTGCCTGGTCCCAGAGATGTGAGCGGTCAGGTCTCCGTACGACGGTCATGCGTGCGGGAGCCTATTCCTAGCAGGCCATGATGGCTGCGGCACTGCTCGAGGCCGTGCACGCCGTGGCGGTGCAACCGATCACGGCTTGATGGACGGCGCCTCTCTATGCCGTACGCTCAGGCCCCGACAGGGCAGGTTCTACGGATCCTCGGCGCCTGTGGTTCAGTTCAGTTATGCCGTCTCTACCCGCGGGAAATCCACCAACGGGCAAGCCTAGGGCCAGGCCTGAGGTGAAGCACGGACTGACCCGCAACCTGTACTCTTGCTGCCCTTAAAGGAAGGACTCCGGAGTGCAGGTCTTCAGCCGATTCTAATCTGGCAGATTGGCCGTTGGCGCAGCGGTCTACGGGCGCAGATGACCGTCTCCCCGGCGGCTTCCGATCACCCCCGGGATTGAGCTACTTTAGGCCGCACGTTTCGGTTCGGACGCCGGAGCGCTCTCTGCGCCCGTCCGGCCCGGAGGCACGGGTTCCGCCAACCGCGCCCGCGCGTGGAGGACGTCGCCGATGAACCAGTCGTAGATCAGCACGCCGATCACCCCGCCGATCAATGGCCCTACGATGGGCACCCAGAAATACCAGCTGAACGACCCGTCAACAGTGCCCGGAAGCGCCGTCTGCCCCCATCCGGCGAGCCATGCAAACAGCCTTGGTCCGAAGTCGCGGGCAGGGTTGATGGCGTAGCCGGCGTTCGCGCCCACGGACATGCCGATCGCCGCCACGGCCAGCCCGATCATGAACGGGCCCAGGTTTGCCTGCACGGCCGTGTTGCGCATGTCGATGATGGCGACGACGAACAAAACGAGGAAAGCGGTGCCAACAATCTGGTCCACCAGCGGGCCCACGGGATTTCCGTTGAAGTAGGGTGCCGGGAAGGTGGCGAAGATGGAGTAGGTGGCCAGTCCCTTCGGATCCGCGCGCCCGGTGCCGACAGCCTTGTTATAGGCGTCGATGGCATCGTGGTAGAGCAGGTACACCAGCGCGGCGCCGGCGAAAGCCCCAACAATCTGGGCAAAGATGTATGGGCCTACCTTTTTCCATGGAAACTTACGGCGGACCGCGAAGGCCACTGTCACGGCTGGATTGATATGCGCCCCGCTGACCCCGCCGCCGACGTAGATTGCCATTGTCACCGCTATGGCCCATCCCCATGTGATCAAAAGCCAGTCGCCTGCGGCCATGAAGATCGTGGTCGAGGTCGCGGCCCGTCCTGAGCCTGGTAGAGCGGCAACCGCCATGGCCACGACCCCGTCGCCGAAAGAGATCAGCACAAATGTGCCGAGGAACTCGGCGAGGAGTTCACCCCAAGTGCCACCGAGTTGCTTGAGGCCGCTTCCGTTGCGGACTGCATTCCTTAGTGGACTGACATCACTCATTCCGAGTGCCTCCTTGAGTCATCTGATTCATCTTTGGAAATTGACAACCCCAGCAACTTCATGGTAGTTGGATCGTCGCCGCGTCACTAGTCGATTGCCTTAGGTAACCAACGATTGCCCCAGGCATCCATGAGCCAAGGCCTTCCCGTGCCGGCCCCGTTCTGTTACGGAACAACGGCCCTCGCTAGACTTAAAGCGCGCCGTAGAAAGACGCGGAGTTCGTTTCGGGAAAGGCACCAACATGACCGACAACAGCAGCTTCGAAGACGCTCTCGATGAGACGGGCACGGCCAAGAAGCCAGTAGACCCAGACCTGCGGGGCCGATACGTCGAAGGCGACTATGGCTCAGCCGGGATGCAGAGCGGCCGCCATGCGGACGACGAGGAAGGCCAATACATCGAAGGGGACTACGGTGCGGCCGGCAGCGAAGGCGGACTCCCCGAACCTCTTGGAGAAAAGGCCAGGGAGTCGGGACGCTATGTAAAGGCCGACTTCGGCGCCACCGGGTCGACCGCCGGCCGCACCGCCGAGTCCGAGATCGGCCGGTATCCAGGGCGACTACGGAACAGATGGCACCGTGGACCCGCTCCGCAAACCCGGCACCGATCCCGGAACACAGCACAAGTAAGCACCATCCCCGACGAACCGCGCTTACCATTCAGGGCCGACATGGAAGCCGACATGGAATCTGCGAGAACGATGCCGTAGAAGCCCAAGCCCCCGATCCTGAAAGGTCGAGAGCGCCGAAGACGCGGCCGTCGTGGATGCGGCACCAGGGCGTCCCGGGACGCACGCACGACGGCTTTCCCGTAGGACTTCCCTTGTCATCGGGTCACCTCTCGTGGGAAATTTTAAGTACCCATCACTCCTGCGCACGGACGCGCGGAGTCGTTGACTTGTCGCGAGGAACCCGGCGTGGGTTGGTCCGACCGGCCTTGGTGCCGGCTATCAGACCGGGGTCGGCGGCGGGACGGTCCTGGAGCCCACAGGCCGCTGGCCCCTCGGACCGGGGTCATTCGGTATCGGCACGTCCTGCCTGATCCTCCGGCAGGACGTGCCGCGGTTGTCATTGCCTCTTTCTGGCCCGGTTTGTTCAACTGTGCCTGGGCCCGGAGTCTCAACAGGTCCGATTCGGCCCATGAGCTCGCCGCGGGCCGTCGAGGACGAAGACGATCCTCGGGCTCATGCAGATCCACACTCTTTCCGTTGTGCCGGTCGGAGACGCGTGCAGGCGCCCCATGTCCTGCCTGACCCGCCGCGCGGCCTGCTGCGACGCCGCTGCCACCGTCCGACAGACTGGCCAGCCGGGCAGTCTGACCAACCCCCAACCAAGGTTCCTTGCCTTGATTCAACCCCACAACCCGTCCCACCACACGAGTGATCCTTACTTGACATTCCCCAATGGCGGCAACCGGTCAAGGCTGGAGATCCCCGCCCCTTCCGGGAAGCTGGTCATCGGGATCACACGGCAGAGCCTTTACTGGTGTAGTTCCCCGACCGGGGTTGTTGGCTCCCTCGCCGTACTCACTTTGTTCGCCCCCCGGGGCAGACAGCTCCGGCGTGCCGTTCCCAGGTGAGGCCGAACGGCACGTCCTCGCTGAGGCTGACTGTGTATTTTCCTGCCCCGTGTCGGGTGATCAGGATGCCGCAGCGGCATTCAGCGAGGGCTTCCTGCCGGACCGCTTCAACGGCCGCGGCGAGTTCGGGCTTGAGCCGGGTCATGATCGGTGCGTCCTGTTCCGGTTGGGTTGGTGGGGTCTCCGCGGGCAACAGGTCCGGCGCCCTCGGGGTTTGTTCAGTCGCCGTGCCCATCGCGGCCGTCGGTGAGTCGGCGGAAAGTCTCTGAAGTTATAGAGGGCCATGGCCGCTGAGTTGCTGCTTTCGATGCTGATGGCCACGGTGGTCGGACCAGCGGAATACAGGGCATGCATGCAGCGGTGCAGGAGTTCTTCGACCAGTCCTTGCGGCGATGAGCGGCGTCGGTGAAGCGCCCGGCGAATGCCACCGCAGATTTTCCGTCTTCCAACGTCGTTTCCGTGGTGATGATGGCGGCCGTGAGGCGCCCGTCCGGGGTGGTAGTCACCAGGGACGCTTCGGCGAGAGCCAGGCCACGGACGCCGTCGAGGGTGTCAGCGATCCATCCGGTGCTTCCGCCGTACAGGTGTGCGGAGCCCTCGGCATAAGCGTGCGGACATACCCGCGTGAGTTCGGAAAGATCCCTGGCGGGCCGGCCCGGGACTGTCGCCGGACTGCTGTCCCGCGGCCCGGTCAGCGCAGCCAACGTGATCAAAGGATTCATGACAGCCCTGGCCTCGCCTGATCGCCGATGACACCCCCTGAGAACAGTTTCCATCCTCCCGGTCGCGCACGGAAGCGGTATATCAAGCTGTTAGTGACAGCGGCCTGGTTTTGTGGTTGATGCCGGCGTTGGACGGTGCGTCGGGTGCGGTGGGTTGGGTCTCGCCCGATTTTCCGGGGACGTATCGCCCACATATGCTCCTGTTCTGCGGGCACCACGTAGAAGACACGGTGCAACGGATGCGGCAGGGCACAATAAGTCCCGCCGAGGTGGGTAGGTAGTCCCGACGGGACCGTCCCCACTGTACCAACGCCAGGTGGCAGGACAATCCGGGCAAGCCTCCCGTGGTCCACGCAGCAACGGTGCCGGCCCGCCGACGCCCGCGGCCGGGGTTCTTGCAGCTCCGGACAATGCAGGTCCAGCAAAATACCAGAATTTCATAAAAGGTGAGTAGAGAGATGATTTCGTCCGTGCATCAGCCCTCTGGTAGCGGTGCTGCCACATTACGCCCCGCTCTCGTTGCCACGCAGGGCTCCTCCGTTCATGTTTTTTGCTGCTGGGGGGAGCACCGCATGGCTGTGCCCGACGGCGCCGGGGCAACACAACGGTGGAGCTTGCTGGCCCGTTGGCAGTCCGACTGCTCGGGTGACCCAACCACGGTGGCTATGAACCCCTGCCCGGCTTACCCGGCATCTTCGTGGGCGAGAATCCCCCCGGGCTTCCTTGGCCATGCCATTCCCTGTCTCCGGGGTTTCGGTTCGGGCGCGGAGCGGTGCTATGCGCGGCCCCCGGTGCCGGTCACGGAACGTGCCTTGAGGACGGCAGCGGCCCTTCGCGGGCCTGTCCGAGGCACGGCCTGGCCTGCCGCGTGAGGGGCGTCAGCCCTTCCCGTTCCCGTTCCCGTGTTTCGACGGGGCTGTCGAGGGCTGGGGCGCCGTCGGTTGCGGGGCCTGGCTCGGTCCCGTCCCGCCGGTGGCTTGGTCGCTGCTGCGGGTCTGTGGCGTTGAACCGCCGATGAGGTTTTGGGGCGGGGCGTCGAAGTCGCCGTGGTCGTAGAGACCGACGACCTGCTGCATGTACTGCGCCCACTGTGGGCCGGCGATGTAGGCGCCGTCGACCACCGGGTAGTATTTGCCGTTGACCGTGATGTCGCGTCCGAGCCGGGAGGGACCGCCGTTGAAGGGGTCTCCGAAGAAGGACGCCGTTGCCAGGCCTTTGGTGTAGCCGAGGACCCAGGTCTGGTTGTTGTACTGGTTGGTGCCGGTCTTGGCGGCGTCCGGGACGCCGAGCTTCTGCGGGATGAGCAGGCCGGAGCCCTTGGTGAGGACGTCTTGGAGGACATTGGTGGTGGCCTTCGCGACATCGGGTTTCAGGGCGTTCGGCTGGCACGCGGATGCCTGTCCTCCGATTCTTTTGCCCGCGGCGTCGTCGACTTCGGCGATCGAGATGGGTGCGCAGTACGTGCCGTCCGCGGCGAAGGTTGCGAAGGCGTTGGCCATCGTCAGGGGGGCGACGTTCTGGCTGCCCAGGATATTGCCCAGGGTCGAGAGGTCGATCTTCTTGTCGTTCCCGTCGCCCAGGTGCAGACCTATGGCGTCGGCGGCCCGCTGGACGTCGCAGAAGTCGTTCAGGCCGGCGAGGGAGGCGAACGTCGCGGTGTTGATTGAGTTGTAGATGCCCTGGCGGACGGTCATGGGGCGGTACCAGCCGGGTTCGTCGTTCTGCAGGTCCGTGGAGGGTGGAAGGGTGCTGTCGAACCAGCCATGGACGGGCCCGCATGTCGTCTTCCACGGGTAGTTGACGCCGTAACGCCGCTTTGACGCGTCGACTATCTGGTTCGTCGTTTTGCCCTCGCCGAGCCAGGCCGCGAGGGTCACGGGTTTCATGGTCGAGCCGGGCTGCATGCCGCCCACGCCGCCCAGGTCGTTGCCGTTGGCGTCCGCGCGGTCGACGTTGAAGTTGTAGGTCGAGACGAAGCCGGTGCCCTGGCCGGCGAGCGTGCGGGAGTTCTGCGCCATGGCGAGGACCTTGCCTGTGCCGGGCTGGACCGTCACGAGGGAGGCTCCCCATTTGTCCGGGTTCGCCCCTGTCGTGGCGTCGACCTGGGCCTGGGCGGGTCCTTGGAGACGCGGGTCCAGGGTGGTCTTGATGGTCAGGCCGCCGCGCATGATCTTCTGGATCCGGTCCTCCTGGGTCGCGCCATAGGCGGGGTCGTTCTGTATCTGGTGGAGGACGTAGTCGCAGAAGTACTGGGCCTGGACGGCGTAGGCGCAGCCCTGCTTGGGCGGGTTGACCTTGAGCTGGATCGGAGTGTTGACGGCGTCGTCGTGTTGCTGCCGGTTGATGTAGCCGTGCTGAAGCATCGCATCGAGCACCAGGTCCCGTCGCGTCTTGGACGCCACCGGGTGCTGGGTCGGGTCGAACAGCGAGGGGCCGTTGACCAGCCCGGCGAGCAGGGCCGCCTGGGGCACGGTGAGGTCCTTGGCGTCAACGGAGAAGAAGTACTGGCTGGCGGCCTGGATGCCATAGGCATTGGCGTTGAAGCCGACGATGTTGAGGTAGCCGGCGAGGATCTGGTCCTTCGTGAACTGCTTCTCGAGGCCGATGGCGAGCTTCATCTCCCGGAGTTTGTCGCTGATGCTCTTCTGGCCGTTGAGCACGACCTGGGCGTCCTTGCCCTGGGCGATGAGGTTCTCGTTGAGCACGTTGGTCACGTACTGCTGGGTCAGCGTGGAGGCGCCCTGCCGGGCCCCGCCGCTGTTCGTCACGAGGGCGCGCAGGATCCCGGTCGGGTCGATGCCCCCGTGCTCGTAGAAGCGGTAGTCCTCGATCGCGACGATCGCGTTCTTGATGTTGGGGGACATCTGCTCGAGGGGAACCTGGGTACGGTTCTCGTTGAACAGCGTCGCGATCTGGGATCCGTCTGCCGCGAGGACCCTCGTCACCTGCCCGGCAGGGGCCACGGTCAGCTCGCTGGGCATTCCGTTGAAGAACTGGACCGAGCCGTTCGCTGTGATCCCGGCCACGGCCGCGGCAGGGACCATCAGGCCGGCCACGAGCATCCCGCAGACGGCGCTCACGCCGAGGAAGACCAGGATCCGGCCGAGCGTTGTTCCCGTATCCAAGAGCGGGTTCCTGCCGGAAGCCACGGCGGCCGGGGCGGGGGTCCCGGCCGGATTGGACCCCGCACCGTGCGGGAGCACACCCCGTCCACTCCTCAGGGGGCGAATTCGTATCGGTATCCGTTTGAACATATCTTCCTCAGCTTCTCTGGCGATGGATCGTGTGGGTTCTGGCGTAGCGCCCCGCGCCTCTCAAGCGCCCGGGTGGTGGGCGTTGCCCGCAAATCGGGCGCGTTGGCGGGGTCGGGTGCGTGCAGGCATGCCGGCACGGCATGTCAGCCGCCGCCCATCTGCGGTTCAGCGGAGTCCGGGACCGAGTCCCCGGGCATGGCCGTCGAGCGTTTGCGTCGGAACAGCAGGGCGAATGCGACGGCACCCGCGAGGAAGATCAGGGCGGCAACCCAGGTGTTCACCCGGAGCCCCAGGATCAGGTTGGCATAATCGGAGCGCATCAGTTCAAAAGCGAAGCGTCCTGCCGTGTATCCGGCAACATATAGGGAGAAGACGCTTCCCGCCCCGAGAGTGAAGCGCCGGTCCACATACAAGAGAACCAGCCCGACGACGACGCACCACAGCGATTCGTAGAGGAACGTGGGCTGGAAGTAGCCCAGGACCACGGGGGCACCGGAGGGATCGGTCACCGCCGACCCGGTGGCAGGGTCCATCTGGTGGATCTGGAGTTTCCACGGCAGGGTCGTCGGATCCCCGTAGAGCTCGTTGTTGAACCAGTTACCCCACCGGCCCAGGGCCTGGGCAAAAACCACCCCTGGTGCCGCCGCGTCCAGGAACGCAACCAAAGATACCTTTGCCCTGCGGCAGCCGATCCACGCACCCACTACCCCCAGGGCCACGGCTCCCCAGATCCCCAGGCCGCCATCCCAGATGGCAAAGGCGTTCCACGGATTCTTTCCCGGTAAGAAGTACAGCTCAGGGTCGGTGATGACGTGGTAGATCCGGCCCCCGATGATCCCTGCGGGCACGGCCCAAAGGCAAATGTCCAGCACCTGCCCGGCCTCGCCGCCCCGGGCGGTCCAACGTCGGGAAGTGAGCCAGATGGCGAGCGCGATCCCTGCCAAGATGCACAGGGCGTAGAAATGGATGCTCAAGGGACCCAGATGAAAAGCGCTCACGGTCGGGGACGGGAAGAATGAATCAGTTGCAGTCATGGAGATTCGGGATCCTGTTCGGAAAGTTAGGGCAAAAACAGTGTTGCTCGGCAACCTTGAGGTCAGCCGGGTTCCGGCGGGCGCTCCCGGGCCGGAACAGCCCTCAGGCCCCACTGATCGCATACGCCCTCCTGATGAGTCCAAACTGGACTCAACGGTTGCCCTCTACTTCCAAGCCAGAGGCGGACTCAAACGCGGGATATAGGCAGCCTTTGCGACCCCGGTCCTGCCGAAACCCCTGGACCTGGTAAGTAGGGCATCGGATAGGGTGCCCTGATTCAAGTAGCGGTCACTCGCGACCGGGCTGGTCATTATTCGATAGTGTCTATTCAAATGACGTTTGCCCTACGGTGATTCGGCGGTCGATTGGGGTGGTATTGACGTGGTTTTATCATCAGATCCGCAGTGGTCCCTGAGCTTGCTCAACGGGTGGATGCTGACCCGGGCCGGCCGGCGGGAGAAGGTAGCACATCGGCAGCAACGCCTTATCACCGCGCTGGCCCTGCTCGGCGAGCGGCCGCGGACGTTCCTCTCCGGACTTCTCTGGCCTGACTCGTCCGAGGCCCAGGCGGCCGTCGGTCTCAGGGTGAGCATCTGGCACATCAAT
>NZ_JBFRHB010000035.1:0-46083 GCF_052115645.1 Arthrobacter sp. 2MCAF14 | reverse complement strand
TCACCAACGGCGGGTTCGAATCCGGGCTCACGTCCTGGACCACCGGCGGGGCCCGGGCACCCGTGGCCTCCACCACCGCCCACACCGGCACCGGCTCGGCGCTCCTCGGCCTGGCATCCGGGGCCGAGCCGCTCGGGGACAGCAGCCTGTCCCAGACCATCACCATGCCCGCTACAGGGACCTCCACCCTGTCCTTCTGGTACCAGCCCCACACCGCAGACGACACCTGCAACGGCACCTCGTGCCGCTACGACTGGATGGAAGCACAAGTCCGCTCAGCCACCGGCACCATGCTGTCCAGCCTATTCAAACTCAGTAGCAACTCCGGCACCTGGACCCAGCTCAGCGCGAATCTCTCCGCCTACAACGGGCAGACCATCGTGCTCTGGTTCAACGTCCACCTCGACGGCTCCAGCCCGGCAGATGACACCTGGATGTACCTCGACGACGTGACCCTCACCAACAGCCAGACCACCCCCACGGCCCCCTCGGCCCCGACCGGGGTCACCGCGACGGCAGGCAACGCCTCCGCCGCGGTGTCCTGGACCGCCCCGGCCAACGGCGGCTCCCCGATCACCTCCTACACCATCACCCCGCACACCGGAACCACCACCCTGGCCCCGGCCACCGTCACCGGGAACCCGCCCGCCACCAGCACCAACGTCACCGGACTGGCCAACGGCACCGCCTACACCTTCACCGTCACCGCCACCAACACCATCGGCACCTCCCCCGCCTCGGCCGCCTCGGCACCGGTCACCCCCACCGCCGGGGCCACGGCACCCGCCGCCCCGACCGTGGTCACCGCGACAGCCGGGAACGCCTCCGCCACCGTGTCCTGGACCGCCCCGGCCAACGGCGGCTCCCCGATCACCTCCTACGCGGTCACCCCGCACACCGGAACCACCACCCTGGCCCCGGCCACCGTCACCGGTACACCCCCGGCCACGAGCACAGCCGTGACAGGTCTGACTAACGGCACCGCCTACACCTTCACCGTCACCGCCACCAACGCCATCGGCACCTCCCCCGCCTCGGCCGCCTCGGCGCCGGTCACCCCCACGGGAACCACCACCTCGACCATCACCAACGGCGGCTTCGAATCCGGACTCAGCTCCTGGATCACCGGCGGCGTCAGGGCACCCGTGGCCTCCACCGTTGCCCACACCGGCACCGGCTCGGCACTCCTGGGCCTGGCCTCCGGGGCAGAACCCCTGGGCGACAGCAGCCTGTCCCAGACCATCACCATCCCCGCCACCGGAACCACCACCCTGTCCTTCTGGTACCAGCCCCACAGCGCGGAAGACCCCTGCACCGGCACCGCCTGCCCATACGACTGGATGGAAGCACAAGTCCGCACCACCAGCGGCACCACCCTGGCCAGCCTGTTCAAACTCTGCAACGACAACGGCACCTGGACCCAGCTCACCGCCGACCTCACCGCCTACAAAGGCCAGACCATCACCCTCTGGTTCAACGTCCACCTCGACGGCTCCAGCCCCGCCGACGACACCTGGATGTACCTCGACGACGTCACCCTCACCACCAGGTGAGTTGCTGGGTCTGAACCGTCCGCCGCGACAGAGGGCTCATGACCTCCACAACCACCGGAGCCTAGGAGGGGAGGTAGGCGTTGAGGACACTGGCGAGGGGGCTCTCTGGCTCTCCTGTGTAGTGACGCCGGATGCACTCGAGGGTGAGGTCCATGCGGTCACCGATCAGCCGACCTGAGGGACCGAACCCTCGTGCAGTGTCCATAGTGGGTCGCTCCTTCGACCTGCCGGGCCAAATCATCGAACTACCGATGGTGTACGGCGGGTCAAGGTAGCGGGACCGCTGGTCCTCGTTCAGCGTCGCTGCCGTACCAATGCCTCGCCCCGGGAGGCGTCTGTCAAGACGAGGTAGTCATCCCGACGGTGCGATCGGGGCAGATGGGGCGCCGGAGCGCAGCAGCCTTCCTCCCAGCCACGTCGCGGGAAGTCCCCCAGCAACCCCAGGAACCAAACGGCAGCGATTGCAGGGTGAAGAAATGATCAGGGAAGGGCGCACCAGTTGGACCCTCGTGCGGGCCTGCCAGGCGCTGAGCTGGGGAGCTCCGGAGGAGTCGGCGCGTCTCGCCGGTTCGGCGCTTGGACTGCAACCGGCGCAGACGCCTCCATACCTCGCGGCCGTTGCCCGCCGCAGCGGGGCGCTCATTGCCCTCGCGTCCGCCGCTGCGGCACTCCGCGATCACGGGACGGCGATCGCCAACCTGCTGGAAGCCGAGCACTTGTTGCGGCGACTGCCCGGATCGAAGGGCCGAGACAGATGGCTGGCAGAGGTCCTCCCCCGGCTCGGGAACGAACTTCGGCTCGCCGGAGATTACGACCAGTCAAGACTGGTACTTGAGCGCGCTGAGCGCCTCGCGTCAGCAGACCTGGCACGGCCGCTCCAGCTGGCCGCAGTACGGAACCACCAAGGCATCCTGGCCAAAGACACAGGCCGGTTCGCTGAAGCCTCAGAGCGTTACACCATGGCACGCAAGGCGATAGAGTCTCAACTCGGCCCCGCGGCACCGGAGCTCGCTGCCGTCTACCACAATCTTGCCGGGCTCCTCTGCGCGCAGGGACGCTTCGCCGACGCCGGAACCCCGGCACTCCGGGCCGTCGCGCTCCGCATGAAGGCCCGCCCTCCGGACGCGGAAGGACTAGCCTCGGACCTGTCCGTACTCGGCACCGTGCTCATAGGCCTCGACATGTTTGAGCAGGCCGAAGACTCGTTCCGACGCTCAAATGCGATCTGGTCCACACGGTTAGGTCACGAGCACTACGAGGTCGCGGTCCAGCTGAACGGGCTGGCCGTCATCCACCAGGCGCAGCACCAGTTCGAAACGGCAGCATCGGAGTTTCAGGAAGCACGGCGAATCAAGGAGCACGTGCTCGGGCCGGCACACCGCGAGATCGCGGCCCTGCTGAACAACCTCGGCACGCTGGAGACGGACAGGGGAGACCACGTGGAAGCTATGCGCCTCTACGTTGACGCCCTGCGCATCTTCAAAGCCGCGTTGGGCGACCGGCACCCGGACGTGGTCGTCTGTGCCTCCAACTTGCAGCGGGCGAGACGCCGACTTGCTTCGGCTCCGTCCGGCATAGGCAAACTCTAGGTAGGGAATCGCTCCGCAGATCGTGGCCGGTTCGTCAGCACGCTGGGCCTGGGCCCTGTGCCCGGTACCGGAGTTCTCGGATCCTTCATCTTTTTGCACCGGCCAGGATCTTCTGGATGCGCTGATAGGACACCCCGAGCACCTCGGCGATTTCCGGAGGTGTCATGCCTTCACCCATCAATCCGCGGATCGCGTACACGCGCCGTCGCCCGGCCTCATTCAGCAGTTCGTCGGCCCGGACCTTCAAGGACTCGGCCTGCACCCACGCGAGCACGCCAGGGCAGACCGCTTCATAGGCGACGTCGAAGAGTATCTGGTCCCCGCCAACCCGCAGGACTTCGGCGAGCCGCTCGGCCAAGGACCGTTGCGCGGCCATCAGGCGGGGGCCTGTGACGCTCACAGACCTCTCAACATCGCGGATGGTCCACTGCGCACCGTCCCAGGTGGCCCTGATCTGAACAGTCACCGGGGACTCCTCGGGCACCCCCCGGCTTCTGAGCCAGTTGCGGAGCTGCACCGGGTCGTACCGGGCCGCGCCACGGTTCCCGGGCAGACGTAGATCAGCCGCCGTCCCGTTTAGTGCATCCGCCAGGGCTTTGAAGGACATCACGTCCTGCCCTGCCCGCATGGCTGCTTGCCGCAAAGTCAACGGAGCCTCCCGTGACGGCAATCCAGCGTCCATCCCATGTCCCCCCAAAGGCATCAAGGTTCCTGGTTAGAGCAAACAGCCCACAGGTAAGTAGTGACACGAGTACCGGCTACTTGATTTCTGGTGGTCGATTCGGAAGGAACCACTCAGCCTACTTAGTGTCCGGAGTCGTTGCGCCTCAGAAGGCGTCCTTGCCGATGTAGTACGCGGAATGCCCGACGACAGGCCGTGGTCCCTGCCGCGGAGCGGTTCCGGACCACGGTAATCACTCCGCCGGAACTTCAAGCCCAAACCCCAGAGGGTGGATTTCGCTACCCGCGAGGGATTCACACTGTCGTTTCAACGTTGAACTACCAGGGATTTCGACGGCAAATCGCGTCTCGATCACGCTGGTTCCGGCAAGCGCGTCTCACTGTCTTCCAAGTAGTGATTCCCGAGTGTTGCGGTCGTTACGACCGTCCCAGGCACGCGCCGTGCAAGTGCACTTGCCCGGCCACCCAGACGTTCCGCGCCGGATTCGGGTAGCGGCCACTCGGGGCCGCGGTAGCTCCCCGCGCATAGATTCCAAACGAAGGAAGCCAAGCCACACGGACAGGAGCCGCGAAAAGTATGGGTGCACTCCAGAGATCGAAACCACCGAAAACCAGTGTGATTCACTGTGTCCGCCACCGGTCAGGGAACGCCAGAGTGTCCGGAGGCCCGCGGTGACCATACCGAAGCAACCCGACGGCGGGCAGAAGGCCTACCGGGAAGCCGTGAGCATGGAGGTCCCCGCGTTGGTGGAGGCGCTCTGCGATCTGCTGGGGCTGCGTCTGGTGGCCCAGATCGGCGCAGTCAGGGAAACCCGGGCCGTGCGTCAGTGGATAGCCCATGAACGCGCCCCATCCGCGCCCACCGTGAGACGACTCCGAGACACCTACCAGATTGCCCATTCCTTGTCTGAATCATGCAACCCGGAGGTGGTTCAAGCCTGGTTCGACGCCATGAACCCGATGCTGGGCGATTCCTCGCCGGCACGGTTGTTGCGTGACGGCGAGGGCGACGAGACCCCGCTCAGGGTTCTGGCTGCCGCCCGCGACTTCGCGTCCGGCTCCGCGTAACTCGGAAGCCCGCCTGACCCCAGAACCCCTTCGCACGAGACCCGGACCCGCCATCAGGCAGGCCCGCCAATGCACTATGCCCCAGGGAGACAGCTATGACAGAACTACTCGAAAGCAGCACCGAGAACCCCTATCTGACCATCGCCCCCCGCAGCACGGCCGAGGATACGGCCCGGGCCACGATTGCCTGCGTGATCCCTGCCTATAACGAGGAAGAGAGCATCGTTGAAGTGCTCCGTGCCCTGCTGAGGCAGAGCCGGCTCCCGGACGTGATCCATGTGATCATCAACAACAGCGACGACGACACTTTCTACCTCGCCCGGGAGTTCGCCGGCCCGCACGAGCACACGCACCAGGACGTCACCTACCGCACTGAGGTCTTCGTCCATGACATCGGTTCCAACAAGGACAAAAAGGTCGGGGCACTGAACTACGGCTTCGCCCAGGTCTGCGACGAGTACGACTATTTCCTGGGGGTGGACGGCGACACCGTCGTAGACAAGATGGCGGTGGAACGTCTCGAAGCCGAAATCATCTCCGACCCGCGCATCGGCGGCATCTCTGCCATCTACACGGTTTCAGAGTCAGCAGCGGAGGGTTTGACAGCCAAGTTCCTGACCGCGGGACAGCGTGCGCAGTTCGCCGCGTTCAACATGGACAACCTGTTGCACGGGCGCAATATGGCGGTCCTCGGCGGGCAATGCTCCATCCTGTCCATGGAAGCACTCAAGAACGTCATGATCGACAACCGGCAGGCAACACCGTGGGTCAAAGACTCCGAGGTAGAGGATTCGCTGCTCTCCCTGCAGATCAAGAATCTGGGCTACGCCACAAAAATCTCCGCCAACGCCCGGGCCACGGTCGGCGGCATGCCCACCATGCGCTCCCTGGACGGGCAGCAAGTGAAGTGGAACTACGGAGCGATCGACCTGATGTGGCCCGGACAGCGCAGCAACACCGCCGGCCAGCCCTTCCATCCAAACCTGCGTTTGCGCTGGAGCGAGAACATCTCGATGCTGTTCAATATCCTCACCCGGCTCTCTTTCATCATGCTGCTTGCGGCCTCATTGAGCATCCGTGCCTACGTCTTTTACCCGGTCTGGCTGATCCCCCCGCTCGTGGCCATCATCCTGAATCTCCGCATCGCCACCTCGATCCAAGGCAAATCCGGCAAAGACATCGCCTTTGCCCTCCTCGCCATACCGGCGGAGATATACCTGTGGCTCCGCATGGGGCACTTTGTCCGCGCCTGGACGAAATTCTTCACCAGCACCCAGACCGACAACTGGGCAGCCCAGGCCCGCGCTGAACGGGGAGCAGGCAGCGCGCACATCATGCCCGCGGTTGTGTTCGCCATCATCAGCGTCGGCCTGATCGCCGCCTGGCTGCAGCAACCCGTGGACGTGCAGTCCGCCATCCTGTCCGTGGGGTGGCCGGTCCTCTACATCACCACCATGGTCCAGACCGCTTTCATGCTTCGCAAGGCAATCCGCCGCCACCGGGGATTTCACGTCTGATACCCCGCGGCCCTGGCCACAGCCTCAAGCCCCCAAACCAGCTCAGCCCGCAGGCCTCGCCTTCCAGAGGTGCGCTGCCGCAGCCCGGCACGCCCAGAACCCCTCCCACCAAAGGAAAAGCCATGACTCCACGACACTCCGCATCCCGGCAGCCCCGGCGCCCCGTCAGCATTCCCGTCATCGCCGCCGCAGTGACGCTAACCCTCGCCGGCTGCGCTGTTCCCGGCCTCCCCGGGGCCACCGGGGCACCCGGCGCGCCCGAAATGCAACGGGTCGTCGCCGCCGGCGCCCACACCACCGACCCCGTTCCTGCCGCCACACACACACCCACCCCGACGCCGTCTCCGAGCCCCGCCCTCGTCACACCTCCGCCGGCTCCAGCATGGGTTCCGGCGAAGAACGAGCTGGGAACCGGCTCCGTGACCCATCGAGTTGACGCCGCGTCGCACACCCTGATCATCGACTACTGGACCAATGAGGACCCGGCGTCCTGGACCCCGGACACTTCACCCCTCATCCGACTCAATGCCCGTATTGACGGCCCCGACAACGGCAACGCGATCAAGGTGACGCGATTCAACGTCCGGGCGGACAGCCTCGCGGCGGTGCTCGCCAACGACGCGGGTGAATTCACCGTCGCGCCGCCCTTCACCTATTCCTCCGGCGTGGTCGTGCCACCAAACCCCAAAGCGCATAGCACCCAGCTGTTGCTTACCTTCGACCTGCTCACCGAGACCGCCCCCGGATCAGGCATCTACGCCCGACAAACAGTCCTGGACACCCTGAACATCGGCTACGCGAAGCCCGGATCCGCGACCGTCACACCCGCCCCCTAGCCCCAAAGGCCGCAGGCGACGATCCTGGAGCCCGGACGTCGCTGCCCGCCGGCCGCGGCGGGACTACCCCTAGATTAATAAGTGTGCTTACTATGTTCCTAAGCGTGCCTTTGGCACTCCGCCTCTCTGCGCTAGACCTGAGGCGCAGAGTCCGCGTTCTTCGGCTCCACCTTTCGATCCCACTTCATGTTCGACCTTTTCGTTAGGAACCACATCATGGCAGGAAATCTACTGGCCCGCTCTGTTCACGATCTGTCCGCGGCCGCCTGGTTCGGCGGATCTCTGATGGGCGCCATCGGCCTGAACGGAGCTGCGGCGGAAGCCAGAGATCCCGCCGAACGCACCCGGCTTTCGAGCCTCGGCTGGATGAAATGGGCGCCGGTTCAAACAGCAGCCTTTGCCACGCATCTTATTGCCGACGTCGCCATCGCATGGGAGAACAAGGGCCGGATTGCCAAGCAAGACGGCGTGGGCGTCAACACCATCTACAAGACGGCAGTCACCCTGGCTGGCGCCGCCGTGACCCTGTACGCGGGCACCCTGGGTAAGCAAGTCGAGAAGATGGCAGACGAAGGCGCGCGTGGTGCCACCGAGCCCCGTGCAGGGGCATCGAAAGAGCTTCAGGCAGCGCAGAAACAGTTGAAGTTGCTGCAGTTCGCCATTCCGGCATTCGCCGCCTGGGTCATCGTGCTCGGGGCGAAGCACGGTGAGATGCAGCGGCCCAAAAACGTTCTCAAGGGCCTCCGCTGACGCCTTGCCGCGTGCAGCTTCAAACGCGGGAGATTGCGAGTATTCCAGCCGCCATCCGCACGGGCGCCCCGTGCTGGACGACGTGCGGTTTGCCCGGTATCTCAAGGAAACGCCCCTCCGGAGCGATCGCGGCCAGTCTTTGGCACCAGGAACGCGCAGCTATGGGATCGCGTGAGCCCCGGGCCACCAAGACGGGCCGTTCCACCCTGCCCAGGCGTTCTTCCGTGCTGTTCGGATTGAAAATAATGACAATCGATTCAAAGGTCCGTGCAGAAGTCATTGCCGCTCCGATATTTGCTCGTGATGCCCGAAATCACTATGCCCGCACGGCGTCACCGTGCACTGCGACTCCCGGCCGCCGGGCCTGCGGCCTGTAAGGCTTGCTGTTGATGCCGCCGGACGTAGGATTCCGGATCCAGGTCGTGGCCAGTGATCCCTCCAGCGTGGCCCGCTTCGAAGACGCAGAAGGCCAACCCGATCGAGTGCCGGAGGTCCAGGCTGGCATGGCGACGAAAATCGCTCAGTCCCTCGCGTTCTTCCTCCGCCATGTGGTCTCCGTTTACTTCATTCACGTGCGCCACTGCGAGCCACCACTCCGCGGAGCCGGCTTCATGAGCGCCTACGGCTGTGATTGCGTCCCTGATCTCGTTGTGGTCATGAATCGCGTCGCTCGTCTCGTCCTCGGGAGAGTCTTTGCCACCGGCTCCCTTGCCCAGCGAAAGCAACTCCGGGTAGAACAACAGCTCTTCAGCCCTCGCATGGACCTCAAGGAGGATGCGTAGCCGGGACCAGACCGCATCGAGGTCCGAAGCCGACGCGTCATGCATCTCGTCCAGGAGCGCAAACATACGGCGCTGCTCGTGATGATCGTTGAGGATCACATCGGTTATGTCCATGGCCTCTTCCTTTCAGCACCGTTCAGATAATCCCTGGCTGCATGCCACGAAAGCTCAAGAATTCTGCGGATGAACCCGATAGAACGACGTCGCGCCCATTGCAGTAAGTATACTTACTATATTCTGCCGCGCCCTAGGGGCTGGTAGGGCGGGCGCGGACCGTCGGCCCATGGCTGCCTCACCCGGAATCGCCTCCTGCCGGGGCCGTGCCAGCCAGAGAAAGGTTGCGCTCATGAAGGACCAAACGAAAAGCGCGAAAGACGTCGGAGTCCTTTTCGATGTTGACGGAACCTTGGTTGACTCCACCTATTTCCAGACAATGGCGTGGTGGCAGGCCTTCCGGCAACAGGGGCTGGAGGTGCCTATGGCCTCAATCCACCGTCACATCGGCATGGGTGGAGACAAGCTGCTTGAGCGCCTGCTCCCTGCGAATGCCGATCGGGATATCCGCGAGACCGTCGAGCGCGCTCACGGCGCAATATTCTCGACATTTTGGCCGGCTATCCGGCCCTTCGAATCGGCAAGAACCCTCCTGCAAGCGTGTGCGGAATCCGGATTGGCCGTGGCGCTGGCTTCCTCGGCAGATGAGCGCGATCTTCGGGTGCTCAGAAGCATTCTCGATGCCGAACCCTGGATCGACTGTGCGACGAGTTCGGCCGACGCCGCCGAGAGCAAGCCTTCCCCCGGCATTCTCCTGGCCGCACTTGAGAAGCTGCACTTAGAGGCGGCGGATGTGGCATTTGTCGGCGACTCCGTCTGGGATGTCAAGGCTGCGGCCCGGCTCGGCATCGAAACTATCGGCCTCACATGCGGAGGAACCAGCGCAGCCGAGCTTTTCGAAGCGGGAGCGGTCGAAGTCTATTCAGGACCAAGAGCACTGCTCCAGCGTCTGGACGCCAGCTCCATTGGAAAACTTGCGCACCGAAACGATGCCGCGGAACCCAGCGGAGCCGGCCCAGGCACGCCCACGGACGACGCGTCGCGATAGTCGCTGCATCGCCGATTGCCCTCCCCCACCCTCGACCGCGAAACGCCCCAGTAGGCCTGGGCCAATCCCCGGTTCGGTTCGTGGACTTCTCCGGCCACATTCGTGGACAGGGGGTTACGCTCAGAAGGTAAGCATGCTTACTATCTTAACTGCCAGTATTTCTGGTTCTTGATCCGCAGCAGACCTTCTTGGAAAGAGAGCGAAGATGACAGAGAACCAATGGGACGGGAATTACACGCCCCCGCCGGCCACCGAGCAACCAGCGGATGCGCAAGTTCACCCGCCGCACACCCAGAACAGCGGCATGCCGACGACGGAAGCCATCAAGGACGAAGCAGGGAACGTGGCCGAGCAGGCCGGGGACTCTGCGAAGAACGTCGTCGAAACCGCGAAATCCGAAGTCGCGAACGTTGCCTCTGAAGTGAACTCAAGCGCAAGGGATCTGCTGGAGCAGGCCAGGCTGGACCTCACGGACCAGGCCGGAAAGCAGCAGCAAAAAGTCGCCGCAGGCCTTCGGTCCATCTCGGAGGAACTGCAATCCATGGCCAGCGCCTCGGAGCAGCCCGGCGTTGCAACGGATTTGGTGCGGCAAGCCGCCGATCGGTCTTCATCCGTGGCGACCTGGCTAGAGGACCGGGATCCGGGCTCCCTGCTGGACGAAGTGAAGACCTTCGCGCGGCAGCGTCCTGGCACGTTTCTCCTCTTGGCCGCCGGAGCAGGCGTCCTGGCTGGCCGCCTGAGCCGCGGACTGAGCGCCGGCGCTGATGGCTCCTCACGAGGAAGTGCCAATGGAAGTGCCCCCGCCCAAGCCACCCACGACGACGACCAGGCTTTCGTTCCCGGGCCAGGGATGACAGTGCCCCCTCCCCCGGTCCAGCTCCCTGGCCCAACCGCCACGACTGCTGGATACTCGAACCCCGGCGCCCTCTCGGGGAACGGGACCGTTGCGCCCACCGGCGCGCATGCCACCCTGCCTCAACCCGCACCGGTCAGCGAGCCGGAAGCCGATCCCTGGCCTAGCGGCGGGATGACCGAGGATCCATTCACTCGTGACCGTTCGCATCGTCTCGGTTCTCCTGCTCCCTTGGCGGGAAATGACGAGATCGACGGCGAGAGCAGGCCCGGCGTCGACCCCGCCAGCGGTGAGTCGCGATGACCGAGAGCCAAATCCCGCCGACGCCCGCACACGCCAAAGCGGAATCGACATCGCTGGGAGACCTTCTGGGCGAGGTCACGCGGGACATTTCCACGCTGATGCGCCAGGAAGTGGAGCTGGCCAAGGCTGAACTGAAGCAGTCCACGGCGCAGGCAGGGAAGGGCGCCGGAATGCTGGCAGCCGCGGGCGTTGCCGGGCATTTCGTCCTCCTTTTCCTGTCCGTCGCCCTTTGGTACGCGCTGGGCGAGCTGATGGGCTTGGGCTGGTCCGCCGTCGTCGTGGCTTTCCTCTGGGCGATCGCGGCGGCCGTCCTGGCATCGATAGGCCGCAAGGAACTCAAAGCCGTCAAAGGGATGCCCCAGACGGCGGCAACAATCCAGGAAATCCCAGAAACACTCAAACCACGCGAGGAGCAACGATGAGTGAAAATCCGGATGATATCCGTTCCGAGATAGAGGAAACCCGCCGACGCCTCGGCACCAACGTTGACGCGGTGGCGGATAAGGTGACGCCGTCGCACGTGGTCCGACGCCAAACAGAGAAAGTCAAGGACGCCGTCTTCGGCGTGAAGGAGAACGTGATGGGCGCGGCTGATGAGCTGGCAGACGGCGGACGGTCAGCGATCGACGACGCCGGTGCGGCGATCGGCGATGTGCCCCACCGACTGGCCGGCAAGACCCAAGGCAGCCCGTTGGCTGCCGGGCTGATAGCCTTCGGGGCCGGGCTGCTGGTGGCTTCCCTGATCCCGGCAAGCGAGAAGGAAAAGGAGGCAGCCGTGGCCCTGAAGGAAGCGGCCGAACCCCTGACCACCGAACTTGCCGCGGCGGCTCAGGACGTGGCCCGGGATCTCCAGGAGCCGGCCCAGGAAGCGCTGGACAACGTGAAGTCCGCGGCCACTGAGGCAGTCGAAAACGTCAAGGAAGAATCCCAGACCGCCGTTTCCGACGTAACGGACAGCACCACAGCGGCCAGGGACAGGATCCATCCCGCCTGATCCACACGGAGGCGTGCTGTCCGGCCAATGCGGCATCAAGGACAGTACGCCTCCAGCCCGCTTTGGAATGAGGGACATCCATGACAACGAACAGCCCCGCCGAAAGCAGCAAGGCCAAGGCAGCAACAGCCCCGGATGCCGATGATGCCAGAAAACCGGACAGGCCCACCGAGATCGCCAAGCCAACCTGGACCTACATAACCAAGAGGACTTTCCGAGAGTTCGGCAAGGACCAGTGCCCGGACGCCGCCGCGGGGCTGACCTACTACGCGGTGCTTTCCCTTTTCCCTGCGTTGCTTGCGCTCGTCTCACTTCTCGGTATTTTCGGGCAGGCAGGAAAGAGCACCTCCGCTCTCCTGGACCTTCTCCAAGGCATCGCCCCGGGGTCCACCATCGACACCATCCGCCAGCCCATTGAAGAGCTCACCACCTCGACGTCGGCCGGTTTCGCCCTGGTAGTCGGTCTCGTCGCTGCCCTGTGGTCGGCGTCCGGATACGTGGGAGCCTTCAGCAGGGCCATGAACCGCGTCTACGAAGTGGACGAAGGGCGCGGATTCATCAAACTCCGGGCAACCATGCTCGGTGTCACCGTGTTCGCGGTGATGCTCGTTGCCCTGATCGCCGGCGTGCTCGTGCTCAGCGGACCCGTCGCCGACGCCGCGGGCAGGGCAGTCAACCTTGGCGGGGACCTCCTGACGGCCTGGAGCATCGCAAAATGGCCCGTCGTCGTCCTGTTGGTGGTCTTGATCATCGCGGTCTTGTACTACGTCACCCCTAACGTGAAGCAGCCGCGGTTCCGTTGGATGAGCATCGGCTCCTTCATCGCTTTGCTGGCATTCATCCTGGCATCGCTGGGCTTTGGCTTCTACGTGGCAAACTTCAGCAACTACAACAAGACCTACGGCGCAATAGGCGGCGTCATCGTGATGCTCCTGTGGTTATGGATATTGAACATGTCCCTCTTGTTCGGCGCAGAGTTCGACGCCGAAATGGAACGCGGGCGGGAACTACAGGCAGGAATCGACGCCGAAGAAACCATCCAGCTCCCACCCCGCGGAACCAAGCGCAGCGAGAAACTCGAGAAACACGAAGAAGAAGAAATCGTCGACGGCGAGAGGCTTAGCGCGCAGCACACCGGGGTGCGGATTGACCCGGCCCCGGACCGGCTAAAGACTCAATCGCACGACATATCTCCTGGACCCGGCCAGGAGATGCTTGATAAGCAGTCAACAAATCGACAAAAGGGTGGCCCGTCATGACCTCGAACCAAGCGATACCCGAAATACCCGATCCGCAGCCCGGCAGTCCCCCATTCTCTGGATCCACCTCACCGCCAGCCGGCGCGCCGCAGGGCGCTTCCGCCGCCCCAAAGCCGAGAACCACACGTGCCGGCGTCGTTTGGGCCGCAGTCGTCGTGGGCTTGCTCGCGCTGATATTGCTGATCATCTTCATCCTGCAGAACCAGCAGCCGGTCAACGTCTTTTTCCTCGGGCTAGCGGTCACGGTCCCCCTGGGCATGGCGTTGTTCATCGCCGCCGTCGCCGGAGGCGTCCTCGTAGCCGCGGCCGGTGCAGTACGGATCATTCAGCTCCGGTCCGACGCCCGCAAAATACGAAAGACGCGCAACAAGCCGAATCCAGAGTGAGTCGCAACTACGTAGCTCGTCCTGCGTTGGCCTGTTGACAGGGCGTTTCCGCTGATTGAGGCCGGGCCATCGGGGCGATCATTAGCAGATCAAGAAGGCAGAGCTGTCTGGCTACCCGGCGCCGTCAAGGCAATCGATGCCCGCAGCAGAAGGCCAATCAGAGCCAAGCGGTTAGCCCGGCCCGCGCCTTCGTTGGTTCACACCGATACCCTCGTCCCCAACGTGGTCGACTGGCAGAGCGCGGCTCGGAAACTTACCGAGGCGCGGAGGCCACCCGTGCGGTAAGAACCTGACCTCACGCGTCACGTCATGCCTCATCCTTCCCGAGCGATCATGAAAGACCGGAAGGGGCTTGGCTATTCGTGGTTCTGATGCTCCATCGTCGCTGGGCGGGTTCTCCGCGCAACCAGGGCCCTTTGCGCCGGTCCCGATCCAAAACTCCGTTCGGCGCTACCCCGTCGCTTATCTCCTCGCGAACTGCCGCTATTCGAGGTCGGCGATGATGCGTCCGGTGCGGTCCGGCGTGAGGACGGAGAAGAGCACACCTGCCACGGGGCCGATGATTCCAAGCGCGAGGCGAACGGGACGGTGCCGGCGAGGGTGGGTGCGAAGACGGGGGAAGACTCCGGCGCCAAGGCCACGTCCTAAGTAGTAGCTGGCGCTGGAACCGGTGGAGCGGATGCGGGTGGGGAAGAATTCGGACATCCAGACACCGAGGACGCCGAATCCTCCGGCGCCGCCGGCGCACATCATGAGTGCCCACAACGCGGGGGCTGTCCAGAACGCGCCGGTGATGTGCGCTTGTCCCGAGGTGAGCAGGGACAGGAACCAGACGAAGCCGACTGTTCCGAAGAGGCAGGCTGCCGTGAATGCGTACTTGCGGCGGATGCGGTCGGAGATGAAGCCGGTGGTCGAGTAGGTGATGATCGTGGAGACGTAGCCGAGAAGCACGATCAGGCTCGCGGTGTCCAGGGGCAGTTGCTGGGTCTTGAGCAGATAGGGGGACAGGTAGGCGCCCACCGAGTTGGTGGTCAGGAACATCGCCGTTGAAAGGATCATGAACAGGATGGTCCCGTAGGCGAAGCGGGGGCGGAAGATGTCGATCACGGGGACTTTGGAGCGGCGCAGTTCCGGCGGGAGGGTGCCGTTCCTGCGGTGTTCCTGGTAACTGAGCCATTGCTTGGATTCGGGCAACAGCTTCAGTGACGCCGCCCCGATCACGAGGCTGATCAGGCCGATCGCGATGTAACCGGCCCGCCAGCCCAGGTCGTGGCCTAGGGTGGACACGAACAGGTAGATGAGGCCTGCGGTGAGGATTTCGCCGACGAAGTACATGGACTGGATGCTGCCGCCCATGGTTCCGCGTTTCTTGGTCTGCCAGCATTCGGTGAACATCGAGAACGAAAGCCCGACCGAGGGTGTCCCCGAGGGTGCCGAAGACGAATCCGCCCAGGATGGAGGCGAAGCCTTGCACCGTGGCGACCGTGATCAGGGCGATGGTGGAGACGTGCAGGCTGTCGGAGATGTGCGCGAGCGGGAAACCGATCAGGTTCAGCTCGGCGCCGTCGAACAGGGTTCCCAGCAGGGCGAAGGCCAGGATGAACCGGATTTCCCTGCGGGTGTAGAACGTGGAGGTGCCGCCCGAGGGTGCGGCACCTGCTGCGGAGGCCGCCGGCGCCGGGTGGTCCTTGAAGGCGGGGGCGGTCTTGTTCAGCTCGCCATGCGGGAGTCCTCCTTCTCCAGCAGCGGTGCTGGGGGGTCGTCGTTGACCAAGATTGGAGAGAGTGAAACTTGGGGGGAAGGATGGCGGGCGCTTGGCCCGCCATCCTTGGGATCGGCGAGATCAGGCGGGAACGGTGACGCTGCCCAGGTTGGCGGACTCCAGGGCCCGTGCGATTTCGTTGCCGGCGCCTTCGGCCAAGGGAAGCAGCGGCGGCCGGACCGTGGCGTGCTCCAGGATGCCTCGGGCGACGAGGCCTTCCTTGAGGGCGACGGTGCCTTCCATGTGGGACCCACGGTGGTAGACGTTCTTGGTAACCGGCAGGAGGCGGTCGTGAATGGCGCGCGCCGCGGCGTAGTCCTTTTCCTTGCCGGCTGCGATCAGTTCCACGAGCGGCTCAGGGGCGAGCCCGCCGTAGCCAACCAGTGCGCCATCGACGTCGAACATGGTGTGCAGCAGGTACTCGTCATGGCAGGTCAGGATCTGCAGCTCCGGGTAAGTTGCGCGAAGAACGGGGATTTCGGTGTCCCAGCGCTTCATGTTCCGCACGCCGTTCTTGGTGGCGAACACCCCTTCCTGGCCGGCGATCTCCAGCTGGGTTTCCAGGTCGTAGGTGGCCTTCGTGGCGTCCGGGTACTGGAAGAGAATGAGCGGCAGCCCGGACGTTTCGTAGATTTCCTTGTAGCGGGTCTGCGGGGCGCGCTTCTGGTACCCGAAGTGCAGCCAGCCGTCGGAAGGGTAGACCAGACCGGCAGATGCGCCGGCCCCGACCGCGCGCTTGGCTTCCAGGGCGGCAACCATGTTGCCCTCCCCCGTGATGCCGGCGATGATCGGGATTTCGCCATTGACGGCGTTCTTGAATTCCCGGATGACAAGGGTCTGCTCCTCCTGGGTCAGGAAGGGCTCAAAAACAAGACGGCCCAGCTCGCGGAGGTCCTCAAGGGCCGTTTGCGGACCTGAGTTCCGCCTCGAGGCGCCGGTTGTCGGCCTCCAAAATCAGGACCATCCGGATGCCGGCAAGGTTCAAGCCCAATTCCAGAAGCTCGCCGATCCGCCGCAATGTCACAAGGTCGTTCTCGCTGTACTGGCGGGTCCCGCCCAGGGTCCTGCCCGGTTCCAGCAGGCCCTTGCGTTCGTAGAGGCGCAGGTTCTGCTGCCCGGTCCCCACGAGCTCGGCCGCAACGGAAATCGCGTACACGCCCCTCCCCCGGTCCTCGGCCTGGCCCATCGGGCACCTCCAAAATCCTTCGAAAATCAGGCTTGCCCTGACCCATATACAGTGCTATAAGAAATATATACCAGCCACCATAGATCGGCTGGGTTGACAACAAAAAAGCTGCGATCTGCAAGGAGTGACACACCATGCTGATGCGAACGGACACCTTCCGTGAATTCGACCGGTTGGCCGAACAGGTGCTCGGCACCACAGCCCGGCCGGCGGCCATGCCGATGGACGCCTGGCGGGAAGGCGAGGACTTCGTGGTCGCCTTCGACCTCCCCGGAGTCACCGTCGACTCGGTGGACATCGACGTCGAACGCAACGTCCTGACCGTCAAGGCCGAACGCCCGGACCCCGTCGGCGAGGACACGGAACTGATCGCCTCCGAACGCCCCCGCGGCGTCTTCAGCCGCCAGCTCATCCTCGGCGACGCGCTGGACACCAACGGTGTCAAGGCAAGCTACGACGCCGGAGTCCTGACCCTGCACATCCCGGTCGCGGAGAAAGCAAAACCGCGCCGCATCGAAATCGAAACCACCGGAAAACAGCGCCAGGAGATCAACGCCTGACCAGCGGCGCAGCCTCCCGGACCGGGAGCACCACAGCGGCCCACCATGTAAAGAGGGCGGTCGAGTTCACAGACCACGCCACGGCACAACCAGCACAAGGATGATGAGGCCCCGAGGATGACTCCCGCAACGATGGTCCCCGGCCGAACGGACCGGGGACCATCCCCGTCCCCGCACGTGAACACCCATCTAAAACACACACCACCGCCAACGATGAGGAACAACGGCCCCGACCTTTACGACATCCTGCATATCGCCCCCACCGCCACGGCGCGCGAGGTGACCCGCGCCTACCGCACGCTGATGCGCGGCCTGCACCCCGACACCCGGCCGGCCCGCGAACGCTAAGCCGCAGCGCCCTGGCGCCGCCTCCGTTCGGATCCCAAGGTCGCTTCCGGCGACGTCGCTGCTGATCGGACCGGTCATCTGGGAGCCGCCCGCCGGACGATCCGCGGGAATGCCGGTCCGGCAACGGTCATATCCGCCAACCGGCTACACGCTGATCCTGCAGATCAGGCGTTGAGAGCCGGAAACCACACAAGTCCAAGGAGCCCCCATGAGTGCCTGGCGCCCATACGACAACCAATTGATGCCCGCGTTCTACGAACGTTTCGAAAAGCGGTGGGGCAAAGGAACAGCGCCGTTCCTGGACCCCGAGATCCACGAACAACCCATGCCCCGGGCCCAATGGATCAACCCTGACACCGGAGCCGCGGTCGCAGTGGTGCCCATCTGGACCGAGGACCCCCAGCACCGCTCGTTCGGGGTGTTCTACCTGCCCCCGGCCGGTGACATCTGGATCCTGCGGCCCGGTTACACGAACTACCTCGAAACCGACCCCAGGAACACCGAGCAAGCCAGCCTGCGCAACGACGCCTTCCGAAAGGCCGTCGCGCACGCCAAGGAATTCATCTACGGAACCCAACCATGAAGACCGTTCCCCGGAGTACACCATGACCCCTCCACAGATCAGCCAGTTCCTCCAGGACTGCATCATCAAAGATGACACGCACGATTCAGGACTCGACGCCGATGCCTGCTACGGGCTATACGTCAGCTGGTGCTCCCTGAACCGCAAAGTCCCCCTCCCCGACCATGCCTTCCGCACCGCCCTGCGCCTCGCGGGCCTTCGCACGGAAAAGACCGGGAAGGGCAAGAAGGGAGTCTTCCAAGGCCTGCGCATGACAGGACCAGCCGCGGTGGACTACATCCTCAACAGCAACGTCTAAACCCTTGCGGACCCCCTGGTGGAGCAGGAAGTCACGGCCCGGCCGGACGCTATGACGGGTCGGACCCTGTATCCGGCTGTTGTTCGGTGTTCACGCCGCTCCAGGTTTGTAAGAAAATTGCGCGCTGCTGCTTCCCGGCAAGCAGTCCGCGGATGATGGACCGGGGCCAAGGTAACGCGCCAATGCCCGGTGTCACCTTTGCCGGGCAGTGGCGCAGCTACCGCCGAGAGCATCTTCCAGGGAATCGCCCTCGTGCCGATCGTAGGCCGCTGAGCCGGGCCGGCGCTTGAGTACCGGCTACCTG
Organism: Arthrobacter sp. 2MCAF14; assembly: GCF_052115645.1. Classification (NCBI taxonomy): domain Bacteria; kingdom Bacillati; phylum Actinomycetota; class Actinomycetes; order Micrococcales; family Micrococcaceae; genus Arthrobacter; species Arthrobacter sp. 2MCAF14. The sequence continues at coordinate 27,369 of NZ_JBFRHB010000035.1, read as the reverse complement.
TTTTGGCAGCCCTTGTGGCAGTGACGTGTCCGAGGCGGCTTGGGGGCTGTCGCAGGAACCCCTGGCCCGGGCGTGCATTCACGGCACATACGTCGAAGACTCGGGGCGGACCGCCATAGGCACATCTACAAAGCTGACATAAGTTTGGACACTGTCCACACCCCCTTTGGCAGGACAAACGGACACGCACAGCTCCCCGCTACGACCGGGAGTAGCTTTCCAAGTAACTTCCGCGCCAAGGTCGACCGATCTAAGGCCCAGTCCGGCGGCATGAGTGTGCATCAGTGTGCACACGCCACTTTTTCACGGAGACGAATGTCCGCTATGGCAAATGCGTCCTGTCCGAGAAACCGGGGAAACGTCTCAGTCGTCCTGTCCGGCCCCTTGCGACATCCAGTAATCGTTGATCGCCTGAACGGCCTGCTCTTTCGTCATGCGGGCAACATCTCGCTCGTCCATTCCAACGGTGCGGGTGAGTTGCCAGACCAGTGCCAGGGGAATAGCCGAAGAGGGCGGGGCTGCTATTCCGCGGGCAGGCAATACTCCGTCATCAACGCATGCCCAAAACTCATCCTCACCGACCTCTAGCTGGTCTTGGAGAACATGGTTCCAGATCGAACTCGAATACGTGGTGGGATCCACCGGGCGGGAAATCCGGGTCCGCAAGATCCGCCCATCTTGCAGACTCAACCGGTAGGTCGCGTGATGGCGCACCGGTTTCCCGCGGGCATTCGTCATCAGCTCCCAGCGCTCGGTTAGGCAGAACTTCTCATGGTCGTCCCGTCCGCCCACGCGTCGGACGCTCATGCCACCGAGCCGGTGAGCCAGGCGGTCAATTGCTGATCGGTGGACAGGTCAATGAGCTGAACCAAGGCCCAGTTCTCGCGGTGATTGGGCGCCGCGTGCAGATGGTCCTCCCAATCCTCCGCGTAGTCCCGCAAAGCATCGACGAAGTCCGTCAAGGCTTCACCCAGTTCCGTGGCCTCAGCGGCAAAGGGCTGCCCTGGCATGAAGACAGCCCATGCTTCGTCCTCATTCACGACCTGGACATTGGCGACGACCGTCAATTCCAGATACCGGCGCAAACTCTCTCCATTGACGACGGCGGCCGTGGCCCGGTCGGGCCGCCGTATCGTGGACAGCCCTCCCCGCTCGCTCAAATCCAGGATCGTCTTCAACGAATCCCGCGCTTGCGTGAACCCGTAGACGTGTCCGCCGGCCGTGTCCTGTGTGGGGGTGCTCATCTAGCAATCATCCGTACGTACATCAGGTACGTCAAGTACGTCTACGTCGCTTTCCGTTCCGTGGTCGTCACAGGGACCATTTGGTGGCTGATGCCGTAGCAAAATCACCGAAGACTGTTTCCGCGGGGATGACGACGTCACGTGCTTGGCAGTTTCCGCGGATCAGGGAACCCGAGCGAGACGTACCCCGGCGCCCGCTTGTTCAGTGAAGCAACCTTCGCCAATGTATAAGCCGGTTCCCAACACCAGCAGCGGCTCTGAGTCATCGGAGTTGGAAAGAAGGTCGACGGCGGCTTGTCGTTCCTTCGCCTTCATTGCCCCGGTGAAGACCAGCGGCTTCAGACCATCCGCCTCGAACCGGGACCTGAAGGAATCAAGATGGGTTTTCCAGGTCGTCAGTAAGAGGATTCGAGAGCTCTGTTCGTAAGCCGCCATGACGTCGTCGTAAATTTGCTGCAGGCGATGTCGACCTTGACTACAACGCCGACGGCACCGTGATCGTCAACCGCTCAAGCCATGAATCCGGGATCGCACAAGCCGTTCAACGCACCCACCGATACCTGGAGGAGGGAACGATAGCTTCGGTGACGGGTGAAACCGTCACCGTCAGGGCGGACACCATCTGTATCCACTCCGACCAGGCAAATTCCGTCGAACTGGCAACCGCAGTCCGGGACGTCCTCAACACCTAATCCGAGCCCATCAAACCCGGCAAAGCCGGGTGCCCGCTCAACCCAGGCACCCGGCTTTGCCGTGTGAAGAACCCGTTGCACGCCCGATGCACGACCCAGTCCGAAGCCAAAGGTGTTGACACTGTCAACACCCCTCCTGACCGATTTTGAAAATCCAACGGCGACTGCCACGTTCCCCATTCACTCCTCAACGAGACGACGCTGAGCGGCGACTCGATTCCGCCGCGCAGTGGACGTCGATCGCTTAGCTTCAGGCGGACTCGACCTCCGTCAGACGAAAATGAAAGTGAAACTCGGTTGGCGTTTTAGTACACATTGCCTCTAATTGATCGGTGCGGGCGGTTGTTCGCCGCTGAGCACGGCGAGGGCGTTGTCGGCGGCCAGCATCGCCATCGCGGTGCGCGTCTCGACTGTGGCGGAGCCCAGATGCGGCACTAGCACCACGTTCTCCAGGTCCAGCAATTCGGGATGGACCTGGGGCTCACGCTCGAAGACGTCCAGCCCGGCACCGGCGATGACGCACTCGCGAAGCGCAGACGCGAGGGCCGCCTCGTCGACGATCGGTCCGCGCGCGGTGTTGACGAGGTACGCCGAGCTCTTCATCGCCGCGAGTTGTTCGGCGCCGATCAGATGATGCGTGGCGGGCCTGTAGGGGCAGTGCAGCGAGACGACGTCCGACACTGTCAGCAACTCGTCGAGGTCGACCCGCCGGGCGCCCAGCTCGGCGGAGATCCCGGGATCGAGCTCACTGCGCGACTGGTAGACGACGTCCATGCCGAAGGCCCTGGCCCGGCGCGCGGTCGCCTGCCCGATGCCGCCCATGCCGACGACGCCGAGGGTCTTCCCTTGCAGGCCGGACCCGAGCAGGAAGAACATGCCCCACTTCCAGGCCTGGCCGGAGCGGATGAGCCGTTCGCCCTCGCCGAGCCGGCGGGTTGCCATGAGGATGAGGCCCATGGCGATGTCGGCAGTCGCTTCGGTGAGCACGCCCGGGGTGTTGGTGGCGACAACGCCTCGTTCGCTGCACGCTGGCACGTCAATGTTGTCATAGCCCACGGCGACGTTCGCGACGACCTTGAGCTGCAGGCCGGCGGCGTCGAGCAGCTCGGCGTCGATGCGTTCGGTGAGCAGGCTCACCACGGCATCGGCCCCGGCTACCCGGCGCAGGAGCTCCTCGCGACCGATCGACTCCGGACCCGTCCACGCATCGACCTCGTGCTCGGCGCGAAGCTTCTCGATCGCGGCGTCGGGTATACGTCCCGTGACGACGACCCGGCTCATGCCGTCTCGATCCACTCGCGCAGGCGGCCGAGGCCCTCGCTGATATCTGGCACCTCGATGCCCGAGTAGGCGAGTCGGATGTACTGCCGCTCCTCACCGGGCAGCCGCCGGCCGAAGTGCTCACGCGTGCAAAAGGAGACGCCGGTCTTGTACAGGGCATCGCTGGCGAAGTCTCCGACTGCCGTGTAGCCCAGACGCTGCATCGCCTCGGTGACGTCGGGGAACAGGTAGAACGTCGATTGCGGCACGGCGACATGCATGCCGGGGATGTCATTCACGAGCTCGCATGCGGCATCCCGGCGCTCGCGCAGCACGTCGAGCATCTGCTGCACAGGCTCCTGGGGACCACGGAGCGCTTCGATTCCGGCCCACTGCACATAGTGCGTCGTGCAGGACTCATCATTGGTGTTGAGGGTACTGAGCACCTTGGCGATCTCGAGCGGGGCAACGGCGCAGCCGAGGCGTGAGCCGGTCATGGCGAACTTCTTGCTGAACGTGTAGAGGATGACGGTGCGCTCGGCCATGCCGGGAAGCGATGCGATCGAGCTGGAGACCCCCTCGTATCGGGTCTCGAAGTAGGCCTCGTCGGAGAGCACCCAGAGGTCGTTTTCTATCGCGAGGCGTGCGATGGCCTCGCGCTCGGCCGCCGTCGACTCGGCCGAGATGGGGTTCTGCAGGTCGTTGTAGATGATGGCGACGGTGTTCGGGGTGATTGACGCGCGCACCTGGTCGAGATCGATCGAGAAGCCCTCGCTCGTAGGCAAATAGCGGTAAGCCACGGCCGTACCGCCAAGGTACTCGATCTGGGATTCATAGATCGGGAAGCCGGGGTTCGGGTAGAGCACTTCCTGGCCGGGGTTCATGACCGCCTGCAGGAATTTCGTGATGACGGGTTTGCCTCCCGTCATCACGACGACGTTGTCCGGGGAAAAGTCGATGCCACGACGCGAGCCGATGTCATCGGCCAGTGCTTCACGCAGCTGCGGGATGCCGGGGCCGGGGCAGTAGCCCGTGTAGCCGTCCGCGATTGCCCGGTTCATTGCTTCCACGATGTTCCCGGCTGTGGGGATGTTGATGTCACCAAGATGGAAGGGGAACACACGGTTCCCCTTGGCTTTCCAGGCGGCCGCGGCCTGGGCGACGCTGAAGGCGGTTTCGGTGCCCAGACGTTCGAGCCGGTGCGCGAGTTGCTGCATACTGTTCCACTCCTCGTTGAGTTGACGATCGATTCTCCGGCGAATTCAGATCAAATTCAGGACTAATATATCAAACCATGAATTAAGATATACGAATAGTCCCGAGGGGGACAAAGGTTCTTCTTTACGAGTCACCCCCACCCTCTGGCGTGAGGTCCAGGACGGGCGTACCGTCGGTTAAACCCACGCGGTAGCAGCGAAAGGCAGCCCGCGCCCCGCGCGGCCCAGGAGTGCATTCGTATGAAGGAGCCGGCAGTGGCTGGATGGAATGCTGACACGGCGGCTGGACCCCTTGGGTCAGGCACAGTGACTTTGGTTGAAGGATCGTCCTTCTGCATTTCATCGGCCAATGGAGACATCCATCCCGAACTCCCACATGGGGTCTTTCACTTGGATACTCGCATCCTGTCCCGCTGGAATCTGACCATCAACGGCCAGCCCCTCGAACCCTTGGCTGCTGAGACGAAGGAACCGTATCGGGCCATATTCGCTGGTCGCCTGCAGCTCTCGGATGGGTATGCGGACAGTCCGCTGATCGTAGAGCGGCTGCGTGAGGTCGGCGCAGGGATCCGGGAGCGGATCACCATCCGCAACTACTCGGCGAAGCCCGCTGAGTGCAAGATTGTGCTGGCCATTGAAGCGGACTTCGCCGACTTGTTTGAAGTGAAAGAGGCACGAATCCAGCGGCGCTGGGCGGAGACGCGCGAACAGGACGGCGACTCGCTGGAAATCCAAGCCAAGTGGCACGACGTCCGGAAGGGCGTCGTCGTCAAGGCGGATGGGGCCAAGGCCACAACTGAAGGGCTGACATTTGAGATAGTAGTCCCGCCCTATGGGCGTTGGAGTACTCGATTGAATGTTGTGCCCACGGACAACGGTGCACGTCCCGACGCGCCATTTGTTCATCCGGCGCCTGGCGAAATGTCTCCGAGTGACCGGCGCCGTCAAGAGTGGGTGGCGAAAATTCCGGCACTGCAGATGGGCAACCGCTCCATCCAGCGGACCCTGCGGCGAAGCTACGACGACTTGGGAGCGCTGAGAATCGAGGACCCTGGGCATCCGGAACGGGTGGTCGTCGCCGCCGGAGCGCCCTGGTTCATGACCCTGTTCGGTCGCGATTCGCTGTGGGCTTCGGAAATGTCGCTTCCTGTGGATCCTTCCCTGGCACTGGGCACCCTGAAGACGCTGGCTGACCGCCAAGGCAGCGTCGTGGACGTGATGAGCGAAGAGGAGCCCGGCAAGATCCTCCACGAGGTGAGGCTCGATGTCTCCACCGGGCTGGCGCTGGGCGGCAAATCCGCCTACTACGGAAGCGTCGACGCAACTCCGCTGTTCGTGGTCGTGCTGGGGTCCGTCAGTCGCTGGGGTTTTGCCAAAGAGACCATCGCCGCCCTGTTGCCCAACGCGGACCGCGCCTTGGAGTGGATCCGCGATTACGGGGACCGGGACGGGGACGGATTTGTCGAGTATGAGCGCCTCAACGATCATGGGTTGGTCAATCAGGGATGGAAGGATTCCTGGGACGGCATCAACTTCGCCGATGGAACCCTGGCGGAACCGCCGATCGCCCTATGCGAGGTCCAGGCCTACGTCCACGGCGCATACGTAGCGCGCTCCTGGATGGCGTACGACGCCGGCGACCTCGCCTTGGCAGCCGAGCTTCGAGACCGGGCTGCGACGCTGAAGCGGCGGTTCAACGAACAGTTCTGGCTCCCGGACAAGGGGTACTACGCCGTCGCGCTGGACCGCGATAAGCGGCCGGTGGATGCCTGCGCTTCCAATATGGCCCACTGCCTCTGGTTCGGCCTTGTGGATGAGGACAAGGCGCCACAAATGGTCGAGCGTCTGATGTCCCTGGAGATGTTCAGCGGATGGGGCGTACGGACCCTCGCCAGCGACATGCGGGCGTATAACCCTGCCAGCTATCACAACGGGTCGGTCTGGCCCCACGACAACGCGCTCATTGTGGCAGGGCTGCTTCGGTATGGGTTTGTGGAAGAGGCACAGCGGATAGCCACTGCCCTGCTGGAAGCGGCCGAATACTCGGGCGGTCGATTGCCAGAGCTGTTTTGCGGCTTCAGCCGCGATCAGTTTGCCGAACCCGTGCCCTACCCCACGGCCTGTTCGCCACAGGCCTGGGCCGCCACCACACCGATCCTGCTGGTGACCAGCCTGATGCGCTACGACGCCCACATTTCCCAAGGGGGGCTGTGGCTCGACCCTGTACTGCCGGATTCTTATGGCGAACTGCACATCACGAACGCGCCTATGGGCTCCGGCCGGATCACCATCGACATATCCGGTTCAGCAGCCTCCGTTCAGGGCATACCGGAGGGCTTGGTGCTCCATCGCGGGCAACGGCCATGGATAACCGATCTCGTGGAGCGAGCCAAACTGCGTCCGGATCAATAGCGTTCCCACCACGATCGCTTCTTGGAAACGGGAGGAGGGCGGTCTTCTTTACGCAGCAAACAGCGCTGAACGGACGGCCTTTTCGAAGCCGTCGACGTGAATTCGAGCCAGTTCCGCAGCCCTGGCCTCGTCGCCGTCGATCACCGCGCCAAGAAGATCAAGGTGCTCATGAACGTGGCGGGAAAGATCAGGCAGGCGATCGAGGACCATGCACCAGATCCGGGTCGCCAGGTTGTCGTAGCGGATCAGCACATCCTCCAGGTGGGGATTTGCCGCTGCCGCATAGATCCCCTGGTGCACGCGGGCATCAAGTCGGAGCGTCTCCACCACGGAGGCGCCGTTGACCTCGAATGACTCCACTGCACGCATCACGGAGCGCAAGTGCTCCCTGGCTGCCGGCGTCGCAACCCGCGCGGCCCGCGCAGCCGCCAAGGGCTCGAGCTGGGCGCGAATCTCCGAAATAAACGCCAGATCGGTCACCTCAACACGGGTGGCGAAGGTTCCCCTTCGCGGATAGCTGATGACCAAGCGGTCCAATTCAAGGCGCTTCAACGCCTCCCTCACGGGAGTGCGCCCTATGCCAAGGTCCCTCGCCAGCGCATCGTCGTTCAACAAGTCGCCCGGCTTGATGTCCAGCGTCAGGAGCCTGTCGCGTATCCGCTCGTAGGCCACTTCAGCCAGGGACCTCGGACCGGCGGCATCCACCACTTCCAGCGCTTCAAATACCACGGTATCAACCTTTCGCGTCCAGCCAAGCGGACTATTGACCTCACTCGAACTCCAGTATAGGCTAGTTCCCAGTCTGATATATCAGTAACGAACTTGTAAATATATCTTGAGGAGGAGACATGACGCTCGTGGAGACGACTCCAACACATAGCACACTTCCGCAGGCGAGTGCCTCTGAAGACGACCGTTCCCGGAAGTTCGTGCTCACCCTGTCGTGTATTGAACGCGCCGGCATCGTACAGGCGGTCACCACCTTCCTGTTCGAACGTGGTTTCAACATTGAAGAGCACCAGCAGTTCGACGACGGACTCCGCCAGACACTGCACCTGCGCACAGCGTTTTCCGGATCCCCGGAGTACTCACCGGAAGCGCTCGAAAAAGAGTTCCGGGCGATCGCTGAGCGTTTCGACATGAAGTTCAGCTTCCATGACCAGACCAAGCAGCGCGTCTTGGTCATGGTGTCCAAGTTCGGGCACTGCCTGAACGACCTGATTTTCCGCTGGCGCGGGGGCAGCCTGGGCGGGGACCTGGTTCTGGTAGTTTCCAATCACGAAACCCACCGGGCCATGGCCGAGGCTGCCGGGCTTCCCTTCATACACATTCCGGTGACCCCGGACACCAAGGCGGACGCGGAGCGGCGCCTGCTCGAACTGGTTGACGAGTACAACATCGATTTGGTGGTTCTTGCCCGGTATATGCAGGTTCTGTCCGACGAACTGAGCCGCGCCCTGGAGGGCCGAGCGATCAACATCCACCACTCATTCCTGCCAGGCTTCAAAGGTGCCCGTCCTTACCACCAGGCCTACGACCGCGGCGTAAAACTGGTGGGCGCCACGGCACACTATGTCACGGCGGACCTTGATGAGGGACCGATCATCGAACAGGAAGTCATCCGTGTAGAGCACAGCTACGGGCCGACTGCACTTTCCACGGTCGGGCAGGACGCCGAAGCGCTCGCGCTGTCCCGCGCCGTGCGCTGGCATTGCGAGCACCGCGTGCTGCTGAACCAAACCAGCACCGTAGTCTTCCGCTGACCGCCGCCAAACAACAAGCAGCCCACACACGAGAAAAAGCAGGAGAAACCACATGGCATCGACGCCACGCATAGTCATCATCGGAGCTGGGATCGTCGGCACCAACCTGGCCGATGAACTGGTCGCCCGCGGCTGGAACAACATCACCGTCCTGGACCAGGGACCGTTGAACATGCCCGGGGGCTCCACGTCCCACGCCCCGGGGCTGGTCTTCCAGACCAACGCCTCCAAGACCATGGCAACATTCGCCAAATACACGGTCGAAAAACTCCTGTCCCTGACCGAGGACGGCGTCAGCTGCTTCAACCAGGTGGGCGGCCTGGAAGTCGCCACCACCGAGACCCGCCTCGCCGACCTCAAACGCAAGCTCGGCTACGCTGCATCCTGGGGAATCGAAGGCAAGATCCTTTCCCGCGAAGAGTGCAAGGAACTCTACCCGCTCATCAATGAGGAAGACATCCTGGGAGGTCTCCACGTCCCCAGCGACGGGCTGGCCCTCGCCGCCCGCGCAGTCCAATTGCTCATCAAGCGCACAGAGGCAGCCGGGGTGGAGTACCGTGGCTCCACGACTGTGACCGGGATCGAGCAGTCCGGCCGCCGCGTCACCGGAGTCCGCACCTCCGAGGGCGTCATCCCTGCGGACATCGTGGTCTCTTGCGCCGGCTTCTGGGGTGCCAAGATCGGCGAAATGATCGGTATGTCCGTTCCCCTCCTGCCCTTGGCGCACCAATACGTCAAGACAACTCCGGTGCCGGCACAGGAGGGCCGCAACGAACTACCCAACGGCGCTTCCCTGCCGATCCTGCGCCACCAGGACCAGGACCTCTACTACCGCGAGCACGGCGACCGCTACGGCATCGGCTCCTACGCCCACCGCCCCATGCCGGTGGACGTCGAGGAACTCGGCAGCTACGCACCGGACAGCATCAGTGAACACAACATGCCTTCCCGCCTGGACTTCACCCTGAAGGACTTCCTCCCGGCCTGGGAGGCGACCAAGCAATTGCTTCCGGCCCTGGCGGAAAGCGACATCGAAGACGGCTTCAACGGCATCTTCTCCTTCACCCCCGACGGCGGCCCTCTGGTGGGCGAATCCAAGGAGCTCGATGGCTTCTTCGTCGCGGAAGCCGTGTGGGTCACCCACTCGGCCGGCGTTGCCCGCGCCGTCGCGGAACTGCTGACCACGGGCAAGTCCCAGATCGACCTGGGCGAATGCGACATCCACCGCTTCGAGGAAGTCCAGCTCGCCCCCGAATACGTCAGCGAAACGTCCCAGCAGAATTTCGTGGAAATCTACGACGTCCTGCACCCGCTCCAGCCCAAGCTCTCCCCCCGCAACCTCCGCGTCAGCCCTTTCCATGCCCGCCACAAGCAGCTGGGAGGGTACTTCCTGGAGGCCGGCGGCTGGGAACGCCCCTACTGGTTCGAAGCCAACGCCGAACTGCTGAAGGAAATGCCAGCTGAATGGCAGCCCCCGGCCCGTGATGCCTGGTCCGGGATGTTCAGCTCGCCCATCGCCGCAGCCGAAGCATGGAAGACGCGCACCGCGGTGGCAATGTACGACATGACTCCGCTCAAGCGCCTCGAGGTTTCCGGCCCCGGAGCACTGAAACTGCTCCAGGATCTGACCACCGCGGACCTGGATAAGAAGCCAGGCGCAGTGACCTACACGCTCCTGCTGGACCACGCCGGCGGCATTCGAAGCGACATCACGGTGGCCCGCCTCAGCGAAGACAGGTTCCAGCTCGGGGCCAACGGAAACATCGACACCGCCTACTTTGACCGGGCCGCGCGCCACCAGACCGAAAGCGGCTCCGCGAGCGACTGGGTCCAGGTGCGTGACACGACGGGCGGCACCTGCTGCATTGGTCTCTGGGGCCCCCTCGCCCGGGACCTCATCAGCACGGTCAGCAGCGACGATTTCTCCAACGACGGCCTGCGCTACTTCCGGGCCAAGAATGTCGTCATCGGCGGAGTCAACGTCACCGCCATGCGCCTGTCCTACGTCGGGGAGCTCGGCTGGGAGCTTTACACCAGCGCGGATAACGGCCAGCGCCTTTGGGACGCGCTGTGGAAAGCGGGGCAGCCCTTCGGTGTCATCGCGGCCGGCCGGGCCGCTTTCAGCTCGCTTCGGCTTGAAAAGGGCTACCGCTCCTGGGGCACCGACATGACCACAGAGCACGACCCCCTCGCAGCAGGCCTCGGATTCGCTGTGAAGATGGCCAAGGACAACTTCGTCGGAAAAGCCGCTTTGGAAGGCCGCACCGAGGAAAACTCCGCCCGCCGCTTGCGCTGCCTGACCGTCGACGACGGACGCAGCATCGTCCTGGGCAAGGAACCGGTCTTCTACAAGGACCAGGCAGTCGGCTACGTGACCAGCGCCGCCTACGGCTACACCGTTGCCAAGCCGATCGCCTATGCGTACCTCCCGGCGGGCGTCTCCCTCGGTGACTCCGTCGAGATCGAGTACTTCGGACGGCGCATCCAGGCCACGGTCACGGCCGATCCGCTGTACGACCCGACGATGACCAGGCTCCGCGGCTAGCACCGCGGGCCATCCAAAGGCATGCGGCCCGGACTCATCCTCGCAACCAGAGTCCGGGCCGCTGTCTTTCCCCTCGACTCTTCTACCGCCCCAGCTCTCCAAGCCCAGCCTCGGAAGACACAGCCCAGGAAGACCCATGATCAGTTCAGAAACAATCAACAATTACCTCACCAGGCTTGCTTCACGTGAGCCCACCCCCGGCGGGGGCGCAGCCGCTGCGCTTCACGCCGCCCAAGGTGCCGCTCTCGTTGCGATGGTCGCCAGGTACACCACGGGCGCCAAATACGAGCAACACGCCGCACTGGTCTCAAGGATCATCGCGGCCGCCGACGAACTTGTGGACGAAGCCCTGCGACTTGCGGACGCCGACGAACACGCATTCCAGGGAGTCATCGACTCCTACAAGCTCCCCACCGGGACCGAGGCCCTCAACGGAGCGCGGTCGGCGGCCATCCAGGATGCCCTCATTCACGCTGCACAGACCCCGGCACAGCTGATCAAGGTCTCAGGAGCCGTCGTCGATCTGGCCACGGAACTGTTCGACGCCGCGAACTCCAACGTGATCAGCGACGTCGCAGCCGCCGCGGACGCCGCCCGCGCGGCCGCCACCACGGCGCGGGTCAACATCGACATCAACATTGTGGCCATCAATGACGGCGATACCCGTGCGCGGCTTGCCGCGCAGACCGACGGGATCGAAGAAAGGGTTGTCCTCGCGGCGGACTTGCTCGCGAAGCGCGTGCGCGAAAGGATCCTCGGTTGAGCGCCACCCTGCTTTCCGGAAAGCCGCTGGCCGAACTCATCCAAAAGAGAGCCCGGGATGAGGCACGGAACCTCGAAAACGAGGGAGTGCGCCCGGTCCTCGCGGTGGTCGTGGCAACCGAGGACGAGTCCACGCATTGGTACGTCCGCTCCATTGAACGTGCGGCCGAACGCGCGGGAATCGGCTGCCGGGTCCTCGATCTCGGCCATGACGCTACGGAGCAGGTCCTGGCCAGTGTCCTGAAACACCTCAGCGCGGAACCCTCCGTCAACGGAATCATCCTGCAGACGCCCCTCCCCTCCGGGGTCAGGACCGATACCCTGGTCAGCCACATCGCACCGGAGAAGGACATCGACGGCGCGAACCCGCTCAGCCTCGGCCGGCTGGCCGTGGGGCAACCCGCCTTCGCGCCTGCTACCGCGCGGGCCGTCGTCGAGATCCTCGACCACCACGACGTCCCGGTGGCGGGCCGGAACGTCGTCGTCGTCGGCCGTTCCGCCGTCGTGGGCAAACCGCTTTCACTGCTCCTGCTGGAACGCGACGCCGCCATCACCGTCTGCCATTCAAAGTCGGGTCCGCTCGAGAGGTATACACAGACTGCCGACATCATCGTCGTCGCGGCCGGGCGGACCGGCCTGCTAACCGGCGCCCATGTTTCCTCCCGGTCGGTAGTGATCGACGTCGGCACGAACGTCCTTCCCGACGGGTCCCTCGTGGGGGACGTTGACGAAGCCAGCGTGCTTGGCGTCGCCGCAGCACTGACGCCCGTTCCCGGTGGCGTCGGGACGGTCACTACATCCCTGCTGCTCCTGCACACCGCCGAGGCCGCCCGGGAACAGTCGCGCTCTTTGATCCCTGGAACTGTCGGCTGACATAAGGGCAAAACCATGCCCGGCTCCGAGGGCGACGGTGCCGGGCATGCGGGACGTTCAATTTTGCTAAAGGACCGCCCGGATCAGGTTCTCGAAGTCGGTCACGTGCCTGGCGGTCAGCCCTGCTGCCGCTTCGGCCTCGCCGTCCGCAATGCGTTCAAGCAGCTCCACGTGCTGGGCAATGTGCTCGGAAACCGGCGGGAGCTTCTCCAGCACAAGACTCCAGATACGGGTCGCCAGATTATCGCAACGTACCAGGACATCCTCCAGGTGCCGGCTGCCGGTCGCCCGGTAGATGCTTCGGTGTACTCTCATGTCCAGGCGCATGAGGTCCCGCTGTCCCAGGTCGCCAGCCAAAAGCTGCCGAACTTCCCGTGCAAGCTCCCTTAGCTCCTGCCGCGTCCGGTCCGAAGCCATTCGGGCGGCACGTGCCGATGCCGCGGGCTCCAAAAGCTGACGAATCTCGGAGATTTCGGCAAGGTCCGTAATATCCACGCCCGCGGCAAACGTTCCCCTGCGCGGATAGGCCACCACCAGGTGGTCGCTCTCCAGTCTCTTCATGGCTTCCCGGATAGGCGTTCTTCCGACACCAAGCCGACGGGAGATCTGATCATCATTCAAGGGCTCGCCAGGCTTGATATCAAGAACGATGAGCTCATCACACAGCACCCGGTACGCATACTCGGCATAGGACTCGTCAGCCTGCCTCGCAGGCAGCTCCGACTCCCCCATGATCGATAACTTGCCGCTGCTCTCCACGTCTGATCCTTCCCGTTCGGTGACGGCGCCTTGACTGACCGGCCCCGTGAACATATTATCCCTACAACTGATATATCAATACGCCAGGGATAGGAATGTCACGAACTTCCTTCTCCTCACCGCCAGACCTCTCTATCCGGCCAAGATCTGAAGGAAAAGCCCATGGCCTCAAAAGCGCCGCGTGAAAATATCGACGAGTCAAAGCTGACTGTCACCAAACCCAAGTCGAAAGCCGTGGGCCTCCCCGCCGTCACCAACGCGCTGAAAATCTCCCTCGAGCAGATGGGCCCCTTGCGCAGCGTCCAAACTTTGCTGGCGGTCAACCAGGTAGACGGGTTCGACTGCATGGGCTGCGCCTGGCCGGAACACGACAAACGCCATACGGCCGAGTTCTGCGAGAACGGCGCCAAGGCCGTCGCGGAAGAAGCCACACGCCGCCGCGTTAGGCCGGAGTTTTTCGCATCGCATTCCATCGCTGAGCTGAAGACGAGGGACGACTACTGGCTGGGACAGCAGGGGCGGCTGACGCATCCGATGCTCCTGGACGACGGCGCAACGCACTACAGGCCCGTCGATTGGGATGATGCCTTGGAGCTGATCGCACAGGAGATCAGGGACATGGACAACCCGGACCAGGCGGTGTTTTACACGTCCGGCCGGACGTCAAACGAGGCGGCCTTCGCCTACCAGCTCCTCGTGCGCGGCGTGGGGACCAATAATCTTCCGGACTGTTCCAACATGTGCCACGAGTCCTCTGGTTCGGCCCTCGTCGAAACCATCGGCATCGGTAAGGGCTCCGTGAGCCTCAAGGACGTCGAAACAGCGTCGCTGATCTTCGTTGCGGGCCAAAACCCAGGCACGAACCACCCGCGCATGCTCAGCTCACTGGAGAAGGCCAAGAAGAACGGTGCTCTCATCGTGTCCGTGAATCCGCTGCCCGAAGCCGGGCTGCTCAGATTCGAAAACCCGCAGAACGTCGTTGGCATGGTGGTTGGCACCGAACTGACCGACGACTTCCTGCAGATCAGGGCCGGGGGCGATCAGGCGCTCTTCCAGGGACTGGGTAAATACCTGCTGGAGGCCGAAGATGCGGGAAGGACCAGCCCAGGCCTGCCCACCGTGCTCGACCATGACTTCATCAACAAACACACCGTCGGCCTCGATGCCTACGTGAAGCAACTGGAAGATGTGGCGTGGGAGGACATCCTCGAAGCGACCGGGCTAACGATGGACCAGATCAAGGCTACCGGTGAGCGTCTCCTGGCTTCGAAAGCAACCATTGTCTGCTGGGCCATGGGCCTAACACAGCACAAGCATTCCGTGCCCACGCTCCGCGACGTCGTCAATGTCCTCCTTCTTCAGGGCAACATCGGCAAGCCCGGGGCCGGAGTCTGCCCCGTCCGCGGACACTCCAATGTCCAAGGCGACCGCACCATGGGCATTTTCGAGCAAATGCCGGAGAAGTTCCACGACAGGCTGGACCAGGAGTTCCAGTTCCAATCCCCCCGGGCCCATGGCTACGATACCGTCGCGGCCATCCGGGCGATGCGGGACGGCAAGGTCCGGGTTTTCGTCGGGATGGGCGGCAACTTTGTGCGGGCGGCCCCGGACTCTGAAACCACGGAGCAATCCCTGGCCAACACTCGCCTTACGGTCCAGATCTCCACAAAATTGAACCATTCCCACCTGGCAACGGGGCGGCGAGCCCTGATCCTTCCCACGCTCGGACGCACCGAGAAGGACACGCAGCGTACAGGTGACCAAAGGGTAACCGTGGAGGATTCCATGAGTGCCGTCCATGCGTCCCGTGGACGGCTCAAGCCTGCAAGCGAGCACTTGATGTCCGAAGTGGCGATCGTCTGCAACCTGGCCCACCGGCTCTTCACGGACCGCGACGGCCACCTCCTGCCCAACACACCCAAGGCCGCCTGGCTCGCACTCAGGGACGACTATTCCCTGATCAGGAAACACATCGAAGCGGTACTCGACGGCTTCGAAAATTTTGAGGAGAAGATCCAGAACCCGGGAGGCTTCATTCTCCCCCACCGGCCCCGGGATGCCAGGGAATTCGACACCGCTTCCGGCAAGGCCCACTTTACGGCGAACGACTTGGAGTACCTCCGCGTCCCGGAGGGCCGCCTCATCCTCCAGACGCTGCGCTCCCACGACCAGTACAACACCACCATCTACGGCAAGGACGACCGCTACCGTGGCATTCACGGCGGTCGCCGAGTGGTCCTCGTGAACGAATCCGATGTGGCCGAACTGGGTTTCGAGAACGGCGACATGGTTCACCTTGTATCCGAATTCCGGGGCACCGAGCGACGGGCCGAGAATTTCCGCATCGTTTCCTATTCGACGCCAAAGGGCTGCGCCGCCGCCTACTACCCGGAGACCAACGTCCTCGTGCCGCTCGACTCGGTGGCCGACGTCAGCGGAACCCCGACGTCAAAGTCAGTCATTGTCCGCCTCGAGCCGGCAGGCGCAGGCAGCCATGAGTGATAGCCGGACCGCGGTTGCGGTGTCCTCCCCAGGGGTTGACCGTCCGCGGGTGGAACGGGCCGTCCGGGAATTCCTCCTTGCCGTTGGCGAAGACCCGGACAGGCCCGGCCTGGTTGAGACCCCCGCACGCGTCGCCCGCGCTGCCGCAGAAATGTACGGCGGCCTCCACGAAGACCCCCTCTCCGTGCTGGACAAGACGTTTGACCTCGGCCATGAAGAACTCGTCATCGTCAAGGACATACCCTTCTATTCGACCTGCGAGCATCATCTGGTCCCGTTCCACGGCGTAGCCCACGTCGGATACATCCCCTCCCCGGATGGATTCGTCACGGGCCTGAGCAAACTCGCCCGGCTGGTGGACATCTTCGCTCGAAGGGCCCAAGTTCAGGAGCGGCTCACGACGCAGGTCGTTGATGCCCTGGTCACTTCGCTTCGACCCCTAGGTGCGATCGTCGTCGTCGAGTGTGAACATCTGTGCATGTCCATGCGCGGGGTTAGAAAACCAGGGGCAAAGACCATCACCTCCGCGGTGCGGGGCAAGCTCCGACTGCCGGCCGCCCGCGCAGAAGCACTCAGCCTGATACTCGGCCGCTGAAAAACCTCTGGACATGACGCGTTCGGCTGACGTAACATATTTCTGATATATCTTTAATCTAAGATCGACATATCAGTTGTGGTTGTCTCTCTCATCCCCTGAACCGGGCGTGAGAAGTCGCGTTGCCCGTAAGCGGTGCTTCGGTGGCCTGAATGCCTGGGGAGGTAAGCGCCGGAGCACCGCTTACGGGCAACGGGCAACCGTTGGCAACTGTTTCAGCGAACGTCCAACCACTGAATCAAAACACCATGAAATGGCCCTTAGGAGTGTCCATGTCAGGAAACAGAGCAGTCGCATACAAGGAACCTGGCGTAGTCGAGATCATTGACACCGACTACCCGACTTTCGAGCTCAAGGACGGCCCCGGCGTCAACCCCGCCAATGTCGGCCGGAAGGTGCCCCACGGAGCCATCCTGCGCACCGTGACCACAAACATCTGCGGCTCCGACCAGCACATGGTGCGCGGCCGCACCACCGCACCGCGGGACCTGGTCCTCGGTCATGAGATCACCGGCGAAGTGGTGGAAGTTGGCCCGGATGTGGAATTCATCAAGGTCGGCGACATCGTATCGGTGCCTTTCAACATCTCCTGTGGCCGCTGCCGGAACTGTAAGGAACGCAAGACCGGCATCTGCCTGAACGTCAACCCGGACCGGCCAGGCAGCGCCTACGGCTACGTCGACATGGGCGGATGGGTCGGAGGGCAGGCCGAATATGTCCTGGTGCCGTATGCGGACTGGAACTTGCTGAAGTTCCCGGACCGGGACCAGGCCTTGGAGAAGATCATGGACTTGACCATGCTCTCGGACATTTTCCCCACCGGCTTCCACGGCGCAGTCACGGCCGGGGTCGGTGTCGGCTCTACCGTCTATATTGCTGGTGCGGGTCCGGTCGGCCTGGCGGCGGCCGCCGGCGCGCAACTGCTCGGCGCAGCCGTCGTCATTGTCGGTGACGTCAACGAAAACCGCCTCGTCCAGGCCAGGTCATTCGGTTGCGAAACCGTCAATGTCTCCAAGGGTGATCCCAAGGACCAAATCGAGCAGATCCTCGGCGTGCCCGAAGTGGACTGCGGCGTGGACGCCGTCGGATTCGAAGCCCGCGGACACGGCAAGGACGCCTCGCACGAAGCGCCGGCCACCGTGCTGAATTCCCTCATGGACATCACCGCGGCCGGCGGCGCCTTGGGCATCCCCGGCCTGTACGTCACCGGCGACCCGGGCGGAATCGACGAGGCAGCCCAGCACGGTTCCCTTTCACTGTCCTTGGGCACCGGATGGGCCAAATCACTGTCCTTCACCACCGGCCAGTGCCCCGTGATGAAGTACAACCGGCAACTGATGATGGCGATCCTGCATGACAAGGTCCAGATCGCGAAAGCCGTCAACGCCAGGGCCATCGCGTTGGAGGACGCTGCCCGCGGGTATGCCGAGTTCGATGCGGGAGCCGCCACGAAGTACGTGCTGAACCCGAACGGTTACGTCAAGGCCTAGCCGCCACGACTAAGAGCCGGACCTAATCTGGCTCGCTCGCTCCGGGGAGGGGCGGCGATAAGGCCCAAGAATGTGCCTTATCGCCGTTCCCGGGGAGCAGCATCTCATTCGGAAAGCCTTCAGATAAGGGGCAAGGCTTGCATGCTCACGATTTAACCGATCGCGGCGGTCAACGGCGTCGGCCTTCGGGTCCACTGGCCGCTCGAAAGTCCGCGACGAGCTGGTCTGAGGCCCGCCAATTGGCATTCGATTGTGCCGCCCCCATCCCGGCGCTGCCTGTGCCCCTGGCGGGAACCATCGGACGTACGCTTGCCCAAGCCGTCACAACGAGTCAAGACCTACCGCACTACGCATCCTCGGCCATGGACGGCTGGGCCGTTAGCGACAGCGGACCCTGGACCTTGGTGAAACCGGGTCAACCGCTGGCACCGCACCATGCCAGCCCCATAGCCACCGGCGGACTGGTGCCTGTCGGTACCGAAGCCGTATTACGCCGCGAAAGTGGCCGGACAAGCGATGACATAGCGGGCGTGCCCACGCTGACCCTCGGCTCCGAAGCAAGGCCCGGCGAACCGCGAAGCGGCCAGCATATCCGCCATGCAGGCGAGGAAGCCTGTGCAGGCGAAGTGCTCATCCCCGCAGGCACCGTGCTCAATCCCGCCCATATCGCCCTTGCCGCGATCGCCGGCCACGACGAGCTACACGTCTTTGGCAAGCCACGAGTCGCGATCCTTTTGACGGGCTCGGAAGTGGTCACCTCCGGGCTGCCCGCCCCGGGACAGGTCAGGGATGTATTCGGCCCGCAGCTGGGCACGGTGCTTGCAATGCTGGGAGGCGCCCCGGTGGGACAGCGAAGAATCGGGGACTCATATCAGGAGTGGCTCGCCGCCCTCAGCGATACGGGCACCCGCCCGGCGGAGCGGCCCGACGTCGTCATCACCACAGGCGGGACCGGCCGCTCCGGAACGGACCACTTCCGCAACGCCATAGCCGCGCTAGGCGGGAGGCTGCTGCTGGACGGCATCGCCATGCGTCCCGGACATCCCGCGGTACTGGCCGAACTGCCGGACGGGCGCTTCGTCGTCGGACTGCCTGGAAACCCGCTGGCCGCCATGATGGCGCTGATTACCATTGGTGCGCCCCTGATCGCGGCATTAGGACACTGTCCGCTTTCGAACCTCAGCCGGGTAACGTCCGGTACCGCGTTTGGCGCTGATCCGGGCCGCACCCGCCTTTTGCCCTTCCGCTTTGACAACGGGCTGGCATCCCCTGCCCATCACACTGGCCCGGGAATGATGAGGGGCCTCGCCTGGGCCGATGGTGTCCTGGCTGTGCCTCCTCACGGCGCCCAGCCAGGGGACCCGGTTCCCGCGCTGCCGCTCCCTTGGACCCAAACCCTGACCGCCGGATCGGCGGGAAGCCACCTGTTCAATGCCCCTGTGGTTCCGGTCTAGGATTTAGAGAAACAAGAGGGAGGTTTCAGCCTCTTGTTTCGCCGCAGAAAGACGTAGGTATGGCTCATGGCCACAATTGACTTTGACTCCGAAAAAGGCGGAAACGGGCAGCCCGGTGGTGTGCAGTCTGTTGACCGTGCCCTCCAGATCCTCGAAATCCTTTCCCGTGACGGACACGCGGGCGTGAGCGAAATCGCCGAGGAAATCGGCATCCACAAATCCTCGGTCTCTCGACTGCTCGGCTCGCTGGTGAGCCGGGAGATGGTCCACCAGAACAGCGACCGGGGGAAGTACCAGCTGGGCTTCGGCATCCTGCGACTTGCCAGTTCGATTCCCGGCCGGCTCAGCTTGGTCCGCGAGGCCCGGCCCGTGCTGGAGAGTCTTGCGGAGGAGTTCAAGGAGACTGTGAACCTCGCTGTCCTGCGCTCGAACTATGCCGTTAACGTGGATCAGGCCATGGGACCGTCGTCGTTGGCCACCTATGACTGGGTGGGCGGCTTGACGCCGCTGCACGCCACCTCAAGCGGGAAGGTTTTGTTGGCCGCACTGTCCGCCGACGAACGGGACCGCATCCTGACGGAAGCGGGGTTTTATGCCAGGACTCCCCGCACTATCACCAATCGGGAAGACCTCGAGAAGCAGCTGATCGATGTGGCCCACGATGGATATGCGGAGACACGCGAGGAACTCGAGATCGGACTGAACGCGATTGCGGTTCCGGTCTACAACCACTTGGGAACCGTCATCGGAGCCGTCAGCATCTCCGGACCCGCGTTCCGGTTTGACCCGCAGAAGATCCCCGGACTTATTGACGCCCTGCGTCAGGCCGGAATCCGGATCAGCGTGCAAATGGGCTACACACACCGATGACCCCGGGCACTGGGGCACGGGGTCATCGGTAAATGGCTGGCGGGGAGATCTACCTCCAGCAATCCGACGAGACCCCCAACCTCCCTCCCGGTATCACCGTGAACGGCCACGACTAGCAGCCACGCGTGACAGCCAAGCACTGCAGATGCATCATCAATACAGGGGTAGTGATAGCGGAAAGAGCAGAACAGCATGAGCATGCACACCGCGACAGAAGAGACCCCCAGCTCCAACGCGACTGAGTCCGCGCTCAAGGTCGATGGACTATGGAAGATCTTCGGCCAGAAGTCTGACGAGATCATCGGCACCCCGGCCGAGCACCTCTCGCGCAAGGAGCTCCAAAGCAAGACCGGATGCGTCGCAGCCGTCAAAAACGTCTCGTTCGAGGTGGCCCCGGGGGAGGTCTTCGTGGTCATGGGACTCTCCGGCTCCGGCAAGTCGACGCTCGTACGCCTGCTCACCCGACTGATCGAGCCGACAGCGGGAAGCGTCACGATCGGCGGCGAGGACGTTATCCGCGCGAGCAAGGCCCGCCTCCGGGCTATGCGCCGGAACCACATGGCGATGGTATTCCAGCAGTTCGGCCTGCTCCCGCACCGCAGGGTGATCGACAACGTCGCCTACGGCCTCGAAGTCCGCGGGGAGGGCAAGTCCCAGCGCCGCGCCCGGGCCCAGGACATGGTCGACCTCGTCGGCCTGACCGGGTACGAGAATTCGTTCCCTGACCAGCTCTCTGGCGGCATGCAGCAGCGCGTCGGCCTTGCCCGGGCACTCGCCGTGGACCCGCAGGTCCTGCTCTTCGACGAGCCGTTTTCCGCCCTTGACCCGCTCATCCGCCGCGACATGCAGAACGAAGTCCGCCGCCTGCACGAGGAGGTGGGGAAGAAGACGATGGTCTTCATCACCCACGACCTCCAGGAGGCCCTCAAGCTCGGTGACCGCATCCTCATCATGCGCGACGGAGAGGTCGTCCAGATCGGAACCCCCGCCGACGTCGTAGCCAACCCCGCTGACGACTACGTGCGCGACTTCGTCTCGGATGTCCCCCGATCACACGTGCTCACGCTGCGCTATGTGGTGCGGCCCCCGCGCGACGGCGAGGCCCTCGACGGGCCGGTGATGCAGGCCGACCGCGTCGTGCGCGAAGCCGCCCGGCAGGTCCTCCACTCGGAGCTCCCTGTAAGGGTTTTCGACGGCGAGGAGTTCCTCGGCATCGTCGACGACGAGGATATCCTCCGCGTCGTCGTCGCCGAAGAGCCGTCCCCGGCTTCCCACCAAGGCGGCGCCAGGTGAGCATCGCCACAGAGCGGGCCAACCGTCGACGACGGTCTGGGGGCGCGCGTCCCGACTCACCTGGAGGACGAACCCCTCCCACCCCGTCCGGAGGCCCTGCCGTCCTGGGATTCTGCCGACGCCATTGGCGCCCGGTCTCGCTCGTGGGCATTGGTGTCGTCTTGCTCATACTCTGGGCCACGCTCAAGGGCCTGGACACCCTCGAGTTGGGCGGCGCAGACAAGACGGACTTCCAACTCTGGCTGAACAGCGTCCGCGACGCCTTTGACAGCGCCCGCACCAACTCCTTCGTGTTCCAGCACATCGTCCAGCCGATCACGGACGGAGTCAACGGGCTCGTCACCTCTCTCCAAGGCATCTTCAGCCAGGCCTCGGACGGACGCCCGGTGCCGGAGATCGGCTGGCTCGGCGTCGTCGCGCTCCTCGCCTGGCTGGCCCTGGCGTTCGCCGGCGTGCGCTCGATGCTCCTCGTCGGCGTGTGCGTGCTGCTCTTCGGCTTCCTTGGCTACTGGGCACAAAGCATCGACACGCTCATCGTCACGTTCTTCGCGGTCGGCATCTGTACAGTCGCGGGCCTCCCGCTAGGCATTGTCATGGCCCGAAGCCGCCGAGTCTCGGCCGCGGTCTCACCCTTGCTTGACCTCATGCAGACCCTGCCGTCGTTCGCCTACCTGGCCCCGCTCGCACTGGTCTTCGGCATCGGCCCGGCCGCCGCGATTGTCACGACCATCATCTACTCGCTCCCACCGCTCGTGCGCATCGCCGAGCACGGCATCCGAGGGGTCTCACCGGCCACCCTCGAGGCCGTCACGTCCATGGGCAGCACGCCCTGGCAGGCCCTCATGAAGGTGCAGCTTCCCATGGCCCGGCGCACTATCGTGGTCGGCATCAACCAGTGCACGATGGCGGCGCTCTCGATGGCCACCATAGCCGCGCTCATCAACGGCCCGGGCCTGGGCACTCCGGTGCTCCAGGCGCTCCAGTCGCTCGACGTCGGCTCGGCGTTTGTCTCTGGCCTTGACATCGTGCTCATGGCGATCATGCTCGACCGCACCACGACGAGAGCCTCCGAACGCTCAGGCATCGAAGCCCGCATGCAGCGCGGGTCCGGAGTGGGTCAGACCGGCACATTCGGGGGCCAGCAGATGCGTCGGACCATTATCATCGCAGGCGCTGTCGTCGCCGCTGTGGCCATCTATCTCTCGCACATCTATCTTGCACTCTCGAAGTTCCCGGCTTCGCCCGACCTCGGCACCCCACTAGCGAAGGCCGTCCCTGCCGCCACTGACTGGACGGTCGGCACGTTCTCAGGCTTCACGGAATGGCTCAGGAACACCGTCACCGCGCTTCTCGTCGACCCACTCCAGTCGGTGCTCGCACAGTCGCCGTGGTGGGCCATGGCGCTCGCGCTGCTCGGAATCGCGTTCGTGCTCGCCGGCCGGCGGGCCGCCATAGTCACGATCGTGTGCGAAGCCGTGATCCTCGGAAGCGGGCTGTGGAATGAGAGCATGAAGACGCTCGCGACCACGCTCGTAGCCGCGTTCGTTGTGGTCCTCGTCGCTGTCTTCCTGGGCGTCTGGATGGGTCGGAGCAAGCCCGCCGACTCGGTTATCCGACCCGTGCTCGACGCCTTCCAGACCATCCCGTCCTTCGTATACCTCGTACCGGCCCTCGCCCTCTTCGGTCCCACACGATTCACGGCGATCGTCGCCGCGTTCGCCTACGGCGTGCCCATCGCGACGAAACTAGTTGCCGACGGGATCCGAGGTGTCTCGCCGGTTGCCGTGGAGGCCGCGGAATCGCTCGGAACAGCGTCGTGGCAGATGATCGCGAAGGTCCAGCTCCCCATGGCCCGCGCGGCAGTAGTCCTCGCCGCCAACCAGGGCTTGCTCTACGTCCTGTCCATGGTCGTCGTCGGCGGACTCGTCGGCGGCGGAGGACTCGGCTATCTCGTAGTCGCCGGATTCTCCCAGAGCCAGCTCTTCGGAAAGGGGCTTGCCGCCGGCATCGCCATCACCGCGCTCGGAGTCATGCTCGACCGCATCACCCAACACGCCACCGCCCGCTTCGGCAGCACCCGATAGAGGAAAGAGCCGTGAAAAAATCACTGACGGAACTTGGCCTAAAGACCAGGAAGAGAGCGTCTGCCCCAATTGTCCTCACCGCGGTCCTCGCGCTCACGGCCTGCTCCGGCGATATCCCTAGCGCAACCCCGCCAAGCGGAAAGAGTGCATGCGGCGCATTCAACGTCGCCGTAAACCCTTGGGTCGGCTACGAGGCGGACGCCTACGTCGTAGGGACCGTTGCCAAGGAAAAGCTTGGCTGCACCGTAAATTACAAGACCCTCAAGGAAGAGGTGTCATGGCAGGGCTTCGGCAGCGGCGAGGTGGACACGGTCCTTGAGAACTGGGGCCACCCCGAGCTCGCGGAGAAGTACATCAAACAGCAAAAGACTGCGGTCGACGCCGGGCCGACCGGCAACACCGGCGTGATCGGCTGGTACGTGCCGCCATGGATGGCCAAGCAGTACCCGGACATCACGGACTCCAAGAACCTCAACAAGTATGCTGACTTGTTCAAGACCTCCGAGTCCGGAGGGCAGGGCCAACTCCTCGACGGCGACCCCTCCTTTGTCACCAATGACGCAGCCCTCGTAAAGAACCTTCACCTCAACTTCAAGGTTGTCTACGCGGGGAGCGAACCAGCGCTCATCCAGGCCTTCCGGCAAGCCGAGCAGAACAAGACCCCGCTGATCGGCTACTTTTACGAGCCCCAGTGGTTCATGGCGGAGGTCCCGCTCGTCAAAGTCAACCTCCCGGCCTACACGCCCGGCTGCGACGCCGACGCGGCCAAGGTCGCCTGCGACTACCCCAAGTACGACCTCAACAAGATCGTATCCACCAAGTTCGCCAACTCCGGTAGCCCCGCGTATTCGCTCGTCAAGAAATTCACGTGGGCGAACCAGGACCAGAACACGGTTGCCGGGTACATCGCCAAGGACAACATGAGCCCGGATGCCGCCGCCCAGAAGTGGATCGACGCGAACTCGGACAAGGTCGCCGCCTGGGTCAAGTAGATGCGTAGTTCCCAAGGAGCATAGGCCGCAGCGAAGGTCTATATGCAACAAGAATCACGATAAGCAACACTTTTGCGCAATGTCCTTGACAATCACTGTGATCTAACGCACTCTGTTGCTTATGGCGAATTCTGTTGTTCCATGCGGAACGATCAAGAATTGGCGCCTACAGGTATTTGCGAGTCCCTTCCTAAAGGAAGGAGAGGTGCTTCATGCCCAAGGCCTCCGAGGGAAGCACTACGCCTATCCGCCGACGAACCGAACCTGTCACAAGGTGCCGGCCGACGGCCACATATGAGCCAATTGCAACATTGAGCAAAAGGAACCATTATGACCCAGAAACCGAAGCTCCTCAGACACAGGCGGCTAGAGGTGTCCGACGTCAACGTCGTCAACCAGCCGATGCTCAAGAAGGCACTCGGCGGCACGATCGTCGGCAACACCATGGAATGGTACGACGTCGGCGTGTTCGGCTACCTGATAACCACCATGGGCCC
This sequence comes from Arthrobacter sp. 2MCAF14, assembly GCF_052115645.1. Taxonomy (NCBI): domain Bacteria; kingdom Bacillati; phylum Actinomycetota; class Actinomycetes; order Micrococcales; family Micrococcaceae; genus Arthrobacter; species Arthrobacter sp. 2MCAF14. The sequence goes on along the minus strand of NZ_JBFRHB010000035.1, from coordinate 2,065 downwards.
CGTTTTCCTCCCGGAAGCTGACAGGTCCGTCCAAACCCTATTCCTGCTCGGCACCTTCGCCGCAACATTCATCGCCCGCCCGCTGGGCGGTGTCATCTTCGGTTGGCTCGGCGACAAGATTGGCCGCCAGAAGGTGCTGGCGGCGACACTCCTGCTGATGGCGGCAAGTACCTTCGCCGTCGGGCTCCTTCCCGGATACGCTCAGATCGGCGTGTGGGCCGCCGCCCTGTTGGTGATCCTGAAACTCGTCCAGGGCTTTTCCACCGGCGGCGAGTACGCAGGCGCCACTACCTTCGTCTGCGAATATGCCCCCGACAAGCGGCGCGGCTTCTTCGCGAGCTTCCTGGACATGGGCTCGTATCTCGGCTTCGCGTTGGGAGCTGCGATCGTGTCCGTGCTGCAACTGTCTCTGGGCCAAGCGGCCATGGAGGAATGGGGCTGGAGGCTGCCCTTCCTGATCGCCGGGCCGCTCGGTGCGATCGCCGTCTACTTCCGGAACAAGATCGAGGAATCCCCCCAGTTCCAGGCAACCCTCGACGCCCAGCAAGCACATTCTGCAGATGCTGCAGCAGCCGACAAAGCCGTGGCCAAGGGACCCCTGCCAATCATCAAGGCTTACTGGCGCCAAATTATCCTCGCCATGATCCTCGCGGCCGCCGCCAACACTGTAGGTTATGTCTTGACGTCCTACATGCCGACGTACCTGACCGAATCCAAAGGCTACGACCCCATCCACGGCACGCTGCTAACCATCCCCGTGATGGTGATAATGGCAGCCTGCATCCCGCTGACCGGGAAACTGTCCGACCGCATCGGCCGTCGCCCCGTCCTCTGGATCGGTGCCGGAAGCACCATCGTGTTCGCTGTCCCGGCATTCCTGCTGATCGGCGTCGGCAATGTCTGGTCCACGCTCGCTGGCCTTGCCCTTGTCGCCTTCCCCGTGACGTTCTATGTCGCCAACCTCGCCTCGGCGCTTCCCGCGCAGTTCCCGACGTCGGGCCGCTATAGCAGCATGGGCATTGCCTACAACTTCTCCATGGCGCTCTTCGGCGGCACAACGCCATTCATCGTCCAAGGCCTGATCGAGGCTACGCACAATGACATGGCCCCGGCCTACTACCTCATGGGCACTTCCATCATCGGTGCGATCGGCATCTACTTCCTGCGCGAATCCGCCCGGCGGCCGCTGCCCGGCTCCATGCCGAGCGTTGATACTGAGGACGAGGCCCGTGAGCTGGTGGCTAACCAGGACAACAACCCACTGATCAACCTGGATGGAATGCCGTTCCTGGAGGATCTGGCATTCGAAAATACGGCCAGACCTTCACTGCGATGATTCTCGAGGACTGAACTAATGCCCCGGAGCGCGCCAAACGACCCCCCAAAGAAGGAATCCTCAATGAATCAATCCCTGCCGAAGGAAAACGTGCTTCGCATCTCAGGCGCCGGCACCGATCCGATAATCGTCAACTTCGAAGGTTCCGAATCCGTCACGGTCCGGCTACAAATCGACGCCAAGTGCAACTGCCAAGACGAAGGTGGCGCCGCCAGCCGGCCGGGTTCGTACGTCTACAGTGATCCGCGGGGCCGAACGAAGCCAAGCAACGTTATCGATGCTCCATCGTGGCCTGGAAACATGGGTGTTTAGCTGAACATGCCCCAGCCGCGGAGCGGAAACGATCACGCGGGGTCGCCGATGCTGAGACGCCCTGCCGGAACTCCGGCGGGCCTGTTCGACCGTTATGGACGCCGGGCCACCGACATGCGCTTGTCCCTGACCGACAAGTGCAATCTCCGATGCACGTACTGCATGCTGGCCGAGGGCCTTGAATGGTTGTCCAAACAGGCCGTCATGACCGCTTCCGAGATTGTCCGGTTGGTGCGGATCGGCGTCGAACAGCTCGGGGTCCGCGAACTGCGCCTCACAGGAGGCGAGCCCCTGGTCCGTGCCGACCTGGTGGACATCATCTCGGCCCTCCGCGAGGCGCACCCCGAGCTGCCGATCTCCATGACCACCAACGGCGTCGGATTGGACAAGAAAGCGGCGGCGCTCAAGGACGCCGGG
>NZ_JBFRHB010000034.1:0-51730 GCF_052115645.1 Arthrobacter sp. 2MCAF14 | reverse complement strand
ACACGCCGCCGGGCCGCTACGCTCCCGGCGACAAGCTCCTCGCGTTCCTCGAAGCCCTCTGATTATGCCGATAAGAATCCCAGACAAGCCCGCCAAATCAGGCCACAACAGCAAACGTCGGCATAATCCGGACATCGGCATAATGCAGCTTATGCCGAYRTCGGCATAAGCTGCAGAGCAACGTCCCGTTGGCGGCGCTGGTGGGTCCGCCGCGGGACCAGTACTGGATGTGGTGGGCCTCGCACCATGGTGCCGGCATGGTGCATCCGGGGAAAGCGCAGCCTTTGTCCCGCGCGGTGATGGCTTTGCGGATCTGGGGCGGGAAGATCCTGGAGGTCCGTCCGATGTCCAGGACCTGGCCCTCGCCGCCCAGGACCACAGGGATGATGTCCGCGTCGCAGGCGAGTGTGCGCAACGTTGCCGCCGGGACGGGCCCGGTGAACGTGAAGGACCCGGTGCCCGTGCCTTGCCGGGGGCGGTTGAACAGGGCAGGCTGACCGACCTCTGAAGATGGCCCGCTCGACGAGGGTTGCCCGCATGGCGAGGGTTGACCGGACTGCGCAGCTTGACCGGACTGCGGGTCCCGGCTGTGTGGGGGGAAGAGTTCGCGGTGGTCGATGGTGGCCAGGATCTGCGGGCGGTGGCCGCCCGTGGCGGGCAGGGACCCCGTGGCCACGGCGAGCCGGCAGGCGCCGATCAAACCGTCCAGGAGCTTCTGTGCCCGCGACCGCTGCTCCAGCGGCGCAGCATTCTGTGACGAATCGCCGGATGCATCGACGGTGAAGCCGCCGGATGGTTCAACGCAGGCAGGAACCGTGCCGCGGGGTGCTGCGCCTTGGGGTGTGGCGCCTTGGGGTGTGCGGGTGCGGGGGTTGGTGGCGGTGTTCATGACCGTGAGCAGGTGTTCGTATTGTTCGCTGGTGGCGAAGATCTCCACATGCTGCAGGCCGTGCTTGGGACGGCGCAGGAACGCCCCTTGGTGGTGGCGGAGGGATTCTTCGGACGGTTCGGGTCCGTCCTGGTCGATCGCCTCGGCCCAGCGCCGGGCCACCCTGGCCAGGAAGTCCTGGTCGTTTTCCTCCGCGGTGCGGGCCAGGGCGTGTTCCATTTCCGCGGCTTTCTCCGGGGCGCACAGCGGTCGCACCTTCGCCACGGCCATCGTGATGATCCCGGCCGAGCGGGAGCCGATCACCCCGGACGCCAGCGCCGCGGCGGTTTCCCCGTACCGGACAGGGACCGTTTCCCCGGTGAGGCCGCGGCCCGGCAGCAGATCCCGGGCCAGGGCGAGCCTGCCCCTGGCCTCGGCGGCACTGATCCGCAGCAACGACCGCAGATGCTCGGCCGTGGACCGGAACTCCCCGCCCCGGGCGCTCCCCGCCTGCACCGTGCCGGAGGCACCACCCGTTCCCACGGAAGAAGCCGCACCACCCTGCACCGCGCCGGAGGCACCACCCTGCTCGTCCGCGGTGCCTTCCGTGGTCTCGGCGGCCCAGCCCGCGGCGGAGCCTGTCTCCGCGTCGGCGGCCCAGCCGGTGGTCCAGCCTGTTGTCCAGCCCCGCCGGGCGGCGGGTTCATCGTTCCGGGCCGCGTCCAACCCTGCAGCGGCGAGCAGCTGGAGATAATCCACTGTGCGGGAGAGTTCCTCCACTCCGGACGCGAACGCAACAGCTTCCTGGAAACCCAGCACTCCGACGTCGCTGGCAGCCTTCTCGGCCAGCGACCTCAGTGCCGCCACGGCCCCGTCCAAAGCGGCCTGACTGCCGCCCCGATCGCGCGGATCCACCAACGCCGGCCCAACCGGGGTCCCGCCCGGGACCGCGGCCAAGCGCCGAACACGGGCACTGCGGGACACTCCGAAAAGCCCACGGGGCCCAAGGCCCTGCCGGGTGTCGAAGTATCCGATCGCTTCCATGGAAACACTCTGCCAGGAGGCTACGACATTTAAGGCCGTCGCCCAGGGCGGGTGTCCGCGCCCGCGGCTACGGGTGGCTCCGCCTCGTGCTCGCCTGATTCGCTGTGGCATCCGCACTGTCACGCAGGGAGCGTCGTGGCGCCGGGGGTACTGCTTTCGCCGACAACGACGGCCAAAACGCCGAGTCCGGCGTGCGCCGCCAGCACGGCTGGCAGGGCACTGATCTGGGCTGGCGGGCAATCGGGGCAGTTCTCACCGAGCCGGGCCGCGAGCCGTTCTGCCTCTGCCAGGTTTCCAAAGTGATGCACGGCAAGCCGCGACTGTCCTACAAGCCGGGAATTGACGTCGGCGGCAACGATTTCTTCAAGCCGGGCAACGGCCTTGGCGGCCGAGCGCACTTTCTCAAGCGGTACGATCTTGCCGTCGTCGACCGCGAGGATCGGCTTGATGGACAGCATTGTTCCGAGCCACGACGCAGCAGTGCCGATTCGTCCGCCGCGCCGGAGCTGCTCGAGGCTCGGCACGTAGAAGTAGACCTTGGTGCGGCTCAATCGCTCCTCGGCAAAGCGACGGACTTCGGCGGCTGAACGGCCGTCTGCGGCGGCAACCAGCGCGCTTTGGACGCCCATGCCTTGCGCCATTCCCACGGTGCGGGAGTCAATGACTTCGACGGGGATGGAGACGCGTTGCGCGGCCATCCGGGCGGCATCGGTGGTGCCGGACAGCCCTGCGGAAATGTGGATGGAGACGACGGCTTCGAAGCCGCGGTCCCGGGCGGCGAGATAGGCCTGTTCGAACTGACCGGGTGAGGGTCGGGAGGTCTTCACGGACGATCCCGCCGCCAGGGCCAGCGCGAGGGTCTGGGTGATGTCGTCTTCCCCCTCGCCGTAGATCTCATCGCCCACCATGACGGGCATCGGCACAACGGCGAGGCGGCCGTCGGCAACGAACGCCTTGACCCATTCGGCCGGGAGTGCGGCTGCCGAGTCGGTGACGACGGCGGTGCGCACGACGACGGGCGCCGGCTCAGTTCCGGCGCGCCCCGGCGTCGTGGACTGACGAAGGCGGGCCAAACGTTCCTTGAGCCACAACCATGCGGTTGGTTCGCGGTCCGTCAAGGGAGCCTCCTGGAGCTGGTGGCTGGCCGCCGGCAGGCGCCGACGGCCGTTTCCCGGCTATGCCGGGACGATGTTCACCAGTTTAGGCGCGCGCACGATCACCGTGCGGATGCCGCGGCCATCGAGTGCCCGCTGTACGTTTTCGCTGGCGAGGGCGAGCTCGCGCAGCTCGTCCTCACTGATGTCCGGCGAGACGTCCAAACGGTCACGGACCTTCCCCTGGACCTGCACGACAGCCGTCACAGTGTCTTGGACAAGAAGCGAAGGATCGTGGGAGGGCCAGCCAGCGTTCGCGACGGAGGCCGGGTGGTCCAACTGGTTCCACAGGTCCTCGGCCGTGTATGGCGCGAAGAGGCTCAGGATGATTGCCACGGCTTCGGCGGCTTCACGGACGGCAGGGTCTGCTCCACCGGCACCGGAGTCGATGGTTTTACGGGTCGCGTTGACCAGTTCCATCAGCTTGGCCACCACGACGTTGAACTTGTTGTTGTCCAACAGCTCGGCGGCGTCGGCGATGGTCCTGTGGGTGACTGTGCGCAGCGCGCGGTCACCCGTGGAGACATCGACGCCGGGCTCGCTTGCGACGTCCTGGCCAAGGCGCCAGGCGCGGGCAAGGAACTTTGCGGAGCCGGACGGCGAGACATCTGCCCAGTCAACGTCGTCCTCGGGCGGGGAAGCAAAGACCATGGTCAAGCGGACGGCATCGACGCCGAACTTGTCCAGTTGCTCGCCAAGGTCCACGCCGTTGCCGAGGGACTTGCTCATGGCCTTGCCGCCGTTGAGGACCTGCCCCTGGTTGAGCAGCGCACTGAAGGGTTCGTCCGCGGCGAGCATGCCCATATCGTGGATGACCTTGGTAAAGAAGCGGGCGTAGAGCAAGTGCAGGATGGCATGCTCGACGCCGCCCACGTACTGGCCGACCGGCATCCAGTCGTTGATCTTGGCAGGATCGAACGGTCCCTCGGTGTAGTGCGGGGAAACGAAGCGCAGGAAGTACCAGGACGAGTCAACGAACGTGTCCATGGTGTCCGTGTCGCGCTGGGCGGCCCGTCCGCAGTTCGGGCACTCGACGTTGACCCATTCCAGAGCCGCGGCGAGAGGAGACGTACCCCTCGGCGACAGCGCTTCGCCGCGCAGGTTTTCCGGCAGCCGGACAGGCAGCTGATCGTCCGGTACCGGCACCTCGCCGCATTCGGCGCAGTGGATGATGGGGATCGGAGTACCCCAGAAACGCTGGCGGCTCAGGAGCCAGTCGCGCAGGCGGAAGTTGACGAACTTCTCCCCTGTGCCCAGCTTCTCCAGGATGTCGATAGCTGCGGGGATGGCTTCGGCCTTGGACAATCCGTCCAGTTCGCCGGAGTTCATCAGGGTGCCCTCGCCGGCGGTCGCGATGCCGGTTTCCGCCGGGTCTTCCCCGCCGGTGTTCAGGACCGGTCGCACCGGCAGGTCAAACGCGCGGGCGAAGTCGAGGTCGCGCTGGTCGTGGGCAGGTACCGCCATGATGGCGCCGGTGCCGTAGTCGGCGAGCACGTAGTCAGCGGCCCAGACGGGCAGCTTTTCGCCGTTGAGCGGGTTGATCGCGTAGCGCCCGGTGAACACGCCGGTCTTCTCGCGCTCCGTGGACTGGCGTTCGATGTCCGACAGGGCCTTGACCTTTTCTCGGTAGGCCATGAGGGAGTCGTGGTGTTCGGGCGTGACCAAGTCCAGGGCCAGATGCGCGTCCGCGGCGACGACGAAGAACGTCGCCCCGTACAGGGTGTCCGGGCGTGTGGTGAAGACGGTGACTTCGCGCTCGGCGCGGCTATCGGTGGCTTCGATGACGAACCGCACGTGCGCGCCTTCGGAGCGGCCGATCCAGTTGCGTTGCATTGCGAGCACGCGCTCGGGCCAGTGTCCCTGCAGTTCTGACATGTCGTCCAGCAGGCGATCAGCGTAATCGGTGATCTTGAAATACCACTGGTTCAGGGACTTCTTGGTGACAGGGGTTCCACAGCGTTCGCAAGCGCCGTTGACCACTTGCTCGTTCGCCAGGACGGTCAGGTCCTTCGGGCACCAGTTGACCGGGGAGTCCTTGCGGTAGGCCAGGCCGCGCTCGTAGAAGCGCTTGAACAGCCACTGGGTCCAGCGGTAGTACTCCGGGTCCGAAGTATGGAGCCGGCGGGACCAATCGGCAGAGATGGCATAGCGCTTGAACGACGCAGCCTGGGTATCGATGTTGGCGTAGGTCCACTCGCTGGGGTGGGCGTTGCGCTTGATGGCTGCGTTCTCTGCAGGCAGGCCGAAGGAGTCCCAGCCGATGGGGTGCAGGACGTCGAAGCCCTTCTGCCGCAGGTACCGCGCCACGACATCGCCCATCGCGAAGGCCTCGGCGTGGCCCATGTGGAGGTCGCCTGAAGGGTAGGGGAACATGTCCAGGACATAGCGCCGCTCACGGGATCCATCGTCAACAGGAGTGAAGACTTTGAGGTCTTCCCAGACCTGTGGCCACTTGGCTTCGATCGAGGCGAAGCTGTAGACACCCTCCTCGGGCGTCTCCCCTGCCACTGTTGACTGTGCTCCGGTTTCTGTCTCCGGCTGAACGCTCACTGCTGCCCTCTTCTGTTCTTCCATGACGGTTTTGCCTCCTGCTCCGGGCCCCGGAAGGTCCCGGACACACAAAAGCCCCTCGGCAAGGAGGGGCGGCCGCTCGGTTCGCGATGGTCTAGATCGACGTATACCGGGCGGCTAGCTAAGCAGAAGGATCGCACGCATAAAGCCACCTTACCCGCCTGTTACCTGTTTATGGAAACAGGTAACAGTTAGCGGAAAGTCTGAACGAAGTCGGCTTTCGTCAGTGGTGAGTGGCCAGCGTTTCGAGGGGGCGGCCCCTCGCCCGGGTGTGGTGGGCACCGCGATGGGCCCACCGCTGCGAGGGCCCCGACGCGAGCTTGCGAGCGTTGGGAGCAGCTGGGGACGGGCGGGGCAGGGGCCGCCCCATCGAAACAGGTGAGGCGGCCCCTAGCTTAGGTGAGGCGGCCTTTCAAAGAAGCCTACTTAACGTCCTCGTCCACCCAATCCATGGACTTGGTCACTGCCTTCTTCCACAGGCGCATCTGCCGCTCCTGCTCTTCGGCCGGAAGCTGCGGCTCCCAGCGCTTGTCTTCGCCCCAGTTTGAGCTGAGTTCGCCGAGATCCTTCCAGAAGCCGACGGCGAGTCCGGCCGCGTAGGCTGCACCCAGGGCCGTGGTTTCCACGACCTTCGGACGGACCACGGGCACGCCCAGGATGTCTGCCTGGAACTGCATGAGCGCCTCATTGGCGACCATGCCGCCGTCGACCTTCAACTCGGTCAGCGGAACGCCCGAGTCCGCGTTGACGGCGTCGAGCACTTCGCGGGTCTGGAAGGCGGTGGCCTCCAGGGCCGCGCGGGCGATGTGGCCCTTGTTGGCAAAACGGGTCAAGCCAACGATGGCACCGCGGGCGTCGGCGCGCCAGTACGGGGCGAACAGCCCGGAGAACGCGGGCACAATGTACACGCCGCCGTTGTCCTCGACACCGGCCGCGAGCGTCTCCACCTCAGGAGCGGAGCTGATCAGGCCGAGGTTGTCGCGCAGCCACTGGATCAGTGAACCCGTGACGGCGATGGAACCTTCCAGCGCGTAGTGCGGTTTGGCGTCGCCCAGCTTGTAGCCGAGCGTGGTCAGCAGGCCGTTCTTCGAGTGGACGATTTCTTCGCCCGTGTTGAAGATCAGGAAGCAACCGGTGCCGTAGGTGTTCTTGGCTTCGCCCGCCTGGAACGCCGCCTGGCCGAAGGTTGCCGCCTGCTGGTCGCCCAGGATGCCTGCGACGGGCACTTCGCGCAGCAGCTGCGAGGTGTGCACGGTTCCGTAGACCTCGGAGGAGGACTTGATGGCGGGCATCATCGACAGCGGAACACCGAACGCGTCCAGAATTTCCTGGTCCCATTGCAAGGTGTCGAGGTCCATGAACATGGTGCGTGAGGCGTTGGTGACGTCCGTGGCGTGCACGCCGCCGTCCACACCGCCTGTCAGGTTCCACAGGACCCAGCAGTCGGTGTTGCCGAAGATAAGGTCCCCGGCTTCAGCCTTGGCCCGCGCACCTTCGACGTTGTCCAGGATCCACTTGATCTTGGTGCCTGAGAAGTAGGTCGCCAAGGGCAGGCCGACCTTTTGCTTGAAGCGCTCGGGACCGCCGTCCTGGCCCAGTTCGTCCACGATGGACTGGGTGCGCGTGTCCTGCCAGACGATCGCGTTGTAGATGGGCTCGCCCGTGTTCTTGTCCCACACAACGGCGGTTTCGCGTTGGTTGGTGATGCCGACGGCAGCGATGTCGTGCCGGGTCAGGTTGGCCTTGGACAACGCAGAGCCGACGACCTCCCTGACGTTGTCCCAGATCTCCACTGGGTTGTGTTCCACCCATCCGGCCTGGGGGAAGATCTGCTCGTGTTCCATCTGGCCGGAGGAAACAATGTTTCCGGAGTGGTCGAAAACGATGGCGCGCGAGCTGGTGGTTCCCTGGTCAATGGCGATGACGTATTGCGACATTTTGACGTCCTTGTCTGGTTACTTTGGTGTGGATGCTGGATAGGTGCTGAGCGGTTTGCTACTTGGCGACGGTTGCCATGATCGGTATGGAGTGGGCGACGAGTCCGGCGATGGTCCCACCCAGGAGCGGGCCGACCACCGGAACCCAGGCGTAGGCCCAGTCGCTGGAGCCCTTGCCCTTGATCGGCAAAATAGCGTGCGCGATACGCGGACCGAGGTCACGGGCGGGGTTGATGGCATAGCCTGTCGGGCCGCCAAGGGACGCGCCGATGCCGACGACGAGCAACGCCACCGCGAGCGGCCCCAGGCCGGAGGGAGTGCCGCCGAAGGTCAGGATCACGAAGACCAGCACAAACGTGGCGATGACTTCGGTGACGACGTTCCACGGGTAGGAGCGGATGGCCGGTCCCGTGGAGAATACGGCGAGCTTGCTGGCTGCCAATGGCTCGGCGTCGAAGTGCTGCTTGTGGGCGAGCCAGGCGAAGACGGCGCCAAGGAAGGCGCCGAGCAGTTCTCCACCGAAGTAGGTGAACGTGGATGCCGCACTCACGGCCACCCCCGGGGCGAACTCGGCCTTGCCGTCAACCAAGAGACCAAGCGTCACTGCCGGGTTCAGGTGCGCGCCTGACATAGCCGCCACGTATACGCCGGCAAATACAGCGATGCCCCAGCCAAAATTCACCATCAGGAACCCGCCGTTGTTACCCTTCGTGCCTTTCAGCGCGACGTTTGCCACAACGCCGCAACCGAGCAGGGTAAGCATTCCGGTTCCGAACACTTCGGAAAGGAAAACAATTCCGAGAGACATCTTTGACTCCTCATTTTCTTCTGTTGTCAGCCCTGCAGGTTTTGTTGGGGCCGTTGGGCCGGCGTCTGTTAGCGCCGTCCCGGTTGCGGTCCTCCCTTACGGAGCGGAACACCGCAACCCTTGTGTCCAGGCTTCTTGGCCCGAACAATCAAGCTGATGTGACGTACATTACGTTCATGCGACGAGGCTGTGAACAGTCACGCCATGAAAACGTAGAAGCACCTCCTGTGCGTGCTGGATTTCCGCTTGCCGCTTCGCAGAATCCCAGCCAAGCTGCGTGGCGAGGACTTCGGCGATTTCATTCAGGAGCTCTCCGGTCACGAGGCCCCGGAAGGCCAGCGAGGTGCGGCGGATGAGGACATCCACAAGGTGCCCGATCTGTTCGTTGACGGCCATGAACTCGAGCTCCCGGACGCTGAGCTCATTCGTGGAGCGCAGTTTCCGGTCCTCGCCTGCCTTGAGGTAGGCAATGACGTCCTCGGCTCTGGTGCCGTAGCGGGTCAGCAGGCCGCTGACCCGGTCGGCGTCGAGACCGGGAGCCATGTGCTTCTTGACCCAGTCCTGGACTCCGTCTTCGCTGTCCGGGAAGCCCAGGCCGCCTCCGATGGCGAGCTTCGCCGTCGAGGTCTTCCGCTCCATGCCCAGCTCGCGGAGGACGTCGTTGCTCAGGTGTTCGGCGAGGGCCCGGAAAGTGGTCCACTTTCCGCCGATCAATGAGAGTACGACGGCGGCCTTCCCGCCCCCGGCGGTCAAGTCACCGGCGGCCGCAGCACCGGAGGCTTTCCGCTCGCTTCGCTCGATGCGGTAGTCACGGGATACGAAGCCCGGCTGGGTGTCGTCGTGGCGCGGAAGCGGCCGGACGCCGGCGAAGCTGTAGACGATATGGCTGCGCTCGACCTTGACGGAGGGGAAGACGTGGCCGACGAGGTCGAAGAAGTAGTCAATCTCGGCTTCGGTGCACACGGCATCCTGGGCCATGTCGGCCTCGACGTCGGTGGTGCCCACCAGGACCCGGTCGCCCATCGGGTAGATCAGCACGATCCGCCCGTCCGTGTGTTCGAAGAAGATCTCGCGGCCGCCGCATGCTGCGAGCAATTCCGGATGGTCCAGGACAATGTGGGAACCCTTGGTTCCTCCCATGAAACGGCTCGCGGCACCCATTGCCTCGTTGGTGAGGTCGACCCAGGCGCCGGTGGTGTTGATGATCACGTCGGCCTGGAAGTTGAATTCCTCGCCCGTGAGTTCATCGCGCAACAAAACAGTGCCGGCTGACTCGGCGGCGGAGCCCTGCGAAACAAGGGAGACGTAGTTGCTGGCCCGGGCGCTGCCGCCCGGCAAGCCACTTCCGATGCCCGCCTTTTCGCCGTCCTGCAGCACATCGAGCGTCAGGCGCTCCGGGTTGTGCACGGACGCGTCAAAGTAGGTGGCTGCATATTTGATGCCGGGGTGCAATCGCGGCAACTCAGCCAAGGCTTTCTCCTTGCCGCGGAACTGATGGCGGGGGACGCTGCCGCCGTCGCGGGAGAAGAAGTCGTACATGCTCAAGCCGAGCTTGATGAGGAAGGCACCTCGTTCCTTCGGCTTGCCTTGCTTGTGCGTAAGGAAGCGTGTGGGGGCGGAAAGTATCCCGGAGAAGGTGCTGAAGACGGGAATGGTCGTCTGAAGGGGCTTGACGTAGTGGGGAGCGATCTTCAGAAGCCGGTTGCGCTCGACCACCGATTCCCGAACGAGGCGGAATTCCCCGTTCTCAAGGTAGCGGATGCCGCCGTGGATCATGTGGGATGAGGCTCCGCTGGCACCCTGGCAGTAATCGCCGCGTTCCACGAGGGCGACGTCCACGCCCTGGAGTGCCAAATCACGGAAGGTTCCGACGCCGTTGATGCCGCCTCCGATGATCAGCACCTGAGCCTGCGGCCGTTCGCGAAGTGCCGAAACCGACGTCCGACGTGGTGATCCTGCTGCGGAACCGGAATTGCTGGTGTATCCCAAAACTGCTCCCTTGGGCTTTGGTGTGTGCGTTGCATCACTTGACGTCGCACCTTGCACAACTATTCTTCGAAGGAATGGAAAATGAAATCAAGCTACTTGCACAAACGTGCAGAACGGAATTGAGATGCCACGATCACGACATTCGGAGGCCCTCCGGGCGGCACAGATGTACTACCTGCAGGACCTCACCATGGACGCCATTGCCCGCGAGCTTCGGACGTCGCGTTCAACCGTCTCCCGGTTGCTGTCCTCGGCCCGCGAGTCGGGATTGGTCCAGATCCAGATCCGCAGTCCACTGGATTCCGCCCCTGAACTGGAGCGCATGATCCGCAACCACTACGGCGTCGACGTGCATGTGGTGCCCGTCCTGGACACCTTGAACGAGGCGGAAACCCTTGATCGGGTGGCGACGCAGGCCGCACGGACCATTGGCCCCCTGGTCGATTCCAATGCCATCATCGGAGTGGCGTGGGGTGCGACCATCAGCGCCGTCAGCAGGCACCTGACACGCAAGATCACGCATGGCAGCACTATCGTGCAGCTCAACGGCGCCGGCAACATGCAGACCACCGGGATCACCTACGCCAGCGACATCATGCGCCGCTTCGGCATCGCCTATGGTGCGCGGGTGGAACAGTTCCCTGTACCCGCTTTCTTCGATCACGCTTCCACGAAGACCGCCATGTGGAATGAGCGCAGCGTCCAGCGCGTGCTCGACCTCCAAGCCAGGATGAGCATCGCCATCTTTGGTGTCGGCTCGGTGCATTCGGACTATCCCAGCCACGTCTACGCCGGCGGCTACCTCGACGAAACGGACCTGAACCTGCTTGCCGGCTCGGACGTCGTGGGCGATGTTGCCACCGTCTTCTTCCGCGCCGACGGATCTTCCGACGGCATTACCCTCAACGAGCGGTCCACCGGCCCAAGCCACGAGCAACTAAGGCAAGTCCGTCGCCGGATTTGCGTCGTCTCGGGTGCGTCCAAGATCAACGGGCTTCGCGGAGCGCTGGAAGCGAGGCTGGCGACCGATCTGATCCTGGACGAAGCCACGGCGAAGCGCCTGGTCAGTTTCGGCAGCCCTTCTGCGAATAATTGACGGGCCCTGAAACATTCCCGGCATCGAGGTAGGTAGAGTCTTGGCTATGAAACCCTCGCCTAGGCTCAGTCTCAACAACGGTGTCTTGATTGACCAGTTGGGGTTCGGGCTTTACAAGGTGCCGCCGGCGGACGCCACGTCTTTGGTCGCCACTGCGCTGGGCGCCGGCTACAGGCACTTCGATACGGCCGCCATGTATGGCAATGAGACCGGTGTCGGCCGCGGCCTCGGCAGTGCCGTCATACCCCCGCCCGGCGTGGACAGCAACACGGGAGGCTCCGGGGAGGGCACCCACGGTCTCTCCCGCGAGGACGTCTTTGTCACCACCAAGCTCTGGAACGACGACCAGGGCTACGACTCCACGCTCCGCGCCTTCGATACCTCCATGGCCAATCTCGGCCTAGACTACGTCGACCTGTACCTGATCCACTGGCCCTGCGCAGGGCGCGGCTTGTTCCAGGAGAGCTACCGGGCTATGGAAACCCTGTACCGGGAAGGCCGGGTGCGCGCGATTGGCGTCTCCAACTTCCAGCCGGCCCATCTCGAAGCACTGATGCAAAAAGCCGAAGTGGTTCCGGCGGTGAACCAGATTGAACTGCACCCATGGTTGCAGCAGACCCGGCTCCGGACCCTCCACGAGCAATTGCGCATCCGCACAGAGGCGTGGAGCCCGTTGGGCCGCGGCCAGGTCCTTCAGGATCCGGCCGTCCGGGCGCTCGCGGACAAATACGGAAAGACACCTGCGCAGATCATCATCCGCTGGCACCTCCAGCTGGGAAATATCGTCATCCCGAAAGCGAGCACCGCGGCACGCATCCAGGAGAACTTCGATGTCTTCGGCTTCGAGCTGGACGCCGATGACATGGATGGCTTGGCCGCCCTCGAACGCCACCACCGCACCGGGTCACACCCGGACAACGTCAACTAGGACCTGCCGAATGGAACAAGTGGACACCAACCACTCCCCCGAACCCGCACCAACCTCCCCACGGGAGTTCTTCAGCAAGGCCTTGGCCGCCCGGACGAGTGCCTCGGACATCGACCTCGACGGCAGTAACGTCGCCTATTGGTGCTACGAACCGGTCACGGTGACCGCGGATACCCGGACCATACTGGTCATCCACGGTTTCCGCGGCGATCACCACGGCCTGCTCCGCGTCGTAGACCACCTGCCGGAAATGCGTGTCATCATGCCCGACCTTCCCGGCTTTGGCAGCTCGGAGCCTTTCGCCGGAGACCCCCACACCGTGGAACGCTACGGGAAGTTCATCACCGGTTTCATGGCGGCCCTGGGTCTTGGAGCGGACACGGTTCTCTTGGGGCACTCCTTCGGATCGATTGTTGCCAGCCACTTCGCCGCAGCGAACCCGGGCGCCATCCGTCCGTTGATCCTGGTCAATCCCATCGCCGCTCCCGCGCTTGAGGGCCCCAAAGGCCTCATGACCAAGCTGGCAGTCCTGTACTACCAGGTCTCCGCCAAGCTCCCGCGACGGCTTGGGCTCGCCGTCTTGCGCAGCCGCCTCATTGTCCGCGTCATGAGCGCCGCGATGGCCAAGACCCGGGACAAGGAACTGCGGGCCTTCGTCCATGGCCAGCACGATGCGTACTTCTCGGCGTTCGCCGACCGTGCGAGCCTCCTGGAGTCTTTCAGGGCTTCGGTGTCCAGCCATGTGGCCGAGGTCGCCGCGCAATTGGACCTTCCCGTGTTGTTGGTGGCCGGCGAGAAAGACGAGATCGCCCTGCTCCGGGACCAGCACAAGCTGTTGGAGCTGCTGCCGGACGGGGCGCTGGAAGTGATTCCCGACGTCGGGCATTTGATCCACTACGAGACGCCGGCTCCGGCCGCCGCCGCCATCCGCAGCTTCCTGGAGGAACACCCCGCGTGAAAATCGTCATAGATGCCCGCTTCACCCGCACGGACCATCATGACGGGATCAGCCGCTACGGATCGAGCCTCATAGCGGCGACATCCGAGATCGCGGACGTCACCATGCTCATCAGCGACAAGCGGCAGTTGGCGCTCCTCCCGGACGTCCCCTACGTTCACATCAGCAGCCCACTGTCCCCCCGCGAACTGTTCGTGGCTCGCGAAGTCAACAAGCTCGGGGCCGACGTCGTGGTCTGCCCGATGCAGACCATGGGCACCTGGGGCCGCAAGTACGGACTTGTCCTGACCCTGCACGACCTCATCTACTATGAGCACCCGGCCCCTCCGGGCTTCCTGCCCGCACCGGTGCGGCTGCTGTGGCGGCTCTACCACAAGGCCTACTGGCCGCAGCGATTGCTTCTCAACCGGGCCGACATCGTTGCCACCATCAGCCACACCACCGAGTCGCTCATGGCAAAGTTCAATTTGACCCGCCGCCCGGTCCGGATCGTGGGCAACGCGCCACAGCCGGGCCAGACTCCGCGCGATCCGGCAGCCGGCGCAGAGAAGTCCCTGCTCTACATGGGCTCGTTCATGCCCTACAAAAATGTGGAAACCATGATCCAGGGAATGGCCGAATTGCCCGGATTCACCCTGCATCTGCTCAGCCGGATCACCCCCCAGCGCCGGGTCGAGCTGGAGGCTTTGGTCCCGCCGAGCGCGAAGGTCGAGTTCCACAACGGCGTCACGGATGCCGAATACGATTCCCTCCTGGTCCGGGCCACCGCCCTCGTCAGCCTGTCCAAAGCGGAAGGCTATGGGCTGCCCCTGGTCGAGGCGATGGCTCTTGGCACTCCCGTGATCGCCAGTGACACTCCCATCTTCCGTGAGGTCGGCGGGGACGCCGTGAGCTACGTGCATTCCGAATCGCCGGGCGAATTTGCTGCGGCAGTCAAGGCCCTTGAAGATACGGAATTGTGGCAGGCGCGCTCACGCCGCTCCGTGGAACGCGCGGCTGATTTCAATTGGGACGAGTCGGCCCGCCAACTCCTGGCCGTGGCCGACGAGATCGTTGCGATGCGCAGCCGCAAGCGGCGCTAGAGGACGTCGACGCCGTCGAGCCGTAGTTGCACCGGTCCTGAGGTGCGCTTCGCCGCCCTGGCAGCCTTGACGGCCCGCATGGAACGCGTGGCCTCAGCCGCTTGGGCATAAGGAATGAAGAGCAGCGTCCTGACGTCCGGATCGCGGTCCTGTTCTACTGCACGCTGCGCAGACAGCGTGAGGGAGACCGGCGCGGGGCCCGCGATGCGGAGCTGGATGTTTTCGGCCAGGCTTTCGGTGAAGTGCACGACGTCGGCCCGCTTGCCTGTCACTGAGGCGATCCGGACTGCTGGCGGCAACTGGAGTTCCTGCCGCAGTGCCAGCTCGCGGGAGGCATATCCCGCAGGGTCCCAGCGCAACAACGCGCCCGTCGCGGTGGTGTCGTCGGCAGTGATGACTACGAGTCCGCCTTCGTTCGCGGGCCGTACGAGGGCCGCCGCGTTGAACCATCGCCGTACCGTGTCCTCACCGGCGCGCAGGTTTTCCCTGCGCAGAAGCGAATTGCCGTCCAGGAGCAGCGCCGCCGCGTAGCCCCCGCTGGCTACCGGTTCAGCGCCAACAGTCGCGACCACGAGGGCACGGGCATCGGATACCGTGGCTTTGACCTGGTCCCCCGAAGACGTCACGACGGCCTTTCCTGGAAAAGCCCTGCCCAGTTCTTCCGCGGTCCTCAGCACACCGGCCGCCCCCCTGCGAAGACGGCCTCCGCCGCAATGTCGGCAACGCCACTCCGGGGCCGGGGTGGAGCACCAGCGGCACTGCGGCAGGGCCGATTGTCCGGCGATCGCGAGGGGGCCCTGGCAGTTGTTGCACCTGGCGGTTTCGCGGCAATCCTCGCAGACAAGGGATGGGGCGTAGCCGGCCCGGGCCACCTGTACCAGGACGGGTCCGCGTTCCAGTCCCTCTTTGGCGGCCCGCCAGGCGGCGCCGGGCAAGCGTGCGATCTTTGCCAGCGGGTCGCGTTCCTGCTCGAAGCTGTCTGCCGTATTGAGCACCCGCGGCGTGCTGGCGCGGACCACCGGCCGGGGGGCTTCAACTGGCACGGCCCAGCCGCCCTCAACAAGCCGCTGAAGTTCGGTGCTGCGGCTATGCGCGGCCATGAGGCACGCCACAGATTCCTGTTCCGAACGCAAGAGCAGGATTTCCCGCGTGTGGGCGTAGGGAGCGCGCTGGTCGATGTGGAGATCGTCCCCGTCGTCCCAGCACACCACCAGCCCCAGGTCACGTACCGGAGCGTACGCAGCGGAGCGGGTGCCCACTGCCACCTTCGCGGCGCCGCTGAGGAGCCGAAGGTAGCTTCGGTACCGGGGCGTAGGGCCGTCGTCGGCCGTCAACCGCGCGATGTCTCCTGATGGCAGGACAGTGCGCAGAGCCGCCTCCATGCGGTCGAGATCACGGTAGTCGGGAACGACCACGACGGCGCCCCGCCCTGAGAAGCGGACTGCCGCCACCGCAGACGCCACAAGCCCGGGCCAGCCCGCGGTTCCAAAGCCCTGTGTCGCAGTCAAGACGGCACGGGGTGAGCCACCCCCGGCCAGGTGTTGCAGGTAAGGCGCCCCGTTTGTGTAGGAAGCCCACGCCGCTTGGGCTTGCGACGCGGAACCCTGGGATCCGGAGCCCTGTACGGACCCGCTGTGCTCGTCCGGCTCGTCCAAGAGGGATTCGCCGGAGAGGAGCTGCTTCTCCAGGCGCGCGACGCGGGGCGGAATGGCGGTGCGGAGGACATCGCTGAGCGTCCCGGCGTAGCGGGCCGCGACGCTGGAGGCAAGCTCCAGCAGCGCCGGAGTCAGTACCGGAACGGCCGAAACCACCTTGAGGAGCGGAGTCAGGGCATGTCCGGCCACCGACGATTCCATGCGCTCCAGGACATAGCCATTGAGTTCCTGACCGCTGAAGCGGACTTTGACCCGGACACCTGCCAGAGCCGTTCCATCCAACTCGGCCGGGACGCTGTAGTCGAAGGGCCTGTCGAGGTGCGGCAAGGACGATTCGATCAGGACCCGTGCCACGGGATCGCTCGCCGCGAGCGGTGGTCCCCCGACGTCGCTCCCGCGCGAAGGGAACCCTTGCAACAAGGACGGCTGATGGGATGGCGAAGACGACGCCATGGCAAACGGAAGCAGCGAACCATCGCTCATGCTTGTCACCTCCCTGGAGTGCCGGATGCCTTGGGGCAATCCAAGCAGGCACCACCGACAATTCCGGCCCTGGCTGGAGCAGCCAAGTCAAGCGTTGAAGAATTCCTTCAGCTCGTCCACGCGGTCCAGTCGTTCCCACGTGAAGTCCGGCTCGTCGCGGCCGAAGTGGCCATGCGCCGCCGTCTTTGCGTAGATGGGGCGCTTGAGGTCGAGGGCGTCGATGATGGCGCGCGGACGGAGGTCGAAGATCTCCGCAATCGCTTCGCTGATCTTGGCCGGGTCAACAGTCTCGGTGCCAAAGGTTTCCACGTAGGTGCCCACCGGACGCGCTTGGCCGATCGCGTAGGCGATCTGGATTTCGGCCCGCTTGGCCAAACCTGCGGCTACGACGTTCTTCGCTACCCAACGCATCGCGTAGGCCGCCGAACGGTCCACCTTCGACGGATCCTTGCCGGAGAAGGCACCGCCGCCGTGGCGGGCCATGCCGCCGTACGTGTCAACGATGATCTTTCGGCCTGTCAGCCCGGCGTCCCCGACGGGACCGCCGATGACGAAGGCACCGGCCGGGTTCAGGATGTTCGCGACGTGGGAGATGTCCAGGTTGGACACGGCCAGGACGGGCTCGATCACGTGGGAGGCAAGATCGGCGCGCAGGCGATCGAGGTGGGTCCCTTCGGCGTGCTGGCTGGAGATGACCACCGTTTCAACGGAAACCGGACGGTCGCGGTCGTACCCAACCGTGACCTGGGTCTTGCCGTCAGGGCGCAAGTAGGCCAGTTCACCGCTCTTGCGGACTTCGGTGAGACGCTCGGAGAGCCGATGGGCGAGCCAAATCGGCGTCGGCATGTAGGACGGAGTCTCATCGCTCGCGTAGCCGAACATGATGCCCTGGTCACCGGCGCCCTGGAGGTCGTAGTCGTCCTCCTGGCGCCCTTCGCGGGCTTCGAGCGAATTGAAGACGCCGCCGGCGATGTCGTTGGACTGCTGTCCGATGGAGACAGATACGCCGCAACGGGCGCCGTCGAAGCCGTTGGCGGACGAGTCGTAACCGATGCCGAGGATGGTCTCGCGCACGATCTGCGGAATTTCGACATACGCATCAGTGGTGACTTCGCCGGCTACGTGCACCAAGCCGGTGGTGGCCATGGTTTCAACAGCCACGCGCGACTCGGGGTCTGCCGCCAGGAGCGCATCGAGGATGGCATCGCTGATCTGGTCGCAGATCTTGTCCGGGTGCCCTTCCGTAACAGACTCCGAGGTGAAGAGCCGGAGCTTGGACGGGATGCCGTGGGATTCATGGTGCAGCGGTAAAGTCACTCGACTACCTTACTCGGTTGGGGGCGGCCGGCTTCCGCCGTATGTCCCTATGCTAAGGATGGACCAGCTAACGAATGAGCCTCACCCGGCGCCTACGTTGCCGGGTGTACGCGGCTCAGTTCCGTGCTGATGCGGTCAATAACAGCGGCGGCGACGTCGGATTTGGAACCTGCCGCCGACTGCGGCGCCGCGCCATGGCCGGAGAGAATGATCACAGAATTCTGGTCCTGGCCGAACACGCGCCCGACGCCGACCTGGTTGACCACCAAAAGGTCGCAGCCTTTGCGTTTGAGCTTGGCGGTGGCGTGCTCCAGGACGTTGCCGTCCTCGTCTCCGGTTTCGGCTGCAAACCCGATGATCAACTGCGTGGATGCCTCAGCGTCGCGGAGCATCACCAGCTCATGCAGGATGTCCGGGTTCTGCACGAGGCGCACCACGGGGGCATCGTTGCCGTTGACCTTCTTGATTTTCGTGTCCGAAACTTCGGCGGGGCGGAAATCCGCGACGGCCGCGGCCATGATCACGACGTCGGAGCCGGCAGCGGCTTCCAGCGCGGCATCACGGAGCTCCAAAGCGGATTCAACCTGGATCAGTTCGACGCCCGCGGGTGCCTGGACCTCCATGTGGGCTGCGAGGAACCTGACATGGGCGCCTGCGTCAAGGGCCGCGGCGGCCAGTGCAACACCCTGTTTGCCGGAAGACCTATTCCCCAGGAAACGGACCGGATCCAGGGCTTCCCTGGTGCCGCCGGCCGAAATCGTGATGGTGCGCCCGGCCAGGGGTTTCGGGCCAGCAAGCAGGGTTGAAGGCGAGGATGCGTCGACCAAAGCCATGGCGGCCGCGAAGATCGCTTCCGGCTCGGGCAGCCGGCCTGGCCCGGAGTCCGCGCCCGTCAACCGGCCCACTGCGGGTTCCAGGACGGTGATGCCCCGGCTGCGCAGTGTCTCCACATTCGCCTGGGTGGCTTGGTTGTGCCACATTTCGGTGTGCATTGCGGGAGCGAAAAGCACCGGACCGTGGGCCATGAGGAGTGTATTGGTCAGCAAATCCCCCGCTTGGCCGGTTGCTGCCTTGGCCAGCAGGTCCGCAGTTGCCGGGGCGACCACGATGAGGTCCGTCTCCTGCCCGAGACGGACGTGGTTGACCTTCTCGACGTCGTCAAAGACGCTGTTGCTCACCGGATTGCCCGAGAGGGCCTCCCACGTAGCCACGCCGACAAACCGGGTGGCCGCTTCGGTGGGAATGACCGTGACGTTGTGTCCGGCTTCAGTAAAAAGCCGGAGGAGCGATGCAACCTTGTAGGCTGCGATCCCTCCCCCGACTCCGAGGACTATGCGCACGTGACCTCCGTCAACAGGCAGTCTGTTTTACTCTGCGGGCTCGATGGGAGTGGAAACCAGCAGGCCTTCGTTGATCTCGCGCAGGGCGATGGAGAGCGACTTCTCGTTCAGCTTCGTGTCGACCAGCGGGCCAACGTACTCGAAGAGGCCCTCGTGCAGCTGGGCGTAGTACGCGTTGATCTGGCGCGCGCGCTTGGCGCCGAAAATCACCAGGCCGTACTTTGAATCGGCAGCAGCAAGCAGCTCGTCGATCGGCGGGTTGATGATGCCTTCAAGGTTCGTGGACACGAATTCTCCAAATTCTAACGGGCTGACAAGTGCTAGCGCTTAGCGCTGATGCGGGGTAAGCCCCATGAGTGAAACAAGCTCGTCCGCTGCCCGGCGTACGTCGTCATTGATGACGGTGTGGTCAAACTCCGGTTCAGCGGCAAGTTCCAGTTTAGCGGTTTCCAGCCGTTGCTGCTGTTCCTCCGGGGTTTCGGTGCCGCGTCCCACCAGACGGCGGACCATTTCGTCCCAGCTGGGCGGAGCAAGGAACACGAAGTTGGCGTCCGGAACTGCCGCCTTGACTTGGCGGGCGCCCTGCAAATCGATCTCCAGCAGCACGGACCTGCCTTCGGCGATGGCGGCGTCCACGGTGCTGCGCAGCGTGCCGTAGCGGTTCTTTCCGTGGACCACGGCCCACTCAAGCAACTGGCCGTCCTCAACGAGTGCGTCGAATTCTTCGGCGGACTTGAAGTAATAGTGGACGCCGTCCTTCTCCCCCGGCCGCGGCGCGCGTGTGGTGGCTGAAACTGACAGCCAGACCTCGGGGTAATTGTCCCGGATATACGTGGATACTGTTCCCTTGCCAACGGCAGTGGGGCCTGCGAGGACGGTCAGTCCCGGATTCTTGCTCACATCGTCCTTCGTGGAGATCCTATATATGCTGCATATCTTCTTAAACGCTGCACATGTTAAACGCTGCATTTGTTAAACGCTGTATTCGTTTAGACGCCGTATTTGTCTTCCATAAAATCTATCAGCGACCGGGACTGATGAATTCCCAAGCCCCGGAGCCTGCGTGAAGCCGCGATCCCGACCTCCGCCATGATGGCCGCTGCCCGGACCGGGCCGATGCCCGGAACAGCCTCGATGAGCTCGGAAACACGCATGCGGGCGATGGCCTCGTCAGTCTGTGCCGACTTAATCAGCCGGGCAAAGCTGAGTTCGCCCGTCCTGAGCTGTTCCTTCGCGAGAGCCCGTCGGGCCCGGGCTCTCGCGGCTTTCTCCAAGGCATCGGAACGTTCCTCTGGCGACAGAGCCTTTAAGGTCACTGACACATCCCCCTTTGGCCGGCATCGAGTGCGTAGCGGATTGGACTGATCCCGAAGCTATCGCGTGGTCAGTGCGGAGCGCAATGCATTGGACCCACGAAGATCAGGCTCAGGCTTTCAGCAAGCCGTCGCGGGTGGCCTCAGTGGCGGAACGCAGTCCGGCAATCGTTGGACCAGCCGCGAGGATTCCGCGGCTCGAGGTCGCCAGGACCGCCGGGTATGCCGCGCCGAAAGTGGCACGCAGATCCGCCGGCGTGGCTCCTTGCGCGCCCAGCCCGGGCGCCAGGATGGGCCCGTGAACGGCGTCGAGGTCCAGTCCAAGTTCCACCAGCGCCCCGCCGATCGTGGCACCCACCACGAGACCGACCGATCCCATGGCGCCCGCATAGCGGCGGTTTTCCTCGGCCGCGGCCTCGGCGATCCGCCGGGCCACCGATTGCGAACCCCCAACGTGCTGCACGGACTTGCCCTCCGGGTTGGAGGTCAGGGCGAGCACAAAAACACCCCGGCCGGACTCGGCCGCGAGGTCGAGAGCCGGTCGCAGCGACTCGAAGCCAAGGTACGGGCTCAGCGTGACCGAGTCTGCTGCCAAGGCGGAGCCATCCCGTAGCCAGGCGTCGGCGTACGCAGCCATCGTGGAGCCGATGTCTCCGCGTTTGGCGTCGGCGATACTCAACACTTCGGCATCGGATGCGGCCGCAAGGGTCCGTTCCAAGACCGCCATGCCTGCTGAGCCGTGACGCTCATAGAGCGCCACCTGCGGCTTGACCGCGGCAGCGAGCTTCGCCACGGCCTCCACGACAGTGAGCGAAAAGCGCTCCAGGCCAGCGACGTCGTCGTTCAATCCCCAGTCCGCCAAGAGCCCCGGGTGGGGGTCAATGCCGACGCACAAGGGGCCGCGGGCGGCCATCGCTGCAGCCAGGCGGGAACCGAACGGCTGTCGGGGCCCCGAGCTAAGAACAGGCTGCTGCCCGGCTGCGGCAGACTCAGGCATTGACGGCCTCGGCTGCCGCGGCCTGGGAAGCTGACAGCGCAGCGGCGTGCTCCTGCAGGCTCGTCACCGACCACTCGTAAGTGCGCAGCGCCTCGATGGCCTGCACGGCGGCGTTGAACTCCGCAACCGTGGTGATGCAGGGAATGCCTATGGACGTAGCGGCCGCACGGAGTTCGTAGCCGTCGCTGCGGGCTTCGCCGCCGGAAGGCGTGTTGAAGACCATGTCGATCTCGCCGGCGATGATAAGGTCCGCGATGGTGCCTTCGCCTTCGGCGCTGCTGCCTTCGGCAACCTTGCGGACCGGGGTGGCCTGGATGCCGTTGCGGCGCAGGACATCCGCGGTACCGCCCGTGGAGACGATCTCGAAACCGAGATCGGACAGGCGCTTGACGCCCATGATCACCGAACGCTTGTCGCGGTTGGCGACAGAAACGAAGATCTTGCCTTCGGTGGGCAGGGCGTTGTTGGCCGCGGCCTGGCTCTTGGCGAAAGCGGTATCGAAGTGCTTGTCGATGCCCATGACTTCGCCGGTGGAGCGCATCTCAGGGCCGAGCAGCGAGTCCACTACCTTGCCTTCCGGTGTCCGGAAGCGGCTGAACGGCAGCACGGCTTCCTTCACCGCGACGGGAGCGTCGAGCGGCAGGGTTGAACCGTCGCCCGTTTCCGGCAGCATCTTGTAGGCGCTGCGGAGCTGGTTGATGGTGACGCCCGTACCGATGAGGGCCGCGGCCTTGGCCATTTGCACGCCCGTTGCCTTGGAGACGAACGGAACCGTGCGGGAAGCGCGCGGGTTGGCCTCCAGCACGTAGAGCACGTCGGAAGCCAGAGCGAACTGGATGTTGATCAGGCCTCGGACGCCTACGCCTTCAGCGATGGCCCGGGTGGCCGTGCGGACGCGTTCGATCACGTTGCTGCCGAGGGTGATCGGCGGCAGGACGCAAGCGGAGTCACCGGAGTGGATGCCGGCTTCCTCGATGTGCTCCATGATGCCGCCGAGGTACATGTCCGTGCCGTCGAAGAGCGCGTCGACGTCGATCTCGACGGCGTCCTCGAGGAAGCGGTCGATCAGCACCGGGTGGTCCGGGGTGATTTCCGTGGCGTTGGCGATGTAGCGCGAGAGGTTGGCTTCGTCGTAGACGATTTCCATGCCGCGGCCGCCAAGCACATAGGACGGACGGACGAGGACCGGGTAGCCGATTTCGTCGGCGATCTTCTTAGCGTCTTCGAAGGACACGGCGGTGCCGTTCTTCGGGGCGATCAGTCCAGCCTGGTCGAGCACGCGGGAGAACATGCCGCGGTGCTCGGCGAGGTCGATCGCTTCCGGCGAGGTGCCAAGGATCGGCACGCCGGCGTCTGCCAGCTGCTGTGCGAGTTTGAGCGGGGTCTGGCCGCCGAGCTGCACGAACACGCCCATGACGCCGCCCGTGCGTTCCTCTGCCGCGATGACTTCGAGGACGTCCTCGAGTGTCAACGGTTCGAAGTAGAGGCGCGTGGAGACGTCGTAATCCGTGGAGACGGTTTCGGGGTTGCAGTTGACCATGACGGTTTCGTAGCCGGCCTTGCGCAACGCCATGGAGGCGTGGACGCAGGAGTAGTCGAACTCGATGCCCTGGCCGATGCGGTTGGGGCCGGAACCCAGGATGATGACGGACGGCTTGGAGTGCAAGCCGACCTCGTCCTCTTCGTCATATGACGAGTAGTGGTATGGGGTGTACGCGGCGAATTCGGCGGCGCAGGTGTCCACCGTCTTGTAGACCGGACGGATGCCCAGGGCCTGCCGCACGCCGCGGACAACGGCCTCCGGGTTGTGGGTCAACGAGCCGATCTGTTCATCCGAGAAGCCGTGGCGCTTGGCGTTGCGGAGCATGTCTTCCGTCAGGGCGCCGGCCTTGCGGATCTCGTGGGACATCTCGTTGAGCAGCTGCAGCTGGTCCAGGAACCACGGATCGATCTTGGTGGCGGCGTAGAGCTCCTCAAGCGAAGCTCCGCCGAGCAGGGCGCGCTGGACCTGGTGGAGGCGGTCCGTCGTCGGGCGCTTGGACTTCTCGATGAGCTCCGGAACTTCCCATTCGGGCACATGGCTGAAGTCCAGCTGCGAGCCCTTCTGCTCGAGGGAGCGAAGGGCCTTCTGCAAGGCCTCCGTGAAGTTGCGGCCCATGGCCATGGCTTCACCCACGGACTTCATGGTGGTGGTCAGCGTGTTGTCCGCTGCGGGGAACTTCTCGAACGCGAAGCGGGGAACCTTGACGACGACGTAGTCGAGCGTCGGCTCGAACGAAGCCGGCGTTTTCTGCGTGATGTCGTTGGGGATCTCGTCCAGGGTGTAGCCCAGGGAGAGCTTGGTGGCGATCTTCGCGATCGCGAAGCCGGTGGCCTTGGAGGCCAGCGCAGAGGAACGCGAAACACGCGGGTTCATTTCGATGACGACGACGCGTCCCGTGTCCGGTTCGATGGCGAACTGAATGTTGCAGCCACCGGTGTCGACGCCGACTTCGCGGATGACGGCGATGGAGATATCGCGCAGCCGCTGGTACTCGCGGTCAGTCAGGGTCAGGGCCGGTGCAACGGTGATGGAGTCGCCCGTGTGGACACCTACCGGATCGAAGTTCTCGATGGAGCAGACAACAACGACGTTGTCGTTCTTGTCGCGCATCATCTCCAGCTCGTACTCTTTCCAGCCGAGGATGCTCTCTTCCAGCAGGACCTCGGAGGTGGGGCTGTACTGCAGGCCCTGGCCTACGATGCGGCGCAGGTCGTCCTCGTTGTACGCCAGGCCGGAGCCCAGGCCGCCCATGGTGAAGGACGGACGGACAACCATCGGGTAGCCGAGGTCTTCGGCCGCGGTCAGTGCTTCGTCCATGGTGTGGATGATGTGGCTGCGGGCCGACTCGGCGCCGCAGCGTTCCACGACGCCCTTGAACTTTTCGCGGTCCTCGCCGAGTTCGATCGCGGCAATGTTGGCACCGATCAGTTCGACGTTGTACTTCTCAAGCACGCCGTTCTTGTCCAGGGCGATGGCCGTGTTGAGGGCCGTCTGTCCACCGAGGGTGGGCAGGATGGCATCCGGGCGCTCCTTGGCGATGATCTTTTCGACGACCTCGGGCGTGATGGGCTCCACGTAGGTGGCATCGGCGAACTCGGGGTCCGTCATGATGGTGGCCGGGTTGGAGTTGACGAGGATGACGCGCAGGCCCTCCTCTTTGAGCACCCGCAAGGCCTGGGTTCCGGAGTAGTCGAATTCGGCCGCCTGGCCGATGACGATCGGGCCGGAACCGATAACGAGGACGCTCTTGAGATCTGTACGCTTTGGCATTACTTGGTGTCCTCGTTCTTCGCGGAGTTCGATGTCTGAGTGTCGGCGGCCTGTGCGGCGTCCTGGCCGTTCTTCGTGCTCTCCATCAGGTCGATGAAGCGGTCGAAGAGGTAGGCGGCGTCGTGCGGTCCGGCCGCGGCTTCGGGGTGGTACTGGACCGAGAAGGCCGGGATGTCGAGACACGCGAGTCCTTCGACGACGTCGTCGTTGAGGCTCACGTGGCTGACCTCCACGCGGCCAAAGCGCTCTTCCGGAGCCATGGTGGCGCCGTCCATGGGAGCGTCGACGGCGAAGCCGTGGTTCTGCGAGGTGATCTCGACTTTGCCCGTGCGACGGTCCATCACCGGCTGGTTGATGCCGCGGTGGCCGTACTTGAGCTTGTAGGTACCGAATCCGAGGGCCCGGCCCAGGATCTGGTTGCCGAAGCAGATTCCGAAGTACGGCATCTTCTCATCGAGAACAGCGCGGAGCAGCTTCACCTGCGCGTCTGCGGTGGCAGGGTCGCCTGGGCCGTTGGACATGAAGAAACCGTCAGGGTTGACTGCCTTGACGTCTTCCAGCGTTGCGGTGGCCGGCAAGACGTGGACGCGTACGCCGCGTTCGGCGAAGCGGACCGGGGTCATCGCCTTGATACCTAGGTCGATCGCGGCGATGCTGAATTTCGGCTCGCCGTCCCAGCCATGGTCGGCGGGTTCGACGACGTATGCTTCGTCGATGCTCACTTCTTCGGCCAGGCGGGCACCTTCCATGGGCGCGCTGGCGAGGACAGTGTCCAGGAGCTCCTTGTCGGTGGCCTTGGCTGCCTCGCCGGAGAAGATTCCTGCACGCATGGTCTTGTGCTCGCGCAGGTGCCGGGTGATGGCGCGGGTGTCCACGGCCTGGATGCCGACGATGCCCTGTTCAACGAGCTCCGCGTCGAGACTGCGCTCCGAGCGCCAGTTCGAGGGGCGTCGCGCAGCGTCGCGGACCACGTAGCCGGCGACCCAGATGCGGCGGGACTCGGCGTCTTCCTTGTTCACGCCGGTGTTACCGATGTGCGGAGCCGTCTGGACCACCAGCTGCCGGGCATACGAGGGGTCCGTGATGGTTTCCTGGTAGCCGGTCATGCCGGTGGCGAAGACCGCCTCGCCCAGCGCGACGCCTGTGGCGCCGTAGCTCCGGCCGCGGAACGTGCGGCCGTCTTCGAGGACCAGCACCGCCGCGGAGGACTCTGCTGGGTTGGTATTGCCTGTCACTGTGCCTGCTACTGCATTGCTATCCGTCACTTTGTTACTTTCCACTATCGGCATCTGCCTGGGGGGCTGCAGAGATCAATTCTTGAAGTGCTTCGAGGAGCGGTTGCTTGTCGGCGGCGTGCCTTGTCCTGAATCCGGTGTCGAGCTCGTGTTCTCCGAGCATCCAGCTCAAGACTACGAGTCCGTCCTTCTCTACGAACTTGCCTGCCATGCCGTCGGCGCTGCCGCAGTCGGTCACGGCTTCCGCCGGAACAAACAATGGCGCGCTCCCCTTCCGGTCGAAGAGGACGCCTTCCCGGTGGACGCTCATTTCCGCGTTCCCGCGGAAACCAAGTCCATGAACGGCGACCCGGTCAAGCCAGTCTCCAGCCGTCGTCGTGGCCACGTACTGGCCTTCAGCCACAATGCCGGCCGGGCTGAGCCTTTCGGGCACTTCCGGAAGCTGCGCGAGGCCGGCCTGGCGTTTGAGCCTGCCGCGCCAACCTATCGCAATGAGTCCGGCCGCGACCGCGGCAAGAACCACAACGAGGAGCAAGGAAGCAAGTTTGTTGTCCATCAGTTGCTGCCGGCGCCCGCGGGCTCCGCGGCGTAGCGGTACGGCGTGTTGAGCTTGCCGTCCAGTACGGTCGGGTGGCCCTTGAAGAAGGTGGCGACGACAGCCCCAGGCAGGTCTTTGCCCGCAAAGGGTGAGTTCCGGCCCATGGTCGCCATCTTATGCGGATCCACCGTCCACCGGGCAGCCGGGTCCACGAGGATGACGTTCGCGGGCTCACCGGCTTCGAGCGGCCGTCCCTGATCCGCCACGCGGCCGATGGCAGCGGGAACGGTGGAGGTGACGCGGGCGAAGTCGGCCCACGTCATGAGCCCGGTTTCGATCATGGTTTCCTGGACTACCGACAAGGCAGTTTCCAGGCCCGTCATGCCCATGGCCGCCTGGGCCCACTCGCATTCCTTGTGCTCGCTCGGATGCGGGGCATGGTCCGTGCCAACGACGTCGATGGTGCCGTCGGCGAGTCCGGCACGGAGCGCCTGGACATCGGCGTCGGTGCGCAGTGGCGGGTTGACTTTGTAGACGGGGTCGTAGCTGCGGACCAGTTCGTCGGTGAGCAACAAATGGTGCGGGGTGACCTCGGCGGTGACGTTGATCCCCCGTTCCTTGGCCCAGCGGACGATTTCCACCGATCCGGCGGTGGATACGTGGCAGACGTGCAGGCGGGAGCCGACGTGCTGGGCCAGGAGGACGTCCCGGGCGATGATGCTCTCCTCGGCAACCGCAGGCCACCCGGCGAGGCCGAGAACCGCGGAGACGGCGCCTTCGTTCATCTGGGCACCCGCGGTGAGGCGGGGTTCCTGCGCGTGCTGGGCAACCACGCCGTCGAACGCTTTGACGTACTCGAGGGCCCGGCGCATCAGGACGGGATCGTGGACGCAGATTCCGTCGTCGGAGAAGACCCGGACCTGGGCGCGGGAGTCTGCCATGGCGCCGAGTTCGGCGAGCTGCTCGCCGGCGAGTCCGACCGTGACGGCACCCACGGGACGGACATCCACCCAACCGGCGGCACGGCCCAGGCTGTGGACCTGCTCGACGACGCCGGCGGTGTCCGCCACCGGGTTGCTGTTGGCCATGGCGTGGACCGCGGTGTAACCGCCAAGGGCTGCGGCGCGGGTACCCGTTTCAACGGTTTCCGCGTCTTCGCGGCCCGGTTCACGCAAGTGGGTGTGGATGTCGACCATGCCGGGAAGTGCCACGAGGCCGGCGGCCTCGATCACGGTGGCACCTTCGGCGGAAAGGCCGATGCCGCGCTCAGCGATGATTCCGTCGCGGATCAGCAGGTCCTCGGCGTCTCCACCCAGGATGGCCGCGCCGCGGATCAAATAGGTGCCTGTTGCGGTCTCGGTCATCAGTTGCTCTCCTTATCGGAACGGGCGGTGCCCGGCATGGGGGCGGCTTCACGGGAATCCCCCGAGAGCAGCAGGTACAGGGCAGCCATCCGGACCGACACGCCGTTCCGGACCTGGGCCAGGACGGTGGAACGCGGTGAATCGGCAGCGGCGGAAGAAATTTCAAGTCCGCGGTTCATGGGCCCGGGGTGCATGATGATCGTGTCCTTGAGCCCGAGTTCGTCGAGGGCGCGGAGGCGGGCATCGTCGAAGCCCCAGCGCCGCGAATACTCGCGGGTGGAGGGGAAGAAGGAAGCGTTCATGCGCTCACCTTGGACGCGCAGCATCATCATGGCGTCCACTCCGGCTTCGAGGGTCTCGTCGAGGTTGTAGCTGACCTTGCAAGGCCACTGTTCGACGCCGATCGGCAGCAAAGTGGGCGGGGCCACGAGCGTCACTTCCGCGCCAAGGGTGCGCAGGAGCCACACGTTGGAACGGGCGACGCGGGAGTGCAGGACGTCGCCGGCGATGGCGACGCGCATGCCCGTGAGGTCTGCGCCCGTGGACGCCGAGCCGTGCAGCTTGGACCAGTGTCGGCGCATCGTGAACGCGTCGAGGAGAGCCTGGGTGGGGTGTTCATGCGTGCCGTCCCCGGCGTTGATGACGGCCGCGTCGATCCAGTCGGTGGCTGCAAGGCGGTGCGGGGCCCCGGAAGCCCAGTGGCGGATGACTACCGCATCGGCCCCCATGGCTGCGAGGGTCTGCGCGGTGTCCTTGAGGGACTCGCCTTTCGACACCGAGGAACCCTTGGCGGCGAAGTTGATCACGTCGGCGGAGAGCCGCTTAGCAGCTGCTTCGAAGGAAATGCGTGTGCGGGTGGAGTCCTCGAAGAAGAGGTTGACCACGGTGCGGCCGCGCAGGGCTGGCAGCTTCTTGACCTCCCGGTCCCCTACCGCCGCCATCTCTTCGGCGGTGTCCAGGATCCGGATGGCGTTCGCTGCGCTGAGGTTCTCGGTGGAGAGCAGGTGTTTCATGCGCCTGCCTCGATCACTACTTCATTGATCGGCTGACCCTCCACGGAATCGAATTCTTCAAGGTGGACCCGGACCTTTTCCGAGGAGGACGTAGGCAGGTTCTTGCCGACGTGGTCCGCGCGGATCGGCAGTTCGCGGTGCCCGCGGTCCACGAGGACGGCCAGGCGGACGATGCGTGGCCTGCCGAGGTCGATGATCGCGTCGAGGGCTGCCCGGATTGTGCGTCCCGAGTACAGGACGTCATCGATGAGGACAACAACCTTGTTGTCGATTCCGGACATCGGCAGTTTGGTGGGGTAAGGGGGCCTGGCGGGCTGGTGGGAAAGATCGTCACGGAACATGGTGACGTCCAGCTGGCCGACGATTGCCGAGGCGTTGACGGTTGGATCCGCGGCGGCGATCTTGTCTGCAAGCCGCACCGCCAGCGGAAAACCGCGGCGTGGGATGCCCAAAAGAACCAGATCCTGGGAACCCTTGTTGGCTTCGAGGATCTCGTGGGCGATACGAGTGAGCGCACGGTCGATGTCCGCGTGGTTGAGAACAACCCGGGACGGCACCGGCGCAGTGACTTCAGTCATCGCTCGTCTCCCCTTTCCCCGCCTCACGGGACGGAATTAAAAAAGGAACATTTGCTCTTCAAAATTACCACAGGGGGCGACACCCGGCTGGCGCGCTCCGGAGCAAGGCGATGCGTTTTAGCTCACAGTCGCGCAGGCGATGTTCGGCTGCGCAGGGTCTCTTGAGGTCAGCCCAACTGACTGGCAGTAGATGTCGTTATGAAGGCTCATAACGACCTTAAGTGCCAGTCAGTTGGGCTGATGCCCCCCAATATCGCCTAAGCGAGAAGGGAAGGCTTTAGCGTCTGCAACCGTCCGAGGAGACCGTTGATGAACGCGGGAGATTCGTCGGTGGACATAACCTTGGCCAGTGCCACCGCTTCGCTGACGGCCACGCCGTCCGGGACGTCGTCGTTGTAGAGGAGTTCCCAGGCGCCGATCCGGAGGATGATACGGTCGACCGCCGGCATCCGCTCCAGGGTCCAGCCCTGGGCGTAGGTCTGGAGGAACTCGTCGATGGTGGGCTGCATGGCAACCACGCCCTCCACGATGTCCATCGTGTACGGGTTGATGACGAGGTCGGTCATTTCCCGGCGGGCCTTCAAGACCTCGAACGCGGAGGCGGAACGCTGCTCCGCCTCGAACAGTATCTCGAGGGCCCTGCTACGGGCTTTACCACGGGCGCTCACTAGTCGTTGACCCGGCCCAGGTAGCTGCCGTCGCGAGTGTCTACCTTGACCTTGGTGTTGTTCTCAACGAACAGGGGCACCTGGATCTCGTAACCGGTCTCAAGGGTAGCTGGCTTGGTTCCAGCGGAGGAGCGGTCGCCCTGCAGGCCCGGCTCGGTGTAGGTGATTTCGAGGACAACGCTCGGGGGCAGCTCGATGTAGAGCGGGGTGCCTTCGTGGATGGCAATGTTGACCATCTGGTTTTCCAGCATGAAGTTGGTGGCGTCGCCTACTGTGGCACCGGAAACCGTGATCTGGTCGAAGTCCTGGGTGTCCATGAAAACGAAGTCCGTACCGTCCTGGTACAGGTACTGGTAGTCGCGGCGGTCAACCGTGGCAGTTTCGATCTTGAGGCCGGCGTTGAAGGTCTTGTCGACCACCTTGCCCGACATGACGTTGCGCATCTTCGTGCGCACGAACGCGCCGCCCTTGCCCGGCTTGACGTGCTGGAACTCAATGATGTTCCAGAGCTGGCCCTCGAGCTTCAGCACGGTTCCGTTCTTGATGTCATTTGTGGTTGCCACTAGTATCCTCTGGTTTCTCTCACTGGTTCTAGCTACGCCTTCTGGCTCCAGCCGACTATGCCAAGCAGGCATGCCGTGACGGCAGCCAGCGCGTATTTATCAAAAATCCAAAGTCCATTCTACCGGCAAAATGCGGCGCGCCTGCCCGCGCGTTCCTCAGGAGGCGAACTCGAGGACGTTCCGGGCGCGTTGCAGGGCCACAGCAGAGGAATAGATCAGCGAAGCGTCGGCTGCCAAGGCGACGCGCAGGTCCAAGGCCTTGGTGAACGACTCCGCCGCGGCGACGTGGTTGCCGGCGACAAAATAGGCCCGGCCCAAATACTGGTGGACGACCGGCTCCTTGACGGTTCCGTGGACTTCGCCCAGGAGCCGGCGGAAGAGCTCCACGGCCCGGTCAAAGCGGTTGGTGGCACGGTGCAGTTCGGCTTCGAAGATCCGCAATTTGAACGACTCGGGATCGTTGTAGCGCGCCTCGGCCAACAACTCGGCGGCTTCTGCCGGGTGGCCTTCGAGCATGAGCGCCATGATGCGGTCGGCGGGATCGTTGGACTCGGCCAGCGCCGACTGCATGGCTTCCTCGTTGACGATGGCCGGCAGGAGCGTGTCGGGGTTGGTGCGCACCCCGGGGAATCCGCCCGTGGGCCAATCACTGATGCTGCTGAAGGTCTCGGTGGTCATGATGCGATCTCCTGGTAGGCAGCGAAGAGCAGCGAAGTGTCCGGCACGTCGAGGATTCCGGGCTTCGCGACGCCGTCGAGCACCACGAAACGCAAGAGGTCTCCGCGGGACTTCTTGTCGCGGCGCATGCCGTCGAGGAGGCCCTGCCAGCGGTCCCGGCGGTAGGTGACCGGCAACCCGAGTCCCTCAAGGATGGTGCGGTGCCTGTCGGCGTCGACGTCGGAAAGCCGCCCGACGCTGCGGGCGAGCTCCGCGGCAAACATCATGCCGACCGAAACCGCTGCGCCGTGCCGCCACGAGTAGCGTTCCACGAGTTCGATCGCGTGGCCGAGCGTGTGCCCGTAGTTGAGGATTTCACGCAGGCCGGATTCCTTGAGGTCCTCGGAAACCACCTTCGCTTTGACGGCAATGGCACGTTCAATGAGCTCGCGGAGCACCGCCGAACCTGGATCGGTGACTTCCTCCGGCTTGTTTTCGACGAGTTCCAGGATGGCGGGATCGGCAATGAAGCCGCATTTGATGACCTCTGCCATTCCGGAGATCAGCTCATTCTTGGGCAGCGTCTGGAGGGTGTCCAGGTCCGCGAGGACAGCCGCGGGCGGGTGGAAGGAACCCACCAGGTTCTTGCCTTCTGCGGTATTGATGCCGGTCTTTCCGCCCACCGACGCGTCCACCATGCCGAGGAGGCTCGTGGGCATGTGGATGACCTTGACGCCGCGAAGCCAGGTGGCAGCGACGAAGCCGGCGAGGTCGGTGACCGCGCCGCCGCCGACCGCCACGATGGCGTCGGAGCGGGTGAAGTCGTTCTGGCCAAGCACTTGCCAGCAGAAGGCGGCAACCTGGATGTGCTTGCCTTCTTCGGCGTCAGGGATCTCGGCGGTGAGGGCGGTGAATCCGGCAGCCTCGAGTTCAGCACGGACCGTATCGCCCGTAAGTCGCAGGGCACGTGGGTGGACGACGAGGACCCGCCTGACGCGTTCCCCCAGCTTCGCGGGAAGGGTCTCCAGGAGGCCGCGCCCGACGACGACGTCGTAGTTCTCGTTGGCGGACTGGCCAGTGACCTTGATGACAGTTGCTTCGTTACTCACTTTTGCACTTCCTCTTTCAAGGCCGCGTATTCACGCAGTCTTTCCTCCACGTGGAGGGCGATTTCCGCCACGGTCCCGGACCGGACGTCGACGGTGATGTCTGCAAGGCGTTCATAGACAGGACGCCGGGCGGCAAAAAGGGTCTCCCAGCGGGCCATGGCGTCGCCGGCCAGCAGCGGCCTGCCCGTGTTGCGGGCAATGCGCTCAGCGACTGTCTCCGCATCGCACTCGAGGTAGATCACGGTGCAGGCACCCAGCAGCTGCTGCGTGCCGGAATCGAGCACTGCGCCACCACCCAGCGAAACCACCGCGCCGTTGATGTCCGCAGCTTCAACGGCGCGTGCCACCGTCCTGGCCTCGATCTCCCGGAAAGCATGTTCTCCCCGACCAGCAAAAATATCCGCGATCGTGCCGTGGTGCTCAACGATGACTGCGTCCGTGTCCACGAACGGCACGCCCAATTGCTGGGCGAGCTGCTGGCCAATGACCGACTTGCCGACGGCCATCGGCCCGACCAAAGCGATCGCGGGCCCGTAACCGGCGCCCGGGGTACCGCGGCCCACTAGTGGCCGACCGAGTCCAGGGTTGCCGGGATGCTGTCCAGGTAACCCCGAAGGTTCCGCGCGGTCTCGGCGACCGAGTCACCGCCGAACTTCTCGGCAACGGCCTCGGCCAACACCAGTGCAACCATGGCTTCGGCCACGACACCCGCCGCCGGAACGGCACAGACGTCGGAGCGCTGGTGGTGCGCCTTGGCGGCCTCACCCGTGCTCACGTCAATGGTCTTCAATGCGCGCGGGACGGTGGCGATGGGCTTCATCGCGGCGCGGACGCGCAGCACTTCGCCAATGCTCATGCCACCTTCGATGCCACCTGCACGGTTGGTCTTGCGGACGATCCGGCCGGTCTCGTCCTTGACGATTTCATCGTGCGCGGCGGAGCCACGGCGGGCGGCGGTCAGGAAACCATCGCCGACTTCGACGCCCTTGATCGCCTGGATACCCATCAGGGCAGCAGCCAGGCGGGAATCGAGGCGACGGTCCCAGTGCACGTAGCTACCGAGTCCCGGCGGCAGGCCGTAGGCCAGAACTTCGACGACGCCGCCGAGGGTCTCGCCTTCCTTGTGTGCTGCGTCAACCTCGGCCACCATGGCGTCCGAGGTCTCCCGATCGAAGCAACGCAAAGGATCGGCATCGAGGGCCAGAACGTCGGACGGCAGGGGCAGCGGACGGCCCTCGGGCACGGTCACGCTCGCGATGGAAACCGTGTGGCTCACGAGCTCGATGCCAAGCTGTTTCAGGAATTGCGAAGCCACCGTACCCAAAGCGACACGCGTGGCGGTTTCCCGGGCGCTGGCGCGTTCCAGTACAGGGCGGGCCTCAGGGAATCCGTACTTCTGCATGCCGGTGAAATCTGCGTGGCCGGGCCGCGGACGGGTCAAGGGCGCGTTGCGGGCCTGGTCCGCGAGAAGCGCGGGATCCACCGGGTCGGCAGACATGATCTGCTCCCACTTGGGCCATTCGGTGTTGCCGATCTGGATCGCGACCGGGCCGCCCTGCGTCACGCCGTGCCTGACGCCGCCAAGGATGCTCACTTCGTCCTGCTCGAACTTCATCCGGGCGCCGCGGCCATAGCCGAGACGGCGACGCGCCAAGGCGTCGCGTATTTCCCCGCTGGTGAGTTCCACACCGGCGGGGACGCCTTCAACAATTCCGAGCAGTGCCGGGCCATGGGATTCACCGGCGGTCAACCAACGCAACATATATCCAATCCTGCCATGTAAGGCCCTTACTAGACCCGTCGGGGAAGCCCGACTGAGTCGCACATCACATCTATGACATCGGCGGTGACGTCCGCTCCGGAAAACAAACGGATTTGCTCCACGGCTTGATAGAGCAACATCTCGAGCCCCGGAACCACTACTCCGCCCCGCGAATGCCATGCTTCGGCAATGCGGCTGGGCCAAGGATCGTAGGCGACGTCGAGCAGGACACCCCAGACATCGTCGGGAAGCTTGACATCGTCGGGAAGCTTGTCATCGTCGGGAAGCTTGCCGCCGTCGGGAAGCTGCTCGAGCTGCGCCGCGATGCCGTCCGCCGCCCGCGGCGGAAGCGTGGAGATCACCAGATCGGCTCCCGCCATGCCTCCAGCGGCTTCAGCCAGCGGCCGGAGGTGAATGGAAAGCCCGACGGCGGCTGCCGCGGCTTTCGCCTCGGCGGCGCGTCCGACGTCGCGCACAAAGACGTCAACGTGTTTCGAGCCGAGCTCCCGCAGTGCCGCGATAGCCGCCGCGGATGTTCCGCCGCCGCCAAGAACCGCGGAATTCGGCTGTTCCGTCACCCCTGCGTTCCTCACGGCTTCAACGATCCCGGCCACATCGGTGTTGTGGCCGACCCGCCGCACGCCGTGCCCGGTGTCTTCAAAAGCAACCGTGTTGATGACACCCAAGTACGCGCCGGCCCCGCGGACTTCGTCGACTTCGTCCACCATGGCGGTTTTGAGGGGCATGGTGACGGACAAACCGCACCAATCGTCGCCAGCCTCAAGGTCCGCCATGAAGGCCGGGAGCCGCTCAACGGTTACATCGATTGCCGAGTATTCGATGTCGAGCCCAAGCTTCGCGTAGGCCGCGCGGTGGAGCGCTGGTGACTTCGAGTGGCTGATGGGGTGCCCCAGGACGGCAGCACGTCTACTCACACGCACCGTCCGGCGTTGGCCGCACACCACGCGTTGTATTGGTCAACGTACTTGAGGTGTTCCGCCAGCGTGCTGGAGAACTTGGTTTCCTTGGTGTCGAGGTTGATTGTTACCCAGTAGAGGTAGTTGTTGGCCGTCGGCTTCGCGGCCGCATCGATCGCCGTCTTGCCGGGTGAACCGATGGGGCCGACCGGAAGGCCTACGTTGGCGTAGGTGTTGTAGGGATTGCTCTTGTCAGCCTTCTGGGCATCGGTCAGGTGGAAGGTCTTGGTACCCAGGCCGTAGGTAACCGTGGCATCGGATTGGATGAGCCCGTTCGTCTCGGTGTTGCCGGGCTTGAGCCTGTTGTAGATGGCGCCGGCCACGTTGCCGTAGTCGGCCTGGCCACCTTCAGCCTGCACGATGCTTGCCACCGTGATGGCCTGGTACTGCTTGGCGGGATCCGTGACCCCCTGGGCCTTGAGCTCGTCGGTGGTGGCCGTGACGAGCTTCTGGAGGATGTCCTTGGCGGAGGTTCCAAGGGGGAACCGGTACTCCCCCGGTGCCAGGAAGCCTTCGAGGTTCTTTGCCGGGGCAGGGACGCCGAACTGGGCCGGTGAGTCGCTGAGCGCCTTCAATTCGGACAAAGGTATGCCGGAACCCTTGGAGATCGCGTCAAGGGATTCACCGATGCGCAATCCTGCACTCAAAGCGAAATACATGACCTTGGACGAATCCTTGCCGAGGAGCACATTCACCGCATCGGAGTTCTTCATTTCCGTCTTGAAGGTGAAATCACCGGGTGAGAGTTCACCACCGGCGGCAGTGAAGGCCGCCACGAAGGAATCGGCGTCGGCAATGACGTGCTGGCTCTGAAGGTTGGTGGCAACCAGCTTGGGGCCGGAGCCGGGGGCCACAGTGACAGTGACCGAGCCGGTACCAGGGCCGGGGTAGTCGCTGACCTTGTCCATCCCGAGCAACGGCTTCAGGAACTGTGCCCCAATTGCAACCGCGGCGACGAACACCGTGAGGGTGATGAGGAGCGCCACAAAACGGCGGCGCCTGCGGACCTTCTTCGAGGGGACCTTTGGCGCGGGAGTCGCAGCTGCCATGAGGTCATGGGCGGCGTGCTCATCATGGACCTCGTAGT
Source organism: Arthrobacter sp. 2MCAF14 (assembly GCF_052115645.1). NCBI lineage: Bacteria > Bacillati > Actinomycetota > Actinomycetes > Micrococcales > Micrococcaceae > Arthrobacter > Arthrobacter sp. 2MCAF14. The sequence goes on along the minus strand of NZ_JBFRHB010000034.1, from coordinate 15,326 downwards.
CGAACTGGGGATCGTGGTGCGCATAACCTTCGTCATGGGCCTGCAGCTCGTGGAACTCGTCAGCGTGTGCGACGTCGAAGCCGTGAACAGCGTCATCGTGCAAAGCATCGTGATCGACGGCGTCAGGGTGCAAAGCGTCGTGCTCGACGGCGGGAGGCACGAGGTCGTGGGGGTGGGCCACGTCGTAGTGCTCGACGTCGTGGGGCTGCACGGTGTCAACGTGCTGCACAGTGTCGAAGGGCTTCTCCGGGTCAACGTGCTGCAGAAGGTCTTCAGGCGAAGCCGCGTGCTGCTGCACAGCCTCTTCGGGCTGGACCGTTTCGCCGTGGATACGGTCGTCGTGGAGGTCAGCGGCGTGCGTGGTCGCTTCCGCGGCCTCCTGTGCGTAATCCGGGACATATGCCGGCTGCGGCTTAGGGACTGGGACAGGTTCAAAGTGGACAGGCACAGGTGGTGGCAATACCTCCTGGTTCTGCGTCTCCAGGAAGCGTTCCCTGGCACGGACTTCACGACGAGTCAGGGGCCGGGTACGGCCTTCTGATGCGTCGTTGGAGGGGTCGTTGTTGACCGGGCTCACAATTGTCTTCCCCTCGTTGGAGAGTGTGGATCAATGCCGGAGGCCGGCAGCGGCGCACTGGCACCGTCAATGTGTTGGGGTGGCATCGGCGCCTGCACGCGCCTGCCCACATCCGCACCTCTGGCTTTTTGCATGTCGATCGCGTGCTGCAGAATTCCGGCAGCGGCAACCTGATCCACCACTTTACGATGATCTTTGCTGCTCATGCCAGCTTCATGGAGATTGCGGTGGGCCGTCACGGTGCTGAGCCGCTCGTCCACCATGTTGACTGGAACGTTGAGTCCGCGGCGTTGCAAGTGGGCTGCGAGCAACTCCGCGTAGTCGGTGGCCATGACGGCAGAAGCGTGTTCCTCGCCCTTCATCGTGCGGGGCAGCCCGACGAAAATCTGGACGACGCCGAGCTCCGCGACCTGCCGGACAATGACCCCGATATCGGAATTCTTCTTGGCATCCCGGCTCACCGTCTTGAACGGCGTGGCCAGGATCCCGTCCGGATCGCAGATGGCAACTCCCACACGGACGGTGCCGACGTCCACCCCCAGTTTGATCCCACGGGGGTAGTCGTCGTTGCTCGCAATGGCCTCCAAAATCAGCGCTTGGCGATCGCGTCCACAACGGCCGCAAGGGCCGGTGCGATCTTCGCGGCGTCGGTTCCGCCGCCTTGCGCGACATCGTCCTTGCCGCCGCCGCCACCGCCGAGTATTCCCGCAGCCACGCGGACGAGGGCGCCTGCCTTGACGCCCGCTTCTCGCGCGGCCTCATTGGTGGCCACGATGATGACGGGACGGTCGTTGCTGACACCGGCCACGGCAACAGTGGAAGCGTCGGAGCCGAGCCGGTTCCTCAGGTCCATTGCGAGGCTGCGGAGGTCGTCCGCTCCCCCAACCTGGCCGGCGTCGTGCGCCACTACCCGGACGCCTGCGGCATCCCGGGCTGTGGCAACGAGGCTAGCGGCGGCTGCCGTCAGCTGCTCCTTGCGGAGGCGGTCGAGTTCCTTTTCCGTAGCCTTGAGCTTGGCCAAGGTGCTGGAGATCCGGTCTGCCAACTGGCCCGACGGGACTTTGAGCATTTCCGTGAGCTCGGTGACCAAGGCGCGCTCGGCGGCGAGGTGTCGGAAGGCGTCGAGGCCGACGAAGGCTTCCACGCGGCGGTTTCCCGAACCGACAGACTGTTCGCCGAGGAGCGAAAGGCTCCCGATGAGGGAAGTGTTGGCCACATGCGTGCCACCACAGAGTTCGCGGGACCACGCGCCGTCGATCTCCACAACGCGGACTTCGCTGCCGTAGTTCTCGCCGAAGAGGGCCATGGCGCCGAGGGCCTTCGCCTCAGCGAGGCCCATGACCTTGGTGTCCACCTGGAAGTTGTTGCGGATGGCGATGTTCGAGACCTCTTCGATCTCGGACTTCGTGGCGGCACTCAGACCTTCTCCCCAGGCGAAGTCGAAGCGCAGGTAGCCGGCCTTATTGAAGGAACCACGCTGGGTGGCTTCCGGGCCGAGGATCTGGTGCAGCGCAGCGTGCACGATGTGCGTGCCCGTGTGGGCCTGCTCTGCGGCGTGGCGGCGTTCGCGGTCGACGGCGGCGCGCACCAAAGCGTCCGAGGCGATCTCGCCTTCGCGGACGATCGCCTTGTGGACGCTCAGGCCCTTCACGGGGCGCTGGACGTCGAGGACCTCGACGACGAAGCCGTCACCGGTGATGAGGCCCTTGTCGGCCGACTGGCCGCCGGCCTCGGCGTAAAACGGCGTCTCGTTGAGCACGAGCTCGATTTCGTCGCCCGTGGATGCGTGGGCGACGCGCCGGCCGGAGCTGACGATGCCGCGGACACGGGCTTCGCCCTCCAGCTCGGTGTAGCCCGTGAAGACAGTCTCGCCCCCGGCCAGGAGTTCCTGGAAGGCTGAGACATCGGCGTGTCCGCCCTTTTTGGACTTGGCATCCGCCTGGGCACGCTGACGCTGTTCGAGCATGAGGCTGCGGAACTCGGCTTCGTCAACCTTCAAGCCGGCTTCCTCGGCCATTTCGAGGGTGAGATCGATCGGGAACCCGTACGTGTCGTGCAAGGCAAAGGCATCTTCGCCGGACAGCGGCTTCCCGGCAGCCTTGGAGAGCACCACGGCTTCTTCCAGGCGCGCCGTGCCGGAAGCGATGGTGCGCAGGAAGGCTCGTTCTTCGGCATAGGCGATGCGGCTGATGCGGTCGAAGTCGGTTTCAACGACGGGGTAGACGCCCTTCATGGCGTCGCGGGAAGCCGGAAGCAACTGCGGGAGGCAGGCTTCTTCGACTCCGAGGAGGCGCATGGCGCGGACGGCACGGCGGATGAGCCGACGCAGGACGTAGCCGCGGCCTTCGTTGGACGGGGACACGCCGTCGGAGATCAGCATGAGGGCAGAGCGGATGTGGTCGGCAACGACGCGCATCCGGACGTCGTCCGTGTGGTGCGGGTCTTGTGGGGACTCGGCAGAGGTGTACTCCTTGCCGGACAGGGCTGCGGCCTTGTCGATGACGGGACGGACCTGGTCCGTTTCGTACATGTTTTCGACACCCTGCAGGATCATCGCGAGGCGCTCCATGCCGAGGCCGGTGTCGATGTTCTTCTTGGGCAGCTCGCCGGCGATGTCGAAGTCCACCTTCGAGCGGACGTTCTCGATCTGGTACTGCATGAACACGAGGTTCCAGATTTCGACGTAGCGGTTTTCGTCCGCGATGGGACCGCCTTCGGCGCCGTAGGCCGGGCCGCGGTCGTAGTAGATTTCCGAGCACGGGCCGGCAGGACCCGGCTGCCCGGTGGACCAGTAGTTGTCCGCCTTCCCCATCCTCTGGATCCGCGAAGCCGGGATGCCGGTGTTCTTGAGCCACAGGTCCTGGGCTTCGTCGTCTTCTTCGTAGACGGTCACCCAAAGGCGCTCAACGTCCAGTCCGTAGCCGCCGTCGTCGACGCTCTTGGTCAGCAGCTCGAAAGCGAACTTGATGGCGTCTTCCTTGAAGTAGTCCCCGAAGGAGAAGTTTCCGCACATCTGGAAGAACGTCCCGTGGCGGGCGGTCTTGCCGACTTCCTCGATGTCGCCGGTGCGGATGCACTTCTGGACGCTCGTGGCGCGGTCGAAGGGCGGTTCCTCGCGGGCGGTGAGGTAAGGAATGAACGGAACCATGCCGGCCACAGTGAAGAGCAGGGAAGGGTCGCTGGATACGAGCGATGCTGAGGGGACGGCGGTATGGCCCTTGCTGACAAAAAAGTCCACCCAGCGTTTGGTGATCTCCTGCGACTTCATTAGCTGATTACTTACCCTTCTCAATTCACTGCACATGAGTTTGTGCGCGGTTCTGGCATATGCCATTGCCGCAGCTTCTAATTCTGCCTTGTTGACGGCCGCTTGGGCGAACCGCGGCAAGTTGTACCGCGGCTGCTACTGGCTGCCGGCGTCGGACTCTGAGATGCCGAGCGCGGCCCTGAGGTCGACTTCGCGTTCATTCATTCCGGCGCGCACGGCGTCGGCGAAGTCGTACACGCCGTCGGCCAGTCGCGCTACGGCGCGGTTCAGGCCTTCGGGACCGATAGCGGCCTGCGCTTGGGTGATCTTGCGGAAGGCGATGACTCCGATTGCCACGCCGATCCCCATCCAGACAATTCTTTTCACAGTTTTCCTGACATTCGGAGGTCGTGACTTACGAACGGATTCAGCGGCTGCGGCGGCCACTGCTCGGCTTGCGGCGGGCGGCAAAAGCCGAGCGCACTCCATAGCTGAACGCTGCCACCTTGATGAGCGGCGAACCGACTGTCGCGGCCACCAGTGAGGACAAAGCAGAGATGTTTGCGGAGGCGTCGGAAACGTTGGAGGTGATGCCATCCACCTTTTTAAGCTGCAGGTTTGTGGTGGAAACCGTCGCCGTGACTTCGTCCATCAGGGGCGTTGCCCCGTCGCTCAAGGAGCGGATGGAGGTGCGGACTTCATCGAAGACTCGCCCGAGTTTGAGGATCGGCACAGCCAACAGCACCACAAGGAGCGCGAAAACTCCGGCTGCGATCAGGCCTGCAATATCGCCACCAGTCATGGACACTCATCTCCTAGCATTTGTTGCGTCGCCATCGGTGTGCGGTGTGGTTCTACACAGGCACCCTCGGCGTGGCTTCCCCAAGTACCTTACATACAAAGAAGCCCGCGGCGCGTGCCACGGGCTTCTTTGTATGTGCTTGCTGGAAATTAGCGAGCGTAGAATTCGACGACGAGCTGCTCTTCGCAGGTCACGGGGACCTCGGAGCGCTTCGGGCGACGAACCAGTCGTGCCTGCAGGGCGTCGATCTTGACGTCCAGGTAAGCCGGAACGACGTTCAGAACGTGTGCACCGGCAGCTGCAACCTGGAACGGAGCCATGACTTCGCTACGGCTGTGAACGTGGATGAGCTGGCCTTCGGCAACGCGGAACGACGGGCGGTCCACGCGGATGCCGTCAACGAGGATGTGGCGGTGCACAACCAGCTGGCGGGCCTGGGCGATGGTGCGGGCGAAGCCGGCACGCAGCACGAGGGCGTCGAGACGCATTTCGAGCAGTTCGATCAGGTTTTCACCGGTCAGGCCCTTGGTGCGACGTGCTTCTTCGAAGGCACGGGTCATCTGGGCTTCGCGGATGCCGTACTGGGCGCGCAGACGCTGCTTTTCGCGCAGACGTACAGCGTAGTCAGAGTCCTGCTTCTTGCGGGCACGGCCATGCTCACCGGGGCCGTACGGACGGCGCTCCATGTACTTGGCGGCCTTGGGAGTCAGAGCGATGCCGAGTGCACGCGAAAGGCGTGCGGTACGGCGAGCACGAGTGTTGTTAGCCACTTGTGTCCTTCCAATATCTGCGGTGTGTCAGTGTTACTGGCCTCCATGAGGGAGAGCATCGGCCAACCGCTGCCTTTTGCTACGGGGCGCGGGGCACAGCATCAAAACCTGGATTTTGATGGATTGTGCGCCAGGCCTTGCCAGACAAGCATCTAGCCTACCATGACGCCTACTCGCCCCGGATGATCCTGCGCAGCCGCTCGAGCCTGGGAGCAATATCCCGTTCGGCACCGTTTGCCGTCGGCTGGTAGTAGTCCCTGCCGACCAGGTCATCCGGAGCGTACTGCTGGGTGGCCACGCCGTGCGGGGCATCGTGGGCGTACTTGTAGCCTTGGCCGTGGCCAAGGCCCTTCGCTCCTTGGTAGTGCGCATCCCGCAAGTGCGCCGGAATCCCGTTCCCCATCCCCGCACGCACATCGGCGATTGCCTTGTTGATGCCCAAATAGGCGGCGTTGGACTTGGGCGCCGTCGCCAAATGCACCACGGCTTCGGCGAGGATGATGCGACCCTCGGGCATGCCGATCAACTGCACTGCCTGGGCCGCGGCGACGGCGGTCTGCAGCGCGGTCGGATCCGCCATGCCGATGTCCTCGGCGGCCGAAATGACGATCCGGCGGGCCACGAAGCGTGGGTCTTCTCCGGCTTCGAGCATGCGGGCCAGGTAGTGCAGGGCCGCGTCGACGTCGGAACCGCGAATCGATTTGATGAACGCGCTGGCGACGTCGTAGTGCTGGTCGCCCGCGCGGTCGTATCGGACCGCCGCCACATCCAGGGCCCGTTCCGTATGGCGGAGCTCGACGACGACCGGGGCCTCGGGGGGCCCGTCACCCGCGAGCCCGGGCTCTTCGGAGGCGTCGCCGTCGTCGTTGTTCCGGTCTCCGTAGGCGACGCCGGCAGCGGCCTCGAGCGCAGTGAGCGCGCGGCGGGCATCTCCCCCGGACAAGCGGACCAAATGCTCAAGGGCTTCCGGGGTGAGCTCCACTCCCCCTGCCAAACCGCGGGCATCGGCAACCGCCCGTTGGAGAAGCCCCTCGATGTCGCCGTCGGTGAGCGGTTTCAGGGTGAGCAGCAGTGACCGGGAAAGCAGCGGGGAGACCACCGAGAACGAAGGGTTTTCTGTGGTAGCTGCGACCAGGACCACCCAGCCCTTCTCGACCCCGGGCAGCAGGGCGTCCTGTTGGGCTTTGTTGAAGCGGTGGATCTCATCCAGGAACAGCACTGTGGTGGTCCGGTACAGATCCCGGGCAGTCAAGGCGTTTTCCATGACCAAACGGACATCCTTGACGCCCGCGGTAATGGCGGACAATTCAACGAACTTCCGGCCCGGTCCGCGGGCGATGACGTGGGCCAGTGTGGTCTTGCCCGTGCCCGGAGGTCCCCACAAGATGACCGAGCTCGGGCCGGCAGGACCGGCGGCGTCGGCCCCTGCGGCAAGCTGCCGCAATGGAGATCCTTGGCCCAGCAAATGCTGCTGGCCTACGACGTCGTCGAGCGTCCGGGGCCTCATGCGGACAGCCAAAGGGCTCCGCGGCGACGCTGGACGTACTGTGCCCGCACGTCCATCACCGGAACGGTCCGAATCCGCCGCCTGGCTGCCGGCGTCGTCGTTGTCCGCGTCGGCACCAAAGAGATCTTCCACATGGATAGGCTACTCATGATTCCAGTTAAGGAGACATCGACATGGAGACCCGGCCGTCCGGCCCCAACGAAAAGCAGCCGCCTGGAGCGGGGCGCACCGCTTTCATCCCCGGTCCGCGGTTGACCGGCTGGGTGGACCGCTTCGCCGCGAGCCATGGCGCGGTTCAGGAGGAGCCCGACGACGGCGGTACCCTCCTGAAGGCGGCGGACGGCGCCACGGCACTATTGAGAGCCCCGTGGCCCGTCGATGGACGGCCCGGCAGGGGCGCTACCACGGTTGAGCGCTTGGCGTCGCTCGCTTCGCAGGAACGGCGGCTCGGAATCATCCTGGCGCGCCGGGGCGGCTACGCGGTAGGCGTCGTGAGCGGCGGCAAGGTGGCCGCGTCCAAATCGGGTTCCCGTTACGTGCAGTCCCGATCGGCGGCAGGTGGATCCTCGCAGCAGCGCTTCGCCCGGCGTCGCGAGAATCAGGCCAACGCGCTGACGGAAGCCGTGGCTGGTTATGCCGCAGCTGTGTTCGCCGGACACAGCATTGAATATCTCGTCCTGGGCGGAGACGCCGCGCTGTCCGCGGCGGTCCTGGAAGAAAAGGCGTTGAAGGAATACGCGTCGCGGACAAGGCTCGCGTTCCTGGCGGTTACCGACCCCAACGCAACCGTGCTTCGCAGGGCTGCGGCGGATGCCTGTGCCGTGCGGATCGAGGTCACGGATCCGCTGTAGAGGCGTGTAGCGCCAACACTGCCAATGCCAGATCGGTGGGGTTCTGGAGGTCCAGCCCGGTGTACCGTTCGAACGCCGCCAGTCGGTTCACCACCGTGTTCCGATGGCAAAAGAGCTTGCGGGCCGTCTCCACCAGGCTGCCTGTCCCGAGGAACGTAGTGGCCGCTTCGAGGATGCGTGCCCGTTCCTGCGGTGCACAGTCCTGCAGCTTGGGAAACACGAGCTGTCCCGGATCGCAACCGAGCTGGGACAATCTGTGCCGGGTGATGGACAACCACCTGTCCCTGAGAGTGAAGACGCCGGCGCTTCCCATGGGCAAATCGCGCATGACTTCCCGGGCCGCGGCAGCCGAGGTTCTCACACTGCCGAGCCCTTCAGCCAGTGGCGCCACGGCAACTGCCATCCCATCGAAGAGGACTGACTCGTCGTACGTGAGCGCGTTGCTATGCTCCGCGTGGCCCTGCCCGCCCCGCTTGTGGATGACCAGGGTGTGGTGCTCTTGGTCGAAAGTAAAGAAGGCTTCTATCCTTTTGGCCCGGTGACGCAGGCGGCGTTGCACAGTCAGGCTGTCTTCCCTGCTGACCGCTGCCACAAGGAACCGTGCGCCGACGTCGACGCGCAGGGCTCCAGCGATCCGGGCAAGATCCGATTCCGACGGTTCCCCTGGGGCGAATAGCTGCGAGAGGTACTGGTGCTGCAGATCGGCGTTGGCCCGCTCGATATGTCCAGTTCGGCCACGTACCGTGCCTGGACCCGTGAGGCAAAGGTGTCCACGGTGCGCCAGACGAGTTCGGTCCTGCTGACCAGCAGCGCCGGATCCACGGCCAGCGCGGACGCGGACAACGCATCCCACACCACGGAAAAGTCCAATCTGATCGCGCGCACCAAGCTGTCCAAGGGGAGTCCTTGCCTTGCGCGACGCTTGCCCAGTTCCGCGGCGATGGACTCGAGGGCGTCCATAGTGGTTCCCCCGTCCTGCAGCACGCCGAGAATGGCCACCAAGGAATCGTGGCTGCTCCTGCGGAGGTCCTCAATGGTCAGCCCGGACTCGCTATACACCGGATCCTGGAGGATTCTCGCGATGAATGTATCCACCATGCCAGGGAGCAGTTCCGACAATGCCGCAACCACTCCCCTCCACTTCTCATCGTCCGTCATGGCACCTCCACTGTCCTCCTTCATCATGCCTCCCGCAGAGGAAAAGCCGCTTGTACCTTCGTACATTTATTGGCCCCGATTCGAGGTGATGTTGTCATTGGCCGCGCCACCGTTGCTTGGGACGATCGATGTCAGCCGTTTTCATGGCGGCAGTCACATTTCTTAGGCCAGGAGTTTTCGATGACCACCAACATCCCTGTCGAGGAGCGGCCAACGGCTGTCCGCTCCGACGAACAGTCCGGATACAAGAAGGGCCTGTCCAACAGGCAGGTGCAGATGATCGGCATGGGCGGTGCGATCGGCACCGGGCTGTTCCTTGGCGCCGGGGGCCGGCTTGCCTCGGCCGGTCCCGTCCTTCCCGTCGTCTATGCAATCTGCGGCGTCTTCGCCTTCTTCGTCCTGCGGGCCCTCGGCGAGCTCGTCCTGCACCGCCCGTCGTCGGGCTCCTTCGTTTCGTACGCGAGGGAGTTCTTTGGCGAAAAGGCTGCTTATGTGTCGGGCTGGGTTTACGCCATCTCCTGGGCGCTCACCGCGATCGTGGACATCACGGCAATCGCGGTCTACTTCCACTACTGGACAGCCTTCAGTTTCGTCCCTCAGTGGGTCCTGGCCCTGGCCGCACTGGCGGTCGTGACCGGCGTCAACCTCATTTCGGTCAAGCTCTTCGGTGAACTCGAGTTCTGGTTCGCCATCATCAAAGTGGGCGCCTTGGTGGCGTTCCTGATCGTGGGCGGCATCTTCTTCGGCGGCAACTTCCCCGTCGCAGGCCACAGCCCCGGCTTCTCCCTGATCGCCGAAAACGGCGGCCTGTTGCCGAACGGGCTCCTGCCCGCAGTCATCATCGTCCAGGGCATCGTGTTCGCCTATGCCGGGATCGACCTGATCGGTGTTGCGGCCGGTGAAACAAAGAACCCGGCGAAGGTCATGCCCAAGGCCGTCAACGCGGTGATTTTCCGGATCGCCATCTTCTACGTCGGGTCTTCGGCGCTGCTGGCCCTGCTGCTTCCCTTCAACGCGTACAAGGCCGGCGAATCACCGTTCGTGACCTTCTTTGCCGCCATCGGGGTCCCTGGCGCGGGCGATGTCATGAACTTCGTGGTCCTGACTGCAGCGTTGTCCAACCTGAACGCGGGCCTGTATTCGACCGGACGCATCTACCGATCCATGGCCCAGACCGGCACGGCGCCCAAGTTCATGGAACGGATGAGCCGCGGCGGGGTTCCCTACGGCGGGATCCTCTTCACGGCGGCCATCACCTTGCTGGGCGTGGGACTGAACGCCGTGGTTCCGGCCATGGCATTCGAGATCGCCCTCAACGCGACGGCCTTGGCCATCCTGTGCACCTGGGGAACCATCGTGCTGTGCCAGCTGAAGCTCTACAAGCTGTCCAAGAAGGGGCTCATGATCCGGCCCGCGTTCCGCATGCTTGGCGCTCCCTGGACGTCGTACATCACTTTGACCTTCCTTGCCGCCGTCATGGTCCTCATGGTCTTCGACTTTCCGGTGGGGACATACACGGTCGCATCGCTCGCCATCATTGTCCCGGCGCTCATCGCCGGGTGGTTCGCCGTGCGCAGACGCGTGCACGAATTGGCGATCATCAATCCCGCAAGCCGTGTCCTTCCGGTCATCCCGTCAACTCCCCAGAACGAAACAGAAGGTTCCGCATCATGAGCATCCCCACGATCGGCATAAACGCCGGCGTCACCGCCACCGAGGCCTTCCTCCGCGACTTCCGCAGCCTTTCCGCCATTGGCGAGACCCCGGGTCATGGCGTAGACCGGCAGGCAGCAACCACCGCCGACGCACAGGCCCGCACCTGGTTCACTTCCCTTGCTGCCCAGTACGGTTTCCGCACCGAAACGGACCAGGTCGGCAACCTCTACGCGCTCCTGGAGTGGACGCCCGGCGCGCCCTACGTCCTGGTTGGATCCCACCTGGACAGCCAGCCGACAGCCGGCAAGTTCGACGGCGCTTACGGGGTGGCTGCCGCCCTGCACGCCGCCCGGCGCCTGGCCGAATCCGCCGTTCCGGGCGAGAAGCCCAAGTACAACCTGGCCGTCGTCGACTGGTTCAACGAAGAGGGATGCCGCTTCGCGCCTTCCATGATGGGGAGCTCCGTCTTCACCGGAAAGCTGCCGGCCGAAACCGCCCTCGCCATGACCGACGTCGATGGCGTCACAGTACGCGAGGCCCTGTCCGCCATCGGCCGGCTCGGCACCGGCAGCGGCCCCAAGGCGGCTGCCTACGCCGAGATCCACATCGAGCAAGGCCGATCCCTGGAGGACTCCGCAACCACGATTGGACTTGTCCACTCCTGCTGGGCCGCAGCCAAATACAGCGCCACCGTCCATGGCGAGCAGGCCCACACCGGTTCGGCCGTCATCGGCGACCGCAAAGACGCCCTTCTTGGCGCATCCCGGCTTGTCGTCCTGTTGCGCGAGATCGCAGATCACTTCCCGGGAGCTGTGCTGCACACTTCAGTGGGGCAACTGACCGTCTACCCGAACTCCCCCGTGGTGGTTCCGTCCAAGGTGGAACTGGTCATGGACATGCGCACCGCAGACGAGGACGTGCTGGCCGCAGCCAAAACGCTGCTCCGTGCCGGCATCTCCCGCATCGAGGACGAAACCAACGTCTCGATCGACGTCGAGGAATCCCATGCCTGGGGCATCAACCCGTACCAGCCCGCCGGCGTCGAGCTGGCCCGGGAATGCGCCGAAAAGCTCGAACTGAGCAACACTCCGGTGTTCACCCTGGCCGGCCACGACTCGATCAACATGAAGGACATCGTTCCCACGGTTATGCTTTTCGTCCCCAGCGTGGACGGCATCTCCCACAATGAGCGCGAGTTCACGCACGACGACGACGCCTGCGCCGGAGTGGACATGCTCACCGAAGTCGTCGCCCGCCTCTGCCGTGGAGACCTGGACGGGGCGAAATGACAGCTGCGCTCCACCCCGGACTGCGAGTTGCCGTGCTTCAAGCCACCGGCGTCGTCAACTCGGTAGCGGAAAACCTCCGGCGCATCGCGGTCCGCGCGCATGAGGCGAGGCAGTGCGGAGCGAAGCTGCTGGTCACCCCGGAGCTGTTCACGAGCGGCTACGCCCCAACCCTGGTCCACGGCACCGACGGTGCCGCGCAGCGGGAGAAACTCGCCGCCATCGCCGTCGAACATGGCATAGCGCTGGTGGCGTCGACCGTGGAACACGAGGAAGACAGACACCACATCAGCGCCTCCCTGTTCGGCCCCGACGGCACGGAACTGACCCGCTACCGCAAGCAGAACCTCTACGGCACCGACGAGAACTCCGTGTTCACGCCCGGAAGCGAGGCACCCGGCGTCGTCGACTTCAACGGCGTCAAGATCGCCATGGGCATTTGCTTCGACGTTGAGTTCCCGGAGTTCGTTCGGTCCACCGCCCTGGCGGGCGCCGAGCTACTGTGCGTGCCGACGGCAGTACCGCTGCGAGCCGCGGACGACTCCGGCGAGCAACCGTTCGACACCCGGCTGATCCCCTCCATGGTGGTCCCCACGCGCGCGCTCGAAAGCCAGCTCTTCATCGCCTACGCAAACCACGCCGGCCCAAACTTCGCAGGGCTGAGCACCATCGCCGATCCGTATGGACGGCGCCTGGCGACGGCGTCCGGTGAAGACGAGCTGATCGTCGTCGACGTGGACCTCCAGGTCCTTGCCCAGGCTCGCCGGGACACTGACTACCTGGCCCGCTTCATGACCAACGAACCCACCGCAACAAACGACTAAGGACACCAGTGACCATCGCAGCCACAAGCACTCCGACTGCACCCGCTACCCGCAGCCGCAGCCGCTCCCATCACCATGCTCAACCCGGATTTCCCGTTCCCCTACGATGACTTCCTTGCTCACCCGGCAGGGATCGGCAGCGTCCCCGAGGCCATGCACGGCACCGAAGTGGCCGTCATCGGCGCGGGCCTTTCCGGTCTGGTTGCCGCCTACGAGCTCATGAAGATGGGCCTCAAGCCCGTCATCTACGAATCCTCCAGGATCGGCGGGCGCCTCCGCGGAGGGACCCAGCCTGGGCAGTCCGGCCCCGTGGCGGACCTCGGGGGCATGCGCTTCCCCCGGTCGGGACGGTCCTTCTTCCACTATGCCGATAAAGTGGGGATCGAAACCCAGCCTTTCCCCAATCCCCTCACCCCTGCGGCGGGCAGCACGGTGATCGAACTCGGCGGCCAGGCGCACTACGCCGAGACCGCCGAGGATCTTCCGCAGTTCTTCGGCGACGTCGCCGCGGCCTGGGACGACTGCCTCGAGGAACGCGCCAATTTCACGGCGATGCAGGAATCCATCCGGAACCGCGACCTGGCCACCATCAAGAAGCTCTGGAACGAGTTGGTCCCGAAGTTCGACGATGTCTCCTTCTCCGGCTACCTCGCCACCTCCAAGGCATTCTCCGCGCTGCCGTTCGAATACCGCGAGGCCTTCGGCCAGGTCGGCTTCGGCACCGGCGGCTGGGACACCAACTTCCCGGATTCCTTCCTCGAAATCCTCCGCGTGGTCTACGTGGACGCCGACGCCGAGCAGCACCGGATCATCGGCGGCGCCCAGCTCCTCCCGGAGCGGCTATGGAACCACACTCCCGAAAGCCTGGCACATTGGCCGGCAGGCACCAGCCTGGCCTCCTTGCACGGGGGCCACCCCCGTGGGGCCGTTGCCGCCGTCGCGCGTGTGAAGAACGACGGCGGCACCCCGGGTGGCATCGCCGTCGCGCGTGTGAAGAACGACGGCGGCACCCCCGGTGGCATCGCCGTCACGGACCGATGGGGACGAACTACCGAATACCCCGCAGTCATCGCCACGTGCCAAAGCTGGCTGCTCTCGGCGCGCATCGACGTCGACGAATCGCTGTTCAGCCACAAGCTCTGGACTGCGATCGAACGCAGCCACTACATGCAGTCGTCCAAGACCTTCGTGGTCGTGGACCGGCCGTTCTGGAAGGACATCGACCCCGAATCCGGACGCCAGGTCATGAGCACCACACTCACGGACAGACTTACCCGCGGAACCTACCTCCTGGAGAACGGCCCGGACGAGCCAGCGCTGATCTGCCTGTCCTACACCTGGAACGACGACGCCCTCAAGTGGCTCCCCTTGGACGCCGATGAGCGGGTCCGGCTCATGCTGCACTCCCTCAAACAGATCTACCCTACGGTGGACATTGCCTCGCACATTATCGGCGATCCCATCACGGTTTCATGGGAGGACGATCCCAACTTCATGGGCGCCTTCAGCGACAACCTCCCCGGCCACTACCGCTACCAGGGACGGCTCTACACTCACTTCATGCAGGAAGGTCATCTGCCGGAACACCGCGGCATCTTCCTCGCAGGCGACGACGTTTCCTGGACCGGAGGGTGGGCCGACGGAGCCGTGACAACAGGACTCAACGCCGTGTGGGGGGTCATGAATCAGTTGGGCGGGAAGACATCCGTGGACAACCCGGGGCCCGGCGATCGCTTCGAGGAACTCAAGCCCATCCGACTCCCCTAAGCTGCCCTGGCGGGAACCGGACGGCACCGCCCGGAGGGGCGCGGAGCTCTGCCCAAGCCTTCTCCGGGCGCCGGTCCGGCTTCTGCCCGAGGTGCGCACCAACTCAAGCAACTCAAGCAGCGGCATTAAATTGTCGGTGCCTCCTGCGATGCTGTGGGTATGGATCGAAGGACAGCCTGGAGCGTGGACAGCAGGGCGGCCGTGGAGGCCGTTGCCGGCTCCGTCGCCGCGCTTGCCGCCGTCGCCCGGGACGCTGGTTCCTCCGAGACCGCCGATCCGCTGCGGCGTCTGGCCGACGGTTGCCTGGACGGCCTCGCCGAAATCGCCCGGCTGGAAGCCCGGACCGCCGCGCTGAAAGCGAGGCTCGCCGCGGACTACGTCCAGGCAGCCAGGTCCCTGGCGCCACCGGCGTCCTCACCGCAGGAATCCACCGCCCACGAGCTCGCCCTGCTCGCCGAGGTCGCCTGCGTCCTGACCGTCAGCGAACGCACCGCCGGCGCCTTCCTCTCCGCGTCCCGGTCCCTAACCACGGGCCTGCCCCTGACCCTGGCCGCGCTGCAGTCCGGGACGATCTCCTGGCAGCACGCCCGGATCATCGTCGACGAAACCGACGGCCTGGGACCGGCCGGGGCAGCGGCCCTGGAAGCGCACTTCCTGGACCCCGACGCACCCAACCCCGCCCGGGGCTGCCCGGCCGGGGACCTCGTCCCGTCCCGGTTCCGGACCAAAGCCCGCACCTGGCGCGAACGCCACCACCCCGTCAGCATCGAAGAACGCCACACCCAAAGCGCCCAGGACCGGCGCGTCGAATACCTCCCGGACCGCGACGGCATGGCCTGGCTCTCCGCCCACCTCCCCGCAGACACCGCGGCCGGGATCTG
>NZ_JBFRHB010000033.1:0-53252 GCF_052115645.1 Arthrobacter sp. 2MCAF14 | reverse complement strand
GAAGCAACAATCAGTAGTTCCTGTCGGCGGCCTCCGGTCTCCAAACTCATTTGCGGGCTCCAACCGCACCAAGTCAACGCGGGGTCACCGGGCGACCATAGAATTTTCCTCCATCCGTGGCGCGGCCGGTAGGCGGCCGATCAACTCATTCGGAATCCCCGGCGTTTCCCTCGACGCAAACGCCCTCATCACTCCCTTCGCCGCGGCGATCCTTGGGCTCGGCCTAAATGAGGCCGCCTACATGGCTGAAATCGTCAGGGCCGGAATAATCGCCGTCGACGGTGGACAAAACGAAGCCGGCGCCGCCTTGGGGATGACGAAATTCCAAACCATGTACCGCGTGATCCTCCCCCAGGCGATGCGCGTGATCATCCCTCCCACCGGAAACGAATTTATCGGGCTGCTGAAGACCAGTCGCTTGTAAGCGTCATCGCAGTTCCCGATCTTCTCTACTCGTCCCAGATCATTTACTCGAGGAATTTCCAGACCATTCCGCTGCTGATCGTCGCCAGCATCTGGTATCTCCTTGCGACAACGATCCTGTCCACAGGCCAGTTCTACATCGAACGCCACTTCGCGCGCGGCACAAAGAACATGCCAATGACCCCTCTGCAACAAATCCGCCACTTTTTCCGCACCCACGCGAAGCCGATGGCACCGGCGACGGACAGGAAGAAAAAATGAATGCAACGCCATCCAGCCCCAGCCGCCCGATGCTCAGGGCAGAGAAAATACATAAGTCGTACGGCCGGATCGAAGTCCTGAAAGGCGTCGACCTCGAAGTCCAAGCCGGTGAAGTGTTGTGCCTGATCGGTCCCTCAGGATCAGGCAAGAGCACCTTCCTGAGATGCATAAACCATCTTGAAACGGTCGATGCCGGCAGGCTCTGGGTCGATGGCGAAGTTGTCGGTTACGAGCAACGGAACGGCAGGCTCCATGAACTCGCCGACCCGGACATCTGCCGTCGCCGTGCCGAGATCGGCATGGTTTTCCAGCACTTCAACCTCTTTCCGCATATGACCGTGATGGAAAACCTCATCGAGGCACCTACGAGGGTCCTGAAGGAATCCAAAGCCGTAGCGGTCAAAAGGGCCGCAAGCCTGCTCGAACAGGTCGGGCTGTCCGACAAGACGAACGCGTATCCTCGTCACCTCTCGGGAGGACAACAGCAACGCGTGGCAATAGCCAGGGCACTATGCATGCGCCCAAAACTCATGCTCTTTGACGAACCTACCTCGGCGCTGGATCCGGAGCTGGTCGGCGACGTGCTGAACGTGATGCGCGAACTGGCAAGGAGCGGCATGACAATGATTGTCGTTACCCATGAAATGGGATTTGCCAAAGATGTGGCCGACCGGGTCGCTTTTTTCAACGGCGGGCAGATCGTCGAAATCGGGCCGGCCCGCCAAGTGATCACCTCACCCGCCCATGAACGTACCAAAGCCTTCTTGGCCTCAGTCAGATAAGCCGGAGACCCACTAAATGACGCAGGCAAACGACCACGACACCATGGAATCCGTAGTGACCTTGCTGTCCGATCTGATCGCTATCGACTCCTCCAACCCGGACCTGGTGCCGGGATCTCCGGGGGAAACGGAAATCGCCGACTATGTCAGCCGATGGCTTGATCGGAGAGGATTCGACATCCACCGGCTGGAAACCAGACCAGGGCGTCCATCGATCGTCGCTATCGCAAGAGGAACTGGAGGCGGACGCAGCCTGATGTTGAACGGCCACCTCGACACGGTCGCACTCAACGGCTACGAGGGAGACCCACTCCTCCCCGTCGTCAAAGACGGGAACATATACGGGCGCGGAGCGTTCGACATGAAATCGGGACTCGCCGCGATGATGGTTGCAGCCGCCACGGTTGCAAACGACAGCCACCGAGGAGACATCATTCTGGCGCTGGTTGCGGACGAAGAGTACGCAAGCGCTGGCACCAAGGAAGTCCTAAGGCAATTCAGCGCTGACGCCGCGATCGTCTCAGAGCCCAGTTACTTGGAAGTCACGATCGCCCACAAGGGCTTTGTCTGGTTCGAGGTCACCGTGGAAGGAAAAGCATCGCATGGATCACGACCTGATCTAGGAGTTGATGCGATCGCCAAGACGGGCCGATTCCTTGTCGGGCTGGATCGCCTGTCAAAGCAACTCGCTGCGGGATACGGCCACCCGATGCTGGGCAACGGAAGCATCCATGCCTCCTTGATCAGCGGTGGCGAAGAACTCTCCAGCTACCCGGCCCGCTGCACCGTCTCGCTAGAACGCAGGACGGTGCCAGGGGAAACCCCCGAGACGGCCGAGGCGGAACTCCGCACAATCCTTGCTGAAGTCGCCGAGGAAGATCCAGACTTCAGCTACGGATTGCGGCGGGTTCAGTCGGGAAACACCTTTGAAACGCAACTGGACCAGCCCATCGTCCAGGCAACCCTGAACGCAGCGGAACGCGTTCTGGGCAGATCTGCCTCCCTGAGGGGGGAACCGTTCTGGACGGACTGCGCCCTCCTCTCCGAAAGGGGCATCCCGTGCCTGCTTTTCGGTGTGGATGGCGGGGGTGCCCATGCCCCCACCGAGTGGGCCTCTTTGGATTCCCTGTGGGACGTCACCCGCATCTTGACCGAAACCGTGCGGGATTTCTGCCGCTGACAGGAACCCACCGGCGCAGAACCCGCCGGCAAACACACTGGAAACCCTGTGCCTCACTACTCAAAAAATGGAGGAAAACACATTGAGCACGAACGCACTCGAAGGTACGGTACGGGGACGCCTTAAGGGTCTCAACATTCAACTGCCCCGCGTCGGTACCCCGCTAGGCAGCTATGCCCCTGCGGTAAGAACAGGGAACCTTGTATTCACTTCCGGCCAACTCCCTCTTGTGGACGGCAAGCTGGAATCGACCGGGAAGCTGGCAGACGGGATCAGCGCAGACCTTGGCTACGAGCTCGCCCGCACCTGCGCACTCAACGCCATGGCAGCTGTCGCGGACCTGGTTGATCTCGATTCAATCGTCCGTGTCGTCAAGGTAGTCGGCTTCGTAGCCTCCGCACCGGGCTTCACTGGACAGCCGGCAGTAATTAACGGGGCCAGCGACGTCTTGGCACTGATTTTCGGAGACCAAGGCGTCCATGCACGCTCCGCGGTCGGCGTAGCCGAACTGCCGCTCGGTTCGCCGGTCGAAGTGGAAATCGTTGTCGAAGTCCGCAGACCGCACCCTGCAATCCCACTGCCCAGCACCAGAATACGAACCATCTAAGGAATGACCCACATGTTTGATATCCAGGCGATCCGAGCAGCAAGACCCGGATGCGAAAACCGCATCCACCTGAACAACGCCGGCGCAGGACTCCTCTCGCGTGAAACACTGACCACCATGACCGGCCACCTGGAACTGGAGGCGAGCATCGGCGGATACGAGGCTGCAGCCAGCGAACAAGGGAGGATCGCCCAGACTTACGCGAACATCGCGGAACTGATCAACGGACAAGCCAGCGAAATCGCGCTATTCGATAATTCAACACACGCTTGGAATGCCGCCTTCTACTCCATGTCCTTCAAAAAAGGCGACAGGATTCTCACCGGTCGGGCGGAATACGGGAGCAATGTTCTGGCCTATCTCCAAATAGCCCAACGGACCGGCGCGGAAATCGTCATCGTCCCTAACGACGAACACGGCCAACTCGACCTCCGCGCCATGGAAAACCTCATCGACAACCGGACAAAACTCATTGGAGTGAGCCACATACCGACGAGCGGTGGCCTCATCAATCCGGCCGCAGAAATCGGGCAGATCGCCCGAAAAGCCGGAGTTCCGTTCCTGTTGGACGCAACCCAATCCGTCGGCCAAATTCCCGTTGACGTCGAAGCACTGGGATGCGACATGCTCACAGCAACGGGTCGCAAATTCCTCCGGGGACCCCGGGGCATAGGGTTCCTGTGGGTCAGGACAAGTGCTCTGGAACATCTTGAGCCGTTCGTGGCCGAAATCGCGTCCGCGACATGGAATGGAGACCGCGGCTTTGAATGGCAGCCCGGAGCGACCCGCTTCGAGACCTGGGAATACAGCTACTCCAACATCCTCGGACTCAGCGCCGCGGTTCGTCAGGCGCTGGACATCGGCATGGAAACCATTGCCCACCGATGCGTTGAGCTGGGCGCATCTCTGCGCAGCCAGCTTGACGCAATCCCGGGAGTGACCACGTTCGATCTGGGTGCCAGAAAAGGCGCCATCGTCACTGCAAAGTTCGACAGCATTCCAACAGATGTTGCGGCCGCGATGTTGGGGAAACAAGGCATCAACGTCTCCACCACGGTTCCGGAGCAGACGCAGTTCGACACCGAAGACCGGGGAGTTCACCCCCTTGTCCGCCTCTCCCCGCACTACTACAACACCGAAGCTGAGATCGCCCAGGCAGTCCGAGCCATTAGTGATCTGGCAAGTCAACGGCTCGCCAACGTCTAGCGGCGGCACTCAGTGGTGGCGCGGGTAAATACCTTGATATAGAGCACGCCATAGAGATTCTTAACGCAGCTCATGAGTGCAGGAACGACCCGTCAAACGAGGAAATTTCCGCTGCGTGCTCAAGTGTCCTGGCAGGTACCACCGTTGAACCGCTGAGCTTGCGAGAGAACCGGCGTCTGATTCTGCTCTGCGAGACGATACTTGCCAGTTTCCACGATGGTCTCGATGAGTTGGTTCAGACCCTCAATTTAATATCCGCCGAAATGAGGCTTTCCATCAGGATCAGCCGAAATGCAAACGGAGTATGGGAACGAGGCTTGGAAGCTCCCGCGAAGAATGCCTTCTCCATCTTAGTAGCTGCGATCGTTTCGGCCCTCATGGTGATGGTCCTTGATGCTCCGCTCACCTGCATCAAGACTTGTGGAGCGAGAGCCTGCATGAGGGTATTTTTCGATTCCACGAAAAACCAGTCCCGCCGCTATTGCGCACGGAGAGGGTGCGCGGCAAGAACCCATTCCGCCAACTTTCGACAACGGAAAGGACAGAAGAACCCCTAACGACTGGCCGATCCAGGTCCATATTAGTACCACCGCGCCGATCAACTCACACGTCCCGCTGTCGATCGCCACGGCCGGGCAGGTCCCTTACTCGGCTGGCTGGGACGTAGGGGAGTGCTGTTGATTTCGCGCCCGGTGGAGTCGGTATTCGCGTGCGGTGATCCAGACGATGAAGATGTCGAAGGCCGTCAGGAGGACAAGGCCCCAGGAGAAGGCCACGGCGATCCTGTAGCCCTGGTACAGGATGAAGACCAGCAGGAACGCGATCATCCACGGGTAGGCCCAGAGCTTGTCCTTCAGGACGGCCCAGACCAGGACGATTTTGACCAGCCCGTGGAGCAGTAGGTAGATCGCGCCGAACAGCGTGGCTGAACCTGAGAGGTTGGAGCTCAGGTGCACCAAGCTGTTCGCCAGGAAGTCGTGCGGATCCTGGGCGAGTTCGTGCTGGGTGAGGAACCGGACCAGATCTCCGATTTGTTTCGGCGTGACCACTAAGAGGAGGATTCCGCCGATCAGTTCCAGGACGCCGTCCAGGCCCTTCAGGATGAGGCTCACGCGAAATGTCCGGTCGAGCAGGGTTGTTTCAGCCGGTTTCGTTTCCATCACACTTCCCTCCGCTACCTCAAGATACATTCTTTCTTATGTGGACACTGCGGGACCTCACTGCGCGGGAACGTCCATTCCCGGAAAGGAATTATTTTCATGAACCGCACGGACGTAGACCATGCCTGATCCCAAAGGAGTTCTCGCAATTGAAACGCATGGCCTGAGCAAGCACTTTGGCAGGCATACCGCCGTCGACGGCCTGACCATGCGCGTGCCTGCGGGAGCCATCGCGGGCTTTATCGGTCCCAATGGGGCAGGCAAGACGACCACCCTTCGCCTGCTCCTAGGGCTGGTGCGACCGGATGCGGGGAGCGCTAATGTTCTGGGCCACTCTCTCACTGAATTCGAGCGCTATCTGCCGCGCGTCGGGGCGCTCGTCGAAGCGCCGGCGTTCTATCCGGGCCTTTCCGGCCGGACCAATCTGGAGGTGCTCGCCCGCCTTGGTGGCCATCCCCGTTCCCGCGTGAGCGAACTGCTGGAAGTGGTGGGACTCTCCGATCGGGCGCGTGATCGCGTCGGAACCTATTCGCTGGGCATGAAGCAGCGACTTGGGGTGGCGATGGCCCTGCTGCCCGATCCGGAACTGCTCATTCTCGACGAGCCAGCCAATGGCCTTGATCCCCTGGGCATCATCGAGATGCGCGAGATGCTGCGCCGTTTGGCCGGCGAGGGGAAAACCATCCTGCTCAGCAGCCACTTGCTCGGCGAGTTGGAACAGCTCACCGACTGGCTGATCATGCTCAATCAGGGGAAGGCCCTGTTCTGCGGGCCGGCCCGGGAGCTGTTGGCCCAACGCGTCGAGGTAGTGGTCGAAGCGCAGGACAGAGTCCAGTTGGATCTGGCGGCCAGGATCGCGGGCGAGGCCGGCTATGCGGTCACGAGGGAGGATCAGCTCTTGCGCATCGCCTGTCCTGCCGGTTTTGACGAGACCTTGAACCGGCAGGCCAGGGAGGCCGGCGCGCCGGACCTGACCATCCGGGTAAGGGAAGCCAGCCTCGAGCAGCTGTTCCTGGCTTTGCTGAAAGGAGACCGCTCATGATTTCCGTGATCCGTGCGTTTCGCAGCGAATTGCTCAAGTTCCGGCGCTGGAGTGTTTTGGCGGTCGCGGGGGCGATGCTGGTGGTGAGCACCTTTATCGCTTATCTGACGTTCCACCAGATCGCATCCGGAGCCACCGGCCGTGAGATGACCGGCCTGATTGCAGCGTTCCCCACACCTCAGGGATTGGTCTCGATCATTGGCCAGGCCCGCTCCGTGATCATTGCCATCGCGCTGGTGATGGTGACAGCCAATCTCGCCGCGGAATGGTCCCAAGGGACGCTGCGCAACCTGTTGGTCTGTGAGCCGCGCCGCCTGCGGTGGTTGGCGGGCAAAATGCTGGCGCTGGTACTTTTTGTGCTGCTCTCGATGCTGCTCACGCTGCTCATCAGCGGCACATTCATCCTTGTCGTTGCCCAAGGACAGGGGATTCGGACGGATGCCTGGACGTCTCCGGAGGGGCTGCAGGTCTTTTTGGCCTTCCTGGGCAATGAGGTACTTTGCCTCATCGGGGTGAGCGCACTGGGCATGGTCATCGCCGTGCTCACCCGTTCGGTCGCGGCCAGCGTCGGGATCGCCCTGGCCTACATCCTGGTGGTCGAAGGCATCATCGCGGTGGTTTTGCCGCAGGTCAGCCAGTGGTTCCCTGGCCGGGTGTTCAACACCATCGTGGGGACCACCGTGCCCCTCGTGGGTCCGACGCCTCTCCAAGGTTATCCGGCGGCCCTGGGAGCAGCGCTCCTGTGGATTGTCGGCTTCGTTGTAGTGAGCGCCGTCGTGTTCCCGCGACAGGACGTTAAAGCGTGACAGAAAGAGCACGCAATGTCCGCTCCGGCGTCGTCGGCAACGAGCGCCTGACCGCACTGACAGGTGCCGTAGTGCTGGTGCTGTCGGTGGCCGAGATCGCCACTGTTCCGACCCTGGGCAACCTGATCGTGGCGCACTTTTTCGTTGGCGTGCTCCTGGCCGGGCCGGTGGTGGCCAAGACGGCCAGTACAGGGTGGCGATTCATTCGCTACTACTCACGGGATCCCGCCTACCGCCGCAAGGGTCCGCCCCGGCTGCTACTGCGAATGATCGCTCCGCTGCTCGTGGTCTCGACGCTCGTGCTCATCGGCAGCGGCATCGCCTTGGCCATCACCGGGCCTGCCCCCGAGATCCTCATCCGGGTGCACGTTGTCAGCTTCCTCATCTGGCTCGCCACCCTCGCTGTGCACGTCTTCGCATACGTGAGGCGGGTACCGCAGCTAATCGCCGAGGACTGGCGGCGCCGCACCGACCCGCAGAAGCGCGGGAAACCGGAGCCATTGGGACGCCGGATGCGCCTTGCGGTCAACATTGCGGTGCTCGTGCTGGCCGCGATCGCTGCGGTGCTGCTTTTGCCGACTGCCGCACCATGGGAGGGATGGCGTGGTCAGGCCGTGACCGGCCCTGGGGTCCTCGCCGTCGCAGTGTGCATCGGGACCGCGATCGCGGTGATGCTCAAGCGCCGCTAGCCGGGGAGGAAGGGCTAAATCACGACGCCGGTGAAGCTCGCACATGCGGCCGCCCGGCTCACACCTAGTCTGTGATGTCGGCGTGGTGGTGGCGCGGGGTTCCGTCAAGGGAGTGTTCGGCCTGGAATATGGCATCGGTAACGAGTTGGCGGACGTGCTCGTTCGCGAGGCGGTAGTACACGCGGGTTCCGGCTTGCCTCGTGGTAACTACGCGGCCGAGGCGCAAATTGGCCAGATGTTGGGAGACTGCTGCCTGGGATTTATGGACCAGATCCGCCAGCTGGTTGACGGGCAATTCGCCGTCGCGCAGTGCAAGAATGATGCGGACCCGGGTGGCGTCGGCGAGCATCGCAAACACCTCGACGGCTAGTTCGACGTACTGGCTGTCCGGCTCCCGGCCGCACACAGCGTTATCTGCATCCATGCTTATATTGTTTCATACGGATAAAATGAGGTATATATATTGAGCAAGGTGCCGTTCGTTAGCTGAGGCTCCTTCGCGGAAACATGCCAGCGACCCCCAACGTCGAGAGACGCCCCGGGTCAGGACAGGCCGCCCCGGCATTAAGGGGTGGTCCCGATTGGCTCCTGGACACAGTCCGGGTTCACGCCGCGAAGTGCCAAAGGTCTTACGAGGAGGGGCATGTGCGGGCCTCAATGCCCGCCCTCCCCGCGGCACGTCCAACAGCAGCAGGAGGTGACGGTTCCATCATGAACGATGGTCATAAACCCAGTCTCCCGTCCCGTTTTTCGGACTCCGCTTCAGCCTCCTGACACTCTGCGCTGATTCGGTCCGGCACGCCGGAGCCTGATCACGCCGGAGCCTGATCCAAGCGGCACGTACGTGCCCACCCTTACGCAAAAACGCCCGCCCATGCCACGTGCCCCGGTGAGGCTTATCCATGACTTTTTTGTGCCCGTTTCCGGGCAGAAGGCCGGTACATCATGACCGAAACCAAGACCCTGCTAGCGCCCTCCGCAGCCCTCGACACGGCCCACGTCGGCGACATCAAGGGTGCCTTCGGCACCATCCGCATCAATGACGAAAAGCCGCGCACGGGCATCAAAGCACGCCTGAAGACCCTGCTGGCGATCATCGGACCCGGGTTGATCGTCATGGTCGGCGACAACGACGCTGGCGCTTTCGGCACCTACACCGAGGCCGGACAGAACTATGGCACGTCGCTCCTCTGGACTCTGCTGCTGCTGGTTCCCGTGCTGTACGTGAACCAGGAAATGGTGCTGCGCCTGGGGGTTGTCTCCGGCGTGGGACATGCCCGCCTGATCCTCGAGCGCTTCGGCAAGTTCTGGGGCGCGTTCAGCGTCATCGATCTGTTCATTCTCAACGCCTTGACCATCGTCACCGAGTTCATCGGCATCAGCCTGGGCCTGGACTACCTGGGCATCCCCAAGATCCCGGGAATCCTCCTTGCCACCGCGGTGATCGTGGGCGCCGCGAGCACCGGTTCCTTCAAGCGTTTCGAGCGCGTCTGCCTGACCCTGGTAGCCGGGTCCCTGCTGCTGGTGCCGATCATCTTCATGGTCCATCCCGACGTCGGACAAGTCGCCCACGACTTCGTTGTACCCGGCATGCCCCAAGGCGCGGACCTGTCCACGGTGACGTTGCTGATCATCGGGATCGTCGGAACCACCGTGGCGCCGTGGCAGCTCTTCTTCCAGCAGTCGTACATCATCGACAAGCGCATCACCCCACGGTTCCTGAAGTACGAGAAGGCCGATCTCTGGCTGGGGATCACCATCGTCATCGTGGGGGCCGCCGCGATCATTTCCTTCACGGCGGCGACCTTTGCCGGCACCCCGGAGTTCGGCAACTTCACCGACGCCGGCGGTGTCGCCGTCGGTCTCGAACAGCACGTCGGAAAGGTTGCTGGTGTCTTGTTCGCCCTGGCACTGATCGACGCCTCGATCATCGGGGCCGCCGCCGTCGGGCTTTCGACCTCTTATGCGCTCGGTGACGTCTTGGGGCTCAAGCACTCCCTGCACCGGAAACTGTCCGACGCCAAAGGCTTCTACGCCGTGTTCGCCGGAGTCCTGCTCCTCTCGGCCATTGTGGTCCTGATCCCGGGCAGCCCTTTGGGTTTGCTCACGGTCGGGGTCCAGGTGCTGGCCGGGGTCCTGCTTCCCTCGGCCACCGTGTTTTTGCTGCTGCTCTGCAATGACAAGCAAGTGCTGGGACCTTGGGTGAACGGTCGGTTCATGAACTTCTTCACCTCGGCTGTGATCGCGGTCCTGGTCATCCTTTCCTTGGTGCTGACCGCCGGGGTGTTGTTCCCGGACATGGGCTCCGAGGCCATCCTGGGCATCCTCATCGGAGGTGCAGCTCTCTCCGCCGTCGCCGGGGTTGTGTTCCTGGTCTACCGCGGAATCCATCCCGCAGCGCCGAGCCCCGATGAAGTCGACCGGTCACAGCGGCCAACCTGGCGCATGCCCCCGATCGCCCTGCTCACCGCCCCCAAATTGTCCACCGGGCACCGGATCGGCCTGACGGTTCTGCGCACGTACCTGCTGGTCGCGATGATCCTGGTTATCGTCCGGGTGGTCCAGCTAGCTCTTGGCGCCTGATGGTTTCCGCGTCATCAAGGCCATTACGCGGATGGCCGATTACAATCTGCTTACCCGCTGGTCGCGCCGCGGACCCAGCCACCACGCCAACCGCGGCGGGGACAGGAGAATTTCATGAATGATGGGCACCACACAAGCTCTCAAGGTCCTCGCCATATGCGCCCCAAGTCCCGGCGCAAGTCCGTCATCCTGATCTCGGCGACGGCGGTCGCCGCAACCGTCGCCCTGGCGGCCGCCGTCGCGGTCACCTATGTGGGCGCGACGGCGGTTGCAGTGAACAACAACGTCCACCGCTCGGATGTCCTGAAGGACCTGAAAACGCTGCCCGCGGCGGTGCCGAAGCTGAGCCAGGACACGAACATCCTGGTCATGGGGCTGGACACAAGAGTTGATGAGAAGGGCAAGCCTCTTCCTCCCGAGATGTATGACGCCTTGCACGCGGGGGATGAGAATATCGGCGGCTACAACTCCAACGTCCTGATGCTCATCCATATCCCCGCGGACGGTTCCAAAGCCACGGGAATCTCGATTCCCCGGGATGACTACGTCCAGGTGGACGGCATACCCGGGAGCGGCCCCTTCAAAGCGAAAATCAAAGAGGCGTACGGCTACGGTTTCGCGGCCGAGAAGACCTCCCTGATCAATTCGGGAAAGCCCGACGACGACGCGACCTACCAGGCGGCGCGCGACGCCGGGCGCAAAGCCGAAATAGCAACCGTGACCAAGTTCCTGGGCAGCGTTCATATCGATCACTTCCTCGAAGTCACCATGGCCGCGTTCTATCAGACGGCCCAGGCCATCGCACCCATCACCGTGTGCGTCAACCGGGCAACCCAGGACACCTTCTCCGGGGCCGACTTCAAAGCGGGCATGCAGCAGATCGATGCCAAGCAGGCCATGGCCTTCGTGCGGCAGCGCCGGGACACCTCCGACCCGACCTACCTCTTCTCGGACCTGGACCGCGAACGCCGCCAGCAGGCCTTCATCGCCTCGGTCTCCCACCAGCTCAAAGACGCCGGGACCTTCACCGATATCGGGAAAATGCAAGGTGTCCTGGATGCGGTGAGCAAGAACATCGTGGTGGACTCGGAATTGAACCTGATCCAGCTGGCCCAGCAGGCCACGTCCCTGACCGGGGGCAACATCTCCTTCTCCACACTGCCGATCACAGGCTTCGGCTGGTCCCCGGATGGCGCGTCCATCAACACCGTGGACGTAAGTCAGGTGCAGGCCACCGTCAAGGAACTCCTCACCCCGGTCCCGCCGGCTCCCGCACCGACGACGACGGCGACCGCGACGACGGCGGCTGCCTCGCCTGCGGCGCCCGCACCCGAAGCGCCACCAGCCTCGGAAGCGGCAACCCCAGCGGCGGCCACCCCGTCAGCACCTGCAAGCAACGTCTACGCGGATTCCACCGGGGCCCTCCAGGGCGGTGCCATCGCCTGCGTGAAGTAGCGCAGCATCGAGGTTGCTCTCTCCGATAGGCTCGGCGAATGAGTGAAAATACCCCAAAACTCGCAGGCTACCTGGACAAGCAACAGCCGGGCCTTTATCAAGCCCTGTCCGACTACGCGGGTCAGGTCACTGCCGAGGCGGACAGGACCGGGATCCCGCGCCGCACCCTGGAGTTGTTGAACTACCGGGCTTCGCAGATCAATGGCTGCGCCTTCTGCCTGGATCTGCATCACCGCCGCGCCATCGGCTACGGAGAGACCGAGCAGCGGCTCTCCCTGGTATCCGTGCATGGCGAGGTGGGGCTCTTCAACGAGGCCGAACAGGTGGCGCTTGAACTGGCCGAACAGATCACGCGGATGAGCACCGCCCGTCCGACCCCCGAGCTGTTTTCCCGGGCGCGGAAGGTCTACACCGAGGAGCAGATCAGCGTGCTGTGCATGGCATGCATCGGCATCAACGCCTTCAACCGCTTGTCCATCCTGAGCGAGCACCCGGTGCGCAAGGCCCGTTCGTCGTCGTGAAGCGTGCCAAGTCCCAGGATTCCCCTTAGCCTCGTGGGGGCTCGGTGCTTGAATTCTTCCGCCTACTGTGCCGCCACAGGTAAAGTCCCCAGCATCCGAGGCCCAGGAACAGAACTGATGCGACAGCCCGCCACCAGACAAAGGGTTGCGAAGACGCGAAAAGGATTGCATAGGCAAAGAACGAAGCGCTTATCCAAGGATTCGGAATCTTGTTGGCCATCGGGCCGCCTTTCGGATACGGAGTGCTTGAAGGGGAGCAGGCTACCAGCCGCGACAAGTGGCGAGGGTGAGTCCGATGCCCGAGAGGGTGCCGACGAGAGACCAGCCAACCACCGCTCCACCTGGGGCAAATACGGTGACGATGTTCAGGCCCACACCCACCGCGCACGTCCAAGTGATGCTCGCAGTGCTTCCGCCGATGTTCAGGTTTGCGACCTGCTTGCCTCCGATGCAGACATGAAGGTACCCGGGACAAGTGCTCGGGTTGTTGTTGGTCCAATTGTGGGATCCCCCATACTGACGCAGAAGGAGTAGTACTTTCCTGCCGGTTCTCGCAGCTCCGGTCTGGCGGCTCCTGCTGGTGACTCTGAGATGGATGGTGATGTGACCGGGGGTTCCGCGGCGCTGGCAGGGGCTAGCCCGGCGAACACCAAACCTGCGCTGACTGCCAGGATTAGTGCAATCTTTTGATGTTTTTCAGGGCGCGGAGGGCTTGCCACGCTTCTCGGTGGGGGCGGCCACTAAAAACTTGAGAGCTACGCGCGATCTTCATTTCAGTCATCCTGTTCTTCCGATTTCCACTCACGGGTTCGTAGGAACATAGCCGCCACCAGCATCAGTAGTCCGCCGATCCAGCCGACTATCGCGAAGCTCCCTCCGACTGCTGCGAATGCGAAGCACGCAGGAGCCGCCAACATCGGTAACATGAAGGTTCTGTTTGCCGCCATGAATTGACCCCTACTTTCACTCGGCGATTGACCAAGGCGCGCGAACACGACCCGCCGCGGGCCATCGATGCTTTGCCTGCCGTAGGATCCAAATGTTCTGGAATAACTGCGACGACGCGATGAGTTGCACTGTTCCTCTTTGAATTAGGATCGGCGCCGGTCCTGTGCTGATCCTAACCAGCCGTTTCCACCTTTTGGTCCGGATTCCGCAGAATTGAGTGCCAAATCTGAATAATTGAGTACCAAAGCGGAGCAAATTGAGTAGTGCGCCGACTGTTCTCTGTGAGTGAGCGTGCTTCGCCTGGAAGCGTAGCTAAGAAGTTGGCGTGACGAGGAACAGATGAGCGTTTTGTGCATGGCGTGCATCGGCATCAACGCCTTCGACCGCCTGTCCATCCTGAGCGAGCCCCCGGTGCGCAAGGCCCGTTCATCGTCGTGAGGCGTGCGAAGCGTAGGCGTGCGAAATGAAGGCGTGCGAAATGATGGCGCGCGAACACGGCCGCCAGTGGTCAGCGTGCTTTGAAATTCACTTCAGAAAGGTTGCGTTGAAGGAGTCCAGGTCAACTACGACCCCGTTGAGGCTTTGGTTGAATTTCTGCTGGACGCCGATGCGCATCGTGGTTGGCGTATTCCATCCACCGTATTGGACCGGCGTCGGGGAACGGTAGTTGGCCGTCCACCTGTTGTAGTTGATGTTGCGGGTATCGGTGTCCCAGAGCGGGACGTCGGAGAACGCTGTGGTGTTGTTCATCATTTGCGGCCACATCCCGGACCCTGAGTAGATCACGGGCCGAACACCCATGCCCTTAACCCCGTCGACCATAGCGCGCGTAATTTGAGGTCCGCCCGTTTCGGCGTCAAGAGCAAAGAACTGGAGCTGGGACGCGTAGGGTCCGGCCGCGTTGATCCCGCCTTGCCAGCAGTTGGGGTCCCGCGTGTATACAGCGATTTTCAGACCAGCGTCGAGGGCCATTTTCAGCTGGGTCTGGGTCCGGGACCAAGTGTTGCAGGTTCCCCATGCGGTGGAGTGCATGACATACAGCCGGAATCCGGCCTGATAGGCCTTCACAAACCAGCTGGGGTCGGTGATGGTATTTGCGGTATCGAGGACTTTCACGGAAGAGTTCGCCGCGTTTGCGGCTGGGGCAAAAGCAAGGCCGAGGATGATCAATAGGGCTGTTACGGCGGCGATGGCGTTTCTGGCAATGGTCCTGATGTTCAAGGGGTGCTCCTAGCGCAGGCATGGATGATTCCGACGCGACGATGTTGCGCAGGTTCCGGCCCCAGCCCCAGGTAGACGACAATGCGTCCTGCATCTGATGTGATGCGAACACCTAGGCTATGCCCGGATTCCCATGGGCGGCAAGCATTCGCGCAGATATTTCGCGCACCGCTTGCGGTCACCCTGGGATTGTCACCGGCGTCCGAAGGCCATAACAAGGGCTACCAGTGCAGCACTCATTAGCACCGCTGCAACCCAGATCCACTGCTGTCCGTCCAAGTTCCCCCCGATCTCAGGTCTTGGCTCAGTCTCGGGCCGTCCGGCCTTCTGCGTCTCGGCTGGACACTTGTGCGCAAGACTACTCCGGGCGTCCAGCAACTGTCAGCGGATTTCCGTAATCGACTTCGGAGGCAGCCGCGAAGGACGTAGGGGCATCACCCAGTGCGTAAGGCCCGCTGCTGACGACTTCCTGACCGGACACGCCGAAATCTTGCATCAGGGATTAGCGTTTTTGAAAATCCATTCGTAGGATTTGCCCTATGTCTATGGGGAAACTAGTTCGAAAAGCAGTTATTCCGGCAGCCGGATTGGGCACGCGCTTCTTGCCTGCCACCAAGGCGATGCCGAAGGAGATGTTGCCGGTGGTAGATGAGCCTGCCATCCAGTATGTGGTTGAGGAGGCCGTAAGGGCAGGACTCAGCGACCTGCTGATGATCACGGGCCGCAACAAGCGCTCACTGGAAGACCATTTCGACCGTGCACCTGATCTCGAACGTACTTTGGAGCTGAAAGGCGACGAAGCCCGTTTGGATGCCGTGCAGCATGCCTCCGGGCTTGGGCCTATCCACTATGTGCGGCAGGGCGAACCGAAGGGCTTGGGTCATGCCGTGCTGTGCGCGAAGCAGCACGTAGGCGATGAACCGTTTGCCGTGCTTTTGGGGGACGACCTGATTGACGAGCGGGATCAGCTTCTGTCAACCATGATCGACGTTCAAGCGAAGACCGGCGGCTCGGTGATTGCCCTCATCGAAGTGGAGCCGTCGCAGATCAGCGCGTATGGCTGCGCCGATATCACGCCCATCGTGGGGGAGGATTACGTCCGGGTCAACAGCCTTGTGGAGAAGCCTTCCATTGAAGAAGCGCCATCAAACCTGGCTGTGATTGGACGATATGTCCTGCACCCGGCCGTGTTCGATGTCCTCGAAGAGACGGGGCCCGGGCGCGGTGGCGAGATCCAGCTGACCGACGCCCTTCAGACCCTCGCAAAGGGCGAAGGCGAAGGCGCGGGCGTTTACGGGGTCGTCTTCCGCGGACGTCGCTACGATACCGGGGACAAGCTCAGCTACTTAAAAGCCGTCATCACGCTGGCGTCCGAGCGGGCCGAATTCGGTGAAGACCTCAAAACCTGGATGAAGGAATTCCTCGGCTAGGACGGCTGCATGCTTAGCCGCGCGTAACGGAGAATCCTGAGGATGGCCGGAGCCAGCTCGTCTTCCATCCGCAGGTACGCGTCGGCGCCCTGTTTGTAGGGGTCCGCGACGTCGTTGTCCGAGGATTTTGCCGCCAGGACGAGGTGACGCACGGAGGAAGCCCGTGCCGGCAGTTCTCGCCATTGTTGGGTGTAGTCAGCGCCCGACGGCGATGCGTCACCTCGTTCTTCAAGGGCCGTCACCATCCGCGCGAACTCGCGGATGGTGAACGTCCGTTTGAGCAGGGAGGCGTCCAACTGCAGAACTTCCCCGCGGTGGTGGGACGCCATGGTGAGTACCAGGTCCGATTCCCTCAAGATCTCCTGAGTGAGCTGGCGCGCGGCAAAGTCTTCGGGTGTGCCGCCGTATGTGCGGATAATGTCCGCTGACAGGGGTTGGATGGGACTGCCCACCATGGCGCGGGTGCCGGCACTGCGGACTTCGAAGCCGCCGGGGAGAACCTGGTCCAGCCCTGCCTGAAGCAATCGTTCGGCTACGGGGGAGCGGCAGATGTTGCCGGTGCAAACGGTCAGTATCCGAACGGGGTGGGGCGATTCCAAAGGTATAGCTCTTTCACTAGCTGGCAGGTGCGCGTGACACCTGTGTTTTACAAGTTAACACGAGAGTCATTATCACGTGTGCCGCATGAGTGCGAAGGCAGCAACACTGAAGGAAACCGCGGCCAGCAGGATCAGAAAAATGATCGGCCATGCCGCACTCGGAATCGCTGGAATTCGTGGAATCGCTGGCAATCCCACCCTGAAGCTGAGCCGCTTGCGGCGTCGCCAATGTCTCCCCATGTTCATAAGTTACCGTAGGCGGAAACAAAGAGGGGTTGTTTCCGGATCACCGGAAACAACCCCTCCTTTTATTTAGCGTTTAGGCTGTTGCTGCGGTTTCGTTCTTTGCGCGGCGGCGGGCCACCACTACAGAAGTCGTGCCGGCTACGAGTGCGCCAGCGCCAACCAAGCCCCAAAGGATCAGGCTGGAGTCCACGCCGGTGTTAGCCAGGCCGGTACCACCGGTGTTGGCCAGTGCTGCTCCACCTGTGTTTGCCAGAGCGGCCGGTGCGGCCGCAACGACGGTTGCCGTGACAGTGTGTCCGGAGCTCACACCAACGGCGGTCAGCTGATAGGTGCCCGCTTCGGTGAGCGTGACTGGCAGAGCGAAAGCGCCGTTGGCGTCGGCCACGGCGGTCACTTCGGTCGGAGCGAGCGAAAGCGAGCTGCCAACTGCCATGACTGCAGCACCGGCGCCCGGTGCTGCTGCGCCCTGCGGCTTGCCGGATACTGTGATGACGATAGTGATGCGGATGGTTTCTCCGGGCTTGAAGCCGGTGCCGGAGAAGGTGATGGTTGCACCGGGTGTAACGATGGAACCGGAAACGGTGCCCGGTGCCGGTGCCGGGTAATCAACGGCCATTGCTGGTGCCGAAGCGGCAAGTGCGATGCTGCCCGCAAGCGCGATCGCTGCAAGTGATTTCTTCAATTTTAGTCCCCCTGAGACCTTGGTACGTGCTTGAGACCTGCTGCGCAATTCATTGTGTTGACGTGATTTCATCCACCACGAACACGTGAACTGAAATCTGAGACCTACCCAAGAGAGAAACTACCATCCTAAGGGTGCTTACTGCAAAGTAAATCCAAACTCGTTACAAAGGGTTAACGTGCCGTCTATCCTGCGGCGCCGCATGTTTCCGATTTGGTAGGGAGAACCACCTTGTCAACGGATTCGACGGTTGGTGTCACTACCACTTCGGGTTGGTTGTGCTGCACGATTTTTCCGAAGGTGAATTCCACGGTGCTGCTTTGTCCAGGTGCCAGCCGCACTGAAAGGGTTGCAACGGGCCTATTGTCGTGTTGCTGTGCGCCGAAGGGGACTTTGTTCCCATCCTGGGTAGCCGTTACCACCTGGGACTGGGCGGGCCCATAGGCGATCACATTGCTTTGGGCCGTACCTGGCGGCACACCAAAGGCTCCACCGCCGGTCACATATCCCGGCAATGAGGTCGCTGCATCAGCGGGAGCCGTGTTAGTGCTGGTGACCTGCACCTTGACGGTCCCGTAACCGTCGGCCGCCGGGCATTCCTGGATGAGCTGCACGGTGCGTTTCACGTAGTAGTCCATTTTTGCGCCAGTGCCATCATTGAAGTAGGCACCGAACTGGGCCGCGGGGACGCTGGGACCGGAAATAGATCCACTGAGCGTGTATTTCCCGAGAGTGGACTGTTCTGCCGTGTCCGCTGACCAGAGCAGCACCCTGTGCTCGGCTACGCCCTTCCCGACGCCAGCCAAGAGATTCTTGGCTTCGCCTTTCCCGGAGGAGAGCGCTCCGAAGATTTCCTTGGCCACGGCGGCGAAGTAGAGGTCCTGCGCTTTTGGATCGTTGATTTGGGCGTACACGTCGGAGAGAACGGTTTTTACAACGTTCTTGCCCGAGAGCTGGGTCGGTAGCTTCCCTTCGGTCAGCGCAAGCATCTGCGGGTCTTGGAGGCTAACGGGTCCTGTGGCGTCGAGGATATAGCCCAGAGCCACCGGGTCGATCGAGACGACGCCGTCCAGGTGGTCACCCTTTTTCTGTTCCCACATCCTCAGTGCCGTAGTAGCCGAAGTGGGAAAATCCGGGGTGAAGTTAACGTCCTGCATAAACGTGCCCATGCGGTCGGTATAGATGCGCTCTTGCTCGGCATCCACGGATACCGCAGGATTGAATACCCCAAGTTCGGCGGCGCTGGTCTCCGCGGAAAGGCTGACTTTTCCCCTGTCGGCAGTAAGCACGACCAAGGCTCCGGGAATACCGCCCGTAGCGCGGGCCTCGGCATTATTCTGGACAAGGAGCAGGTAATGCCGTGGCTTGTCAGATCCCAACATGACGGGGGCCAAGTTCGCCGCGTCGGATGCCGTGTCCAACTCGTCCACAACAGCGCTAAGTTGTTGCCTCACCTGCGTTAATGGTCCGGCGATCTCGGGAAGCAGTTTACCGGCGTCGATAGCGTTCAGCCGCTCGGCCGACGCGCGAACGGCGTTCGCGGATGACGCCACGGCCGGCGCCGCTTTTCGGATCGGCTCCAGATCCGTACCGCTGCCGCTGGGGACTAGCTTGTCCCAATTCACGGCGCTGTAAACCTTCACCAAGGGGGCGACGCCCAAAGTTGCGACATCGTCCGCTGAACGCGCTATTTCCGAGGTCGCGGAGAAGTTTGCGCCCAGCCCTGGAGTCACCGAGGCTAGGGACCAGACAGGATCGGTCGCCGCATCGCGTGCGGCGGCGGTGTGACGGCGTAGCTCGTCTACGGCGGCGGAAGCCTCAGCGGGATGGTTCTGGAGGATGCTCTCCTTAAGTTTGGGCACCAAATGTGTAGATGCTTCAAGTTCTGCCTTGATAGTGGAGGCCTTCGCACCCAGCCAGAGGGCGGCGGCGCCGGCCATCACTACGAAGACCACAAGGCAAACTCCGGCTGTTAGCAACCGCCGGCGACGCTTGCCTGGAACGGAGCTTCGCTTCCCCCTGCGCAGTTCGGGTTCCTCGGGGATGGCTTCTGATTGTTGAGTATCAGTCACGCCTACGGCCTTCCGAGTCCGCGGTAGTGCCAACCGGCGGTACGCCATTTGGCAGCGTCCAGGACATTTCGTCCATCCAGGATCCGGAGTCCGGCGACGCCGCTGCTCACCTCGAAGGGGTCAAGGTCTTTGTATTGCTGCCATTCAGTGAGCAGGAGGAGGGTATCGGCTCCAGCCATCGCCGTTTCCAGGTCCGGTTCATACTGCAGTTCCGGGAAGCGTTTTGCCGCGTTTTCCAAGGCCTTCGGGTCGGTTACGGTGACCACTGCTCCCTGGAGTTGAAGTTGTGCGGCGATGCTGAGCGCTGGCGAGTCGCGGACGTCGTCGCTTTCGGGCTTGAAGGCAGCACCGAGGACCGTGATGTGGTGTCCCAGCAAGCTTCCTCCGCAGAGTTCGCGGGTGAGCTCAACAACGCGCGTGCGGCGTCGCATATTGATGGAGTCCACTTCCCGCAGGAAGGTCAAAGCCTGATCGGCACCCAATTCGCCGGCCCTTGCCATGAAGGCCCGGATGTCCTTAGGGAGGCATCCACCACCAAAACCGATGCCCGCGTTGAGAAATTTGCGGCCGATCCTGTCATCCATTCCGATGGCGTCTGCGAGCCGGGTGACGTCTGCGCCCGCTGCCTCGCAAACTTCGGCCATGGCGTTGATGAAAGAGATTTTCGTAGCCAGGAAGGAGTTCGCAGCTGCTTTGACCAGTTCGGCAGTCGGGTGATCGGTGACCAATCG
Source organism: Arthrobacter sp. 2MCAF14 (assembly GCF_052115645.1). Classification (NCBI taxonomy): domain Bacteria; kingdom Bacillati; phylum Actinomycetota; class Actinomycetes; order Micrococcales; family Micrococcaceae; genus Arthrobacter; species Arthrobacter sp. 2MCAF14. Next base: position 32,608 of record NZ_JBFRHB010000033.1, on the reverse strand, counting down.
AGGGGTTCCTGTGGAGAGCGGAACGGCATAGACCTCGTCCAGAACCGAAACGGCAGTGTGATCTTCCGAGCCGTCGGCGACGCCGTAGACCAAGCGGTCAGGTGAGAGGGTGTCCTGTACAGCATGACCTTCGCGTAAGAATTCGGGATTCCATAGGAGGTGTGCCCCGGGTTCACTCTCGGTGACGAGGTCAGCTAGGCGGGAGGCGGTTCCCACGGGGACAGTGGATTTTCCGACCACAATGTCGCCGTGCCGTATGTGGGGGATGAGCGCTTTCACAGCAGCATCGACATAGCGTAGGTCGGCCTGATTTTCACCTTTTTTCTGGGGTGTCCCGACGCATATGAAGTGGACGGCGCTACCCTCGGCTGCGGACATTTCGGTGGTGAAGGACAGCCGTCCCGTCTCCTGCACGTCTCGAAGGAGTTCATCCAAACCCGGTTCGAAGAACGGGGCACGGGCAGCGGAGAGCGTGCTGATCTTTCGCTCGTCCACGTCGATGCCGACCACCTCGTGGCCAAGCTTGGCCAGGCAGGCGGCATGTACGGCGCCGAGGTAGCCGCAGCCTATGACTGAAATGCGCATTATGTTGGCCTTCCCCAGAGGGTTGTTTCTGCGTCAGAGCTGGTTAGTAAGCGCCATGGCCGCCGAAGACGGCTCGGGCGGTGCGGAGCAAGATAATGAGGTCTCCGGCCAATGACCAGTTTTCCACGTAGTACAGATCCAGACGCACGGAGTCTTGCCAGGAGAGATTTGACCTTCCGCTGACCTGCCAGAGCCCAGTAACTCCCGGTTTGACCAGAAGGCGCCGCCGCACGTCCTGTTCGTAGGCCTCCACTTCCTTTGGCAATGGTGGACGAGGCCCCACCAAACTCATCGAACCGAACAGGACGTTGAACAGCTGGGGAAGCTCATCCAAGCTATATCTGCGAAGGAAACCCCCCGTGCGTGTTATGCGCGGATCGTTCCTGATTTTGAAGAGAACGCCGTTTCCTTCATTCCGGTGAGCGAGATCGGCGAGCCTTGCCTCTGCGTCAGCCACCATGGTGCGGAATTTGAGCATCTTGAAGGGTGCTCCCTCAAACCCGACGCGTTCTTGCCTAAAGAGGATCGGACCGGGACTATCGAGCTTCACCATGAGCGCCAGCACTGTCAACAATGGTGAAGACAGAACAATCAGCCCCGCAGAGACCGCCACGTCGAACAATCGTTTCGCGACGCGTTGACCGGCCTCAAGACTAGGCGTAGTGACGTGGATGAGCGGGAGTCCGGCAACCTGCTGTGTGTGGATGCGTGGTCCGGCAACGTCGGTGAGGGCTGGTGCCAGAATGAGACCGATGTTGCGGTCGGCCAATTCCCACCCAAGTTGGCGCAGCGTTCTCGGATTAAGCTGCATCCCCACGGTGACGGCGACGGCGTCAGCTGCGCACCGTTCGATCGCGTTGAGAATCGCGTGTGTCGTCGGCTCATGGCCAAGTACCGGGAGCCCGATGGCGGCCAGTTCTTGAGAGTGGGCGGAGTCGCCTGTCGTGTAGGCGCCGATGGGAGTGTAGCCGGCGTGCTTCTCGCGGACCAGGGTCTCAGCCAGGTGGATGACTGCCCCAGGACTTCCGAGCAGCAGAAGCCGCGACATGCGCCGGCCCTTCTGCCGGTGGATGCTGAGGTGCTGCCGAAGGAGCCAACGTGCCAGAAGGAGACCGCCGAGGCCTGCAGGTAGGGCAATCCCGACGTATCCGCGGGCAGTGTCTACCCGGAAGACGTAAGAGAAGATGGCAACAAAACCAAATAGCCAAAGGGAAGCAGCTGCCACGCGCTTGTACTCGTCAGGTCCTGAGCCGAGGATCCGGCTCTGTCTCGTGTTCCAAGCCCCAAGCATGAGCCACCACGTAATGGCCAGGATTATCGACAACGAAACATAATCTTGTCCGGAAATTGAAACGCCCGAGTCCAGTCCGAACCGGATGCTGTAGGCGCCGGCAACAGCCCAGACGATCACCAAGGCGTCAACTATTCGGAGGGTACGCGAAGTACGCGCCCTCCAGTTTGCCTCTTGACTCAAAGAGTCCCCCATTTCAAATTGAGCGCCGCTTGGATTTCTCAGTTACGGATTTCAGCCAAATTTGATCGGTACCAATCCACAGTGGCCTTGATTCCTTCTTCCAGACCAATGGAAGCAGACCATCCAGCGTTGGAGAGCTTGGAAACGTCCAACAGTTTTCGTGGTGTGCCATCTGGCTTGGAAATGTCCCATTCGATGGCACCGGAGAAACCGACGGAGCTTGCCACGATCTCGGCAAGCTCCTTGATAGTCACATCCGTCCCGGTTCCGACATTCACTTGTTCCGGGCCGTCGTAGTTCTCCAGCAGATGCAGGCAAGCGGCGGCCATATCGTCCACGTGCAGGAATTCACGTCGTGGCGACCCGGTGCCCCAGTTGGTGACCACTGGGGTACTGGACTTGGCCGCTTCGTCGTAACGACGAATCAGCGCAGGCAAAACGTGTGAACCTTCCGGCGAGAAATTGTCGCCGGGCCCGTAGAGGTTGGTGGGCATGGCTGATATCCACGGGAGCCCATACTGTCGGCGAACTGCCTGCACGTGCATGATGCCTGCGATTTTCGCAATCGCATAGGCGTCATTGGTCGGTTCGAGGTGACCAGTGAGTAACGAATCCTCGCGAATTGGTTGCTCTGCGAACTTCGGATAGATGCAGGATGACCCAAGGAAGAGGAGGCGTTCGACACCGTGCTCGCGGGCCGCGTCCAGAACATTCACCTGGATACGCAAATTGTCGCTGAGGAAGTCCACAGGATAGGTGTCGTTGGCGAGAATACCACCCACTTTCGCGGCTGCCAGCACCACATAGCGGGGCTTGCTCCGCGCAAAGAACTCGAAGACAGCGTCGCGGTCCTTGAGGTCGAGCTCGGCCGAAGACTTGCCCACAAGCTGGGTGAACCCTTCGGTTTCCAGCTTGCGCCAAATAGCGGATCCCACCAAGCCGCGGTGTCCTGCTACATAGAATGTCGAGTTACGGTCAAGGCTGCCCGGCGTGAAAGAGATGGGCTCTGACATCAGTTCTTCCAACTGTCGAGATCGACTCCATCGATCCAATGGTTGCCCGCGTGCTTCAAAGCCTCGATATCGGCGTCCACCATGATTCGAGCCAGCTCTGGGGTGTGGACCGTTGCCTTCCAACCAAGTTTCTCTTGTGCTTTCGAAGCATCACCCACCAGGGCGTCTACTTCGGTTGGACGCAAGTAGCGCTCGTCAAAGCGCACGTGGTCTTCCCAGTTCAAGCCTGCGTGCTCAAAGGAGATTTGGAGGAAGTCGCGAACGGTATAGTTGCCGCCGGTGGCCAGAACGAAGTCGTCCGGCTCATCAACTTGCAGCATGCGCCACATTCCCTCTACATACTCGGCCGCGTAGCCCCAGTCGCGAACGGCGTCGAGATTGCCCATGTAGAGCAGGTCCTGTTTGCCGGCCTTGATCGCGGCGACGGCCCGCGTAATCTTCCGTGTCACAAACGTTTCACCGCGGCGGGGCGATTCGTGGTTGAACAGGATTCCGTTGACGGCAAACATTCCGTAGGCCTCACGGTAGTTCTTGGTCACCCAGTAGCTGTAAACCTTTGCGGCCCCATACGGGGAGCGGGGGTAAAAGGGCGTTTCTTCGTTTTGGGGAGGCGGGGTTGCACCGAACATTTCCGAGGAAGACGCTTGGTAGAACTTCGTGTCTACGCCAGACATGCGGACGGCCTCGAGCAGACGAATGGAGCCAACGCCGGTCGTGTCCCCAGTGTGTTCCGGTTCGTCAAAGGAAACACGAACGTGCGACTGTGCCGCGAGGTTGTAGACCTCGTCCGGCTGGATTTCGGCAAGCAGCGTCACAAGGCGGGCTCCGTCGCTCAAGTCCCCGTAGTGTAGGAAGAGCTTTGCCTGAGGGTCGTGTGGGTCTACGTACAAGTGGTCGATGCGGGCCGTATTGAATGTTGAAGCCCTGCGGATCAATCCGTGAACCTCGTAGCCCTTGCTGAGAAGTAGTTCAGCCAAGTAAGACCCATCTTGCCCCGTGATACCGGTGATGAATGCGCGCTTAGTCAAGATTTAACCCCCAAGATGCGAAAAACGTCGAATGCAGCCTAGCGGCCGCGCGATGATGCCAAGCTTGATACGAACTCATCATAGTGTGAGATTGCCACATCCTTCGACAACGTGACTTGCCTAAACCGCAATCCATTGTTAGCCAATTCCGTGCACTTTTCGGGATCCAGTGCGAGTGCTTCCGCAGCCTCCAGAAGCGCTAGAGGCTTTCCTGGGTCGACTCTGATGCCGCCGCCGGACGCATCGATTTCAGACGCTGTGACACTGCCGGGGTCTGTCGCCGCAAGAACTGGAACTCCCGCGTTGAAGTATGAGGTGAGTTTGCTGGGGACCGCCATATCTTTGACGCCGGGCAGCTCATTAACCAAGAGCATGTCGGCAGCAGCGAGAGCCCGTTGGAATTCATCCCCCGGAAGGGGACTTATAAAATCGACGTGCGCCACTTCCACCGCGGATGCTTCCAAACGCTGACGTTGATTACCATCGCCCATGAGGACAAAACGCACTCGGCTTTGCCGTTCATCGGCCAACCGGGCAGCCGCAACCACGTTCTCAAGTCCCTGTTTCTGGCCCATGTTTCCAGCATGCAGAACAATTATGTCCTTGGACGACCAACCCAGGCGCTCGCGCATTTCTTCCTGCCCGGATGCTGGTGATGGAGGCAAATGTGTCCAGTTTCGAATCACCCACGTGCGAGCAGACCGGATGCCGAGTTCAACAATCATGTAGTTCTGAAATCGCTCGTGGATCGCGACAACGCCATCGGCCGCGCCAAGTATCGACGCCTCCACTTTGGCCATAATTCGCCCCATCCTTGCGCCACTTGACCCCGTCTCAACGATGCCGCGGCTGTAAAGATCCTGGACCCAGATCCCAACGGCGGGTCGGTTTGGGCTGAGCCGTGCACGCAGAATCGCAAGACCAGAGGAAAAGAGTGCCGGGCTTACCACCACCACGACGTCCGGCCGTTCCCAACGGGTGAGCATCGACCTTAACCCGAAACTAAGTTCCATGTGCATCCGCTGGAGAGCCTTGGGTGTTCGCGGAATGTAGTGTCGAAGTCGTTTGACCCTCACGCCATCAACAACCTCGTTTTGCGTCCATCCGGCGTATCCAGGTTTTGGCCGCCACTCCGGATAGTGCGGAAAACCCGTGATCACCTGAACAGTGTGGCCCAAAGCAGAAAGACTAGCCGCGAGGCTTGCCGTGTATGGGGCATTGCCGGTTGGCTCTGGGGCATAGTTGATTCCTAGTATGGTTATGCGGAGTCGCGAAGCAGTCATGACGTAAGCCTAGTTTCAGGTTCAGGTACGTGCACGATCGATGAGGAGGGCCAAATGAACTCAGACGAACACAAAGCTAGCCAGGACCAGTTCATTCCGACGATAGATCTTCGATTGGCCCCCGGCGCGAAAGAAGCGTGGGACCGGCCGAGGACATTCGTCTACCTTTGGTCCATGGTCGAGCTCTTGCTGGTCACAAATCCATGGCAGGTGTCGTCAAAGATCCGGGTTGCTGCCCTGCGGGCCTTTGGCGCCAAGATTGGTGAGAACGTCATATTTCGGCCTAGAACTCGCGTTAAATTCCCGTGGAAACTCTGCGTAGGAGACTCAACCTGGATTGGCGAGGGCGTCTGGTTTCATAACCAAGACTACATAGTCGTTGAGGACAACGTCGTTATTTCGCAAGAAACCCTTCTTACAACCGGCAGCCATGCGCACCGTCAGGACATGGCACTAATTACGCGTCCGATACTAATCGAATGTGGGGCATGGGTTACGAGTCGATGCGTGGTGCTGGGCGGTGCACAAATAGGACGTTCGGCTATAGTGGCCCCCATGACCGTTGTCAGCGGCAGGGTCGATGCAAACACTATCGTTGAGACTCGCTCTGCGTCCGTCCGCGGCAAGCGTTTTGATGGGCCTAATATAACCCAGCGTGATGCAAAGAGTTGAGGACATGGGGTGAATTTCCTGGATGACGTCGGCTTCTCCAGGTGTTGGAGTTCAGTGAGCGGCCTTCTTCCAGATCGACACCCACACCCGTGAGCTCACGACCCCCCGGGAGCCATCGAGGTCCTGATCCTTCCCTTCCGACGGACCCAAGATGTGCTCGCCACGAACCCGGAAGTCTGCGGGTCGGTGGCCAGGTCATCAGCGTCGAAACCAAGGCCGAGACAAGCATTTTCCCAAAGGCAGGCCGCTTGGCAGCATGGGCAGGTGTGAGTCCAGGTTCCAACGAATCGCCAGGCCCGTGACCTCTGGCCCGGTAACAATACTTCAGGGCGAGGCTCGACATCGCGGCGCTCGCGCCCTCCCGCAACCAAAGGCACCCACTTGTCGGCGATCTCGGGATATCTCCGTCCGTCGAGGTCTTATGAAAGCCTTCGTCTCTCGATCCACACGGGAACAGGACCGAACCGTATGCTATCCAAAACTGAACCGTCCCGGGTTTGATGCCGCCGTCTTTTGTGAGAAAGATGGCCATTATGCCCAAGCAGTATCCTTCGGACGTGCGTGATCGTGCCGTGCGCATGACCCTCGATCGGCTGTCCGACTACCCGTCCGTTTTCGCTGCCTGCAGGGCCTTGGCGCCGAAGCTTGGCGCCGGCCTGAAACGTTGCGTCGCTGGGTGGTCCAGGCCCAGATTGATGCCGGCGAGAAGGCGGGCCCGAGCAGTGAAGAACCGGAAGAGATCAAGCGTCTCCGCGCCGAAGTGCGTGACCTGAAGGAATCCAACGAGATCCTGAAACAGGCCTCGATTTTCTTCGCGAGGGAACTCGACCCTCGCCGCCGCTGATCTGCCGTTTCATCGATGAGATGAGGGCTGAAGGCCATGCTGTCGAGTCGATCTGTGCCGTCCTGCGTGGGCAGGGCGTGCAGGTCGCCGCGCGGTCTTACCGGGCCTGGAAGAGCCGGCTCCCGGCCCTGCGGACCCTGGAGGACGCCCGCATCACCGACGCGCTCCGGGACCTGTTGGTTTCGACGGGAAGGGCCGGCCCCGGCCCGAGGTGATCTACGGGCGGCTGAAGATGACGGTCTGGTTGCGCCGCAACGGCTTCCCGGACGTCTCGAAGCACACCCTGGATCGGTTGATGCGTGCCGAGGGCATGAATGGGCTCGTCCGCGGCCGCAGGACGCGCACCACGATCCCCGGCAAGGACGGCCGCAGGGCCCGGGATCTGCTGAACCGGGACTTCCATGTCCCCGTTCCGACCCATACCTGGGTGACGGATTTCACCTATGTTCCGGTCTGGTCCGGATTCGTCTACGTCGCCCTGGTCATCGACCTGTACTCCCGGGCCATCGTGGGCTGGGAGACATCCTCGGCGAAGGACACGGCGTTCGTGGAGCACTGCCTGCGCATGGCACTGTGGAGGCGTGAAAACGCAGGCCGGCCCGTGGCCCAGGGGCTGATCCATCAATCGGATTATACCGAGGTAATCGTTAAGCCGAGGTTGGGGAGTTTGCCTCTGTGAGTCCTGGGTCGCGGGACCGTTTCCCGGCTTAATGTTTTGGCCTAACCTGCCATGTATCCATGCTCCCAGCGGAAGGACAAGGCAATGGATACGACAGTCACGGCTATCGGAGATGTCGTTGTGGCCGCGTTGGAAGACGCCGGTTATATGCAGTCCACGATCGGCCAGTATTGCAAGTCCATCAAGTGCTTGGGTGTTCTGGCCAAGAAACAGGATGGCGTCTATACAAGCAAGCTGGGTGCGGAATTCGCCTCGATGACGACGAGCCCACGGACCGGCAGGTACAGCGCCCAGCGCCACACCGATTACAGCCGGGTGGTGTTGTTGTTCGACTCGTATGTGCTCACCGGCACCGTGGATCTTTCCACGAGACTCCGAGGGCAGCAGAGGGAAGGGCCCAACAGTCCTGAATTCTCCGGATTGTTATCTGCTTGGTCCCACGACATGGAGCAGCGGGGCCTCGCGCGTTCGACGCAGAACTGTTTCGGCGGATTGGCCTGCGATTACCTGAACTTCTTGGAGGCTTGCGGGATTTCCTCCTGGGATGACGCCGACGGATCCAGCGTCCTGGCATTTCTTCAGTCCCTTCGAAGCCGGTGGGCTGATTCGAGCATGTGGTCGGCGGTCGCCAGCTTCCGGGCGTTCCTGAAATTCACATCCCGCACGGATCTGCTCAATGCACTGGCCTTGGCCCGGGCGAGACGGCATCACGAGATTGTTGCCTTGCTCGATTCCGAAGTTGAACGGAAAGTTGTTGATACCTGCCGGCAAGGATTGGTCTCCTCACGGGACTCAGCGATTGCGCTCCTCTCGCTGATCACCGGTCTTCGTGCGTGCGATATCCGCAGCCTGCGGCTGGCGGACATCGACTGGCGGGGCGGCACGATCGGAATCGTGCGGCAAAAGACCGGCAACCCCCTGACGGTGCCGCTGCCGCCACTGGTCCTGGCCAAGCTGGCCCACTACGTACTTGACGAGCGTCCGGTCTCCGCCGAGGAGGAGGTCTTCCTGAGGCTGAAGGCCCCGCATGTTGCCTTGGACGATCATGCAACGATTTACCTGATCCTCAACAAGGTGTTTCGTACGTCCGGGGTGGAGGATGTGAAGGTTGGAACGCGTGCCCTTCGCTACAACGCGGCGACGAAGCTGTTGCGGGCGGGCACGGCGTTGCCGACGATTTCGGCGATCCTGGGCCATGCCCATAGCGACTCGACGAATGTGTATCTGAGCGCCGACACCGAACGATTGCTCTCGTGCGTCCTTCCGCTGCCGGAGAGGGAAATCATATGAGCACGTACGAGTTCTCCAGTGTTTTTGCCGGGGAACTGACGCGGTATCTCGCCTTCAAACAGAGCATGGGGTGCTACGGGGCATCGCGAATCTGGTATCTGCGCAGTTTCGACGCTTACTGCACGGAACACGGAGTGAGGGCTTTCAATCAGCAGGCCGTCGAAGGTTGGGTCATCTTTAAGAAGTCCTCCCAGCCGGGCTCCAGTCCGTCCTGGATGTCATAGACCAGGGATTTCGGCCGCTGGATGCGGACCCACGACGATCCGGAAGCGTATGCGCTTGCCGAGTCCTGGAAGAGCGGGTTCTTCCGCTCCCAGCCGTACTTGTTGAGCCGCGAGGAGATCTCTTCCGCTCCGCTGCCGAGGTGGAAACCACTTCGCCGTGGAAGTGGCAGTCCGTCGCGTTTTTTCGGCTGATGCATTCGTGCGGGCTTCGGACCTGTGAAACCCGCAGGCTGCGACCCCGGGACGCTGACCTCGTCAAAGGGGAAATCGATGTGCTGTGGTCCAAAGGCAACAGAAGCAGACGCCTGCCAATCAGCGGCCAGGTCATCGATATCCTCGCCGACTGCGACCGCATATCCCGCAGGAAGTTCGGGCAAACGCGTCCGGGGTTTTTTGTCTCCTCGACCCCAGCGCCGGTCTCACCGGCCTCGATCGGGGTTACGTTCAACAGGATCTGGGACCGGGCCGGATTGCCGCGAGCAGTTGGTGGCAAACAGCCCCGACCCTACGATTTCAGGCATCATTTTGCCTATGCCAACATCGAACGATGGATGGCCGACGGCACCGACGTCAACGCGATGCTGCCCTACCTTGCCCAGTATATGGGGCACGCATCGCTGGACAGCACTTTCTACTACATCCACACCTCGCGGACTTCATGGATGGCTACGCAGCACTCACCCATGACGGCCAGGGTGTGTTTCCCGAGGTGGGATTCGAATGAAACGCAGAACGCACGAACCGACCCCTGATTTCTGGGGCTATGCCCGGAACTACCTGCACGACTTCCTGCCCAAGGTCAGGGAGATGGCACCTCGCAGCATCGAGGCGTACAGGATCAGTCTCGAAAGCTACGTCAATTACCTGGTCGCCGAGAAGCAGGTCCGCCACCAGGAGATCTGCTTTGACCACTTCGAGAGGCAAGTCCTGAAGGGTTGGCTGGTATGGATGCGACAAGCCAAGAACTACAGGCCCGCAACCATCGGCCTGCGCCTAAGCGCCGTCAAGTCCTTTCTGAATTTCGCGTCTGCGGAAGAGATCACCTTGGTCGCGGTTTACCAGGCTGCCAAGAACGTCAAGGCGCCGGCCACACCGCGCAAACCCATCGAATACCTCCAGGAGGAGGAGACGACGGCTATTCTCGCCGCCTACGACGGCAAGGACGTGAAGTCACGCCGGAACCGCATGCTGCTCATCCTGCTCTACGACAGCGGCGCACGGGTCAGTGAGATCACGGCGCTAACCATTGAAGACCTGGCACTGGCAAAACCGGCCCACCTGACCCTCACGGGGAAACGGGACAACAGCCGCGTCGTCCCTCTGGGAGAGAAGACCGTTGAACACCTGAAGGTCTATCTCGAGGAGTTTCACCCGCGACGCGTCGCCCAGTCCGCGACGCGGCCCCTGTTCCATAGCTTCCACCGCGGTCAACCAACTGCCCTTTCAAGCGACACCGTCCCCGCGGTGCTCAAGAAAGCCGGGGACATCGCCCCCGAACGGTGCCCTTCGATCCCGGGCAACCTCCACTGCCACATGCTGCGGAAGACCAAGGCCATGGACCTCTACAAGCAAGGCATACCGTTGCCGATCATCATGCAGCTGCTCGGCCATGAAAGCATGAGCACCACGTCGGCATTCTATGCCTTCGCCACCCTCGACATGATGAGGGCAGCGATGAATGCGGCCACCCCTGCAATCGGCGAAACGAGCACCGAGGCGCTCAGCGACGACGAACTCCAGCTGCTCTACACACTCAAATAGCACCAAACATTAAGCCGGGAAATGGGCCAGCGACCCAGGAATCACAGGGGCAAACTCCCCAACCTCGGCCTCACGATTACCTCGGCACGCTGTGGAAAATGGCGTTGGGGGTCAGATGGCCCCGGTCCCTGGCCATCGTCAAGGCTCCGGTAACCAACGACGCGCGCATATGCTCAGCCATGGCCCAGCCGACGACCATGCGGGTGCACAGATCAATCACGGTGGCCAGATACAGCCAGCCCTCGCCGGTGCGCAGGTAGGTGATGTCTCCGACCAGCCGTGTTCCAGGGGCTTCTGCGGTGAAGTCACGGCCGATGAGGTCAGCGAAGACCTTCTCCGGATCCGAGGGGATCGTGGTGCGCTTGAAGGCGCGCATCCGCTTGGCGGCCCACCCGTTCTCAGCCATGATCCCCGCGACCGTGCCCACCGACACCTCGATGCCGGCGGCGGTCAGTTTGGTGGGCACCATGCGGTGGCCGAAGATCTCGTCGGAGGAATCGAAGACGGTCTTCACCTGATCCGTCAGTTCCCGGCGGCGGAACGAGGTCGGGGTCTCCTTCGCGTCCAGCCGCCGGTAATACGTGGCCCGTGGGAGATCCAGCTGGCGGCACATCCAGGCCACCGGGAAGTCGGCGTTCTTCTCCTGAACAACACGGTACAAGTCCTCTACCGTTGTTCTTTGGCGAAGAACGCCGAAACTTTTTTCAGGAAATCGTTCTCCCTCTCCAGCTCCCGCAGCCGTGCCTCCAGAGCCCTGTATTTCGCAGAATCCACCGGATCATCAGGTTTGCCGCCCTTCGGCTGCCTTTCCCGGGACAGACGCACCCAGCGTTTCAACGCGGTGACGGAAATGCCGAGCTCCGGAGCGACAGAGGCGGGCGAACGGCCAGATGAAACCACGAGCTCAACGGCATCAGCCTTGAACTCATCGGAATAGGTAGGTCGGGCAGACATGAGCACAATCCTTTCAAACTGTGTCTCACATCAGTAGTACACCTCAGGCAAAGAAGATCGCTATTCCCGGGGTCAGGATCATTGAACGGGCCTGCGCACAGGCCCTGACCAAGGCGAACCGGAACATTCACGCCGCCCTATGCGGCCACCTCTCGGTCGAGCACCGGAAACGCCTGGATGGGTTGTTGCTCCGCCGCCCCGATAGTTCAATGACCGAAATCGGCTGGCTGCGGCAAGCACCGCTGCGCCCCAACGCACGTGCTATGCGTGAACACATCGACCGGTTGACTGCCTGGCGTGCCCTTGATCTTCCCTGGGCGGCGGGCCGGCTGGTTTACCGGAACAGGTTGCTGAAGCTTGCCCGTGAGGGCGCTTCCATGACCGCGGCCGATCTGTCCAAGTTTGAACCCGCGCGTCGCTACGCGACTCTTTTTGCCATGGCCGTGGAAAGCAAGGCAACGGTCACCGACGAAATCATCGATCTGCACGACCGCATCATCGGACGGCTCATCCGGACAGCGCAGAACAAGCAAAACCAGGCCACCCTGGCGTCCCGTTCCACCGTCGCGGCCATGATGCGCCTTCATTCCAGGTTCGGTGATGCCATCTTCGCGGCGAAGGAAAACGGTGAAGGTCCCTTCGCCGCGATCGAAACCGCCATCGGCTGGGAATCCCTGGCCGAAAGCATCGCCCAGGCCAAGGACCTGACCCGGACAGGCCTCGAAGATTATCTCGCTCTCGTCAGCGCCCATTTCACCACGCTGCGCCGCTACACGCCGGTTCAATCCAGACGACGGGCAACTATGTCCCCGTGACTATGATTGGTCGCTTCCCGGCGACGCCACATGACGACGGCAGAGCGCCCGACGTCGTCCGCCGGACTGCCTGAGCGTCAAGTTACCACTCGGAGGGTGAGCACTTGGTGGCACGGCGGTGTCCAGGAAGTGGATATGAGTGCCCAGGGAGACGGAGTTTACGTCCTATCAAAGGATCCCTTGATGAGACGGATGGAAGGCGCCCGGGTCCAGGCTTGAACGTGATCGCAATTTACCGCCTTTCTGCGATCGATGGGTGACTTGATCGGTGTTGTCGTGTCCTAACAACGTGTCTCACTTTGATATTCTCAGGATCAGAGATTTTGTCCTTTGATAAGACTGGGGGAGTGCGGTGGCGCGTCTTGGGTATGCGCGGGTCAGCCTGGCGGATCAGAACACCGATCTGCAGCTTCGCGAACTCGAAGCGGCCGGGTGCGACCGCATTTATATGGACCACGGAGTCAGCGGGACCCGGATAAGACGCCCGGAGCTGGACCGGATGTTGGACCGTCTCGGTCGCGGTGATGAGGTCGTGGTGTGGAAGCTCGACCGGCTTGGGCGCAACACCCGCCACCTGCTGGAGCTGCTCGATGACTTCAAGTTCCGCGGGATCAAGTTCCGCTCGCTGCGGGACGGTATCGCCACTGACTCTGAGAGTGAGATCGGGGGAGCGATTGCCCAAGCCATGGTCACCATCATTTCCGCTTTTGCCCAGCTTGAACGAGACCAGCTCTCCGAGCGCACCAGAGCTGGCATGGCCGCAGCGGCTGCCGCCGGCCGAAGGGAAGGACGACGGGAGGTCACGGCTGACCACGAGAAGGTACAACGCGCCCATGAGCTGAAGGAGCGCGGTCTCAAGCCAGTCGATATCGGAAAGATCATCGGCGCCAGCCGCGCCACCGTGTACCGGTACCTGGGGATGGAGCTCTGAGCCGCGACGGCGTCTATCTCGAAAGTCGCAGCCGAACTCACATCTTACGGCCATGCTTTGGAACAACATCTGGGTCGAATATTACGGATCACTCCGAACCCTGACCTTGGCAACTGCGAGCTGGCTCGGGATCTTGTGTCCGACGTCCGAGGGTATGGTCGACCCATGTCCCTCACGCGCCACCTCAGCAACAAGGAATCGCCGATTCGGCAATTTATTTACGGGAGCGCCCCGCAGCTCGCGGTAGCTGGCACCCGCGGTCGACAGGGCCAGCTGATGGCGTCGGCGTTCGGCTTCGACGAGCTCACCGCCCTTAGCGGCCCTTCGTCTCTAAGCGTGGTTAGTTCCGCTGAGTTTTCGGTTTGGGCGGGTCCGGCGTGGTGGCGGGAGGGATGGGTCGGGGCCTCTTTGAATTGGTAGCGACCAAGCTTCCATTTTCGAGTCAGACCCCGACTTGTCCCACTCTACTTCCTGCTCCGGCGGGCGGTGGTGTGAACGTGCCGATACCCTTCTGGGTGTCCCCGGCGTGCACATTACCTCCGTCACTGAGGCCGCCACCGGCCTGATCCTCCACGTCGAAACCGAACAAACCATCAATGGTTGCCCCGCCTGTGGTGTCGTGGCCGTGGGCCACGGCCGGCGGCAGATCCGTCTTCATGACATCCCGTGTTTCGGCAGGCCCGTCCGGCTTGCGTGGGCCAAGCGGCTGTGGCGTTGTCCCGACGAACACTGCCCCAAGAAGGTCTTCAGCGAAGAACATCCACTGGCCGGAAAACGGGCGATCCTGACCAACCGGGCCGTCCGCTGGGCCGTCGATGCGCTGGAGAAATACGACACCTCCGTCTCCGCCCTCGCCCACCAACTCGGCGTCTCCTGGCGGGCCCTCTGGAAGGGCATCGAAGCCGAAGCCAGGCGCCGGATCGGAAAGCCCGAACGCCTCGCCGGCATAGACGCCCTCGGCGTGGACGAGCACGTCTGGACCCACACGGGGTTCCCCGGCACCGGCATGGTCACCGGCATCATCGACCACACCCGCGACGCCGACGGCAACGTCCACGCAAGACTGCTGGATCTGGTTCCGGGCCGTTCCGGGAAGGCCTACGGCGACTGGCTCAAAGAACAAGGCCCCGGCTTCACCAACGGCATCAAGGTCGCCACCTTGGACCCGTTCCGCGGCTACGCCAACGCCATCCGCGACGAACTCCCCGAGGCCATCACCGTTGTCGACGCGTTCCACATAGTGAAGCTTGGAACCGGCATGGTTGACGACGTGCGCCGACGCGTCCAGCAGGACACCCTCGGTCACCGCGGCCGAAAGGAGGACCCCCTTTACGGCATCCGCAGAACCCTGCAACAAGGCATCGAATCCCTCACCGGGAAACAAGTCGCCAGGCTCGAAAAGAAGCTCGAGGCCGGCGACCCGAACAGCGAGGTGACCATCGCCTGGCACTCCTATCAAAAGCTCCGGGCCGTCTACCACGCCCGGCCCGAAAAAGGACGCGAGCTCATCACCGAGATCCTCGCGAGCTTCCCCAGCTGCCCGATCCCGGAGATCGCCAAGCTCGGACGCAGCCTGCGGGCCTGGAAGACAGCGATCCTGGCGTATTTCGACACACGAGGTGCCTCCAATGGTCCCACCGAAGCGATTAACGGGGTCATCGAAACCACCCGCAGAATCGCCCGCGGCTTCCGCAACTTCGAAAACTACAGAATCAGAAACCTCCTCGCAGCAGGAGGCCACCGCCCCTACCGAAAGAAATCACCCAACCACGCTTAGAGACGAAGGGCCCCCTTAGCACCCAGCTTCCCCTTCCTGAAGGGGTAAAGGGGCGCCAGAGCCACGCCATCATAGCGGGCATAGCTCTCGGCTACCGCCTTCGGATGGATCTGCCCGGCTTCGACTTCGCGGACACGGTAGCGCAAAGAGGCCTCGACGTCCTTGCCGCTGATCCCAGCATCGTGCACAGGGGAAAGCACATCCATAATGTGTTGGAGATGGCTTTGGGCTTTGCCTATCTCACTTGGAAGCAGAAGAACAGCCATCCACTGAGCCTGGACAGGGCGTCGATTCCGCTGGCGTGGTGCGAGAGCATCGCGCGGACAGGACCACAGACGGCGCTCTCAGGTGAACTGGGCCGCCGGATTAAGCGAGTGAAGAACGCCGCCGATCTCATGTTGAGCATCGATGAGCCTTTGCTTTTTGACGTCGCCCGCATGCGCAACGCGGTCGAGCCGCTCCTGGTTGAGTGGAACCGCGACGTAGAGGCCGGCGGTTTCTACGTGCCCAACCCGGGCTTTCTCGGAAGCTCGGCAGTGGGCGGGGCAGACGCTGATTGGGTTGTTGGGGACACTCTCGTGGACCTAAAGACTCGCGAGACGATCACCAGACCCTGGATCAGGGACACACTTTTTCAGTTGCTTGGCTACACTCTCCTCGACCTCGATGATTCGCTGGGCATCCGTAAGGTCGGCATATTGCTCCCCAGACAACCCTACTTTGCGGTCTGGACGCTCGAGGACCTCCTCCAGGAGGACGCGGATGAGGCACTTCCGAGCCTCCGATCGGATCTAGCCGTCCCGGAATTTTTCAAGCTGGACGGTACCAAGGGGAGTTAGGCGGCTGACTGTTCGGTGGTTTCCTTGGGTTGGTTGATCCACGCCGGTCCCGGGAGCGCGAGGATTTGGGGGTCGGTGTTTTTGGTGAAGCGTTCGGGGTGTTTTGCACGGGCTGCGGCGAGCGTGGCCGAGCGTTCCTTGGCGACGCCGGCGGCGTGGCCGTAGTGGACGTTCGCGGGTGCGTGGAAGCCGATTCCTGAGTGTTGGTGGTGATGGACTCTTCTATGTCTGTCAAGCCGCTTCCTCGACTCTTTTCGCGGAAGCCTCGGCACTCAAGATTCGGAACCCCGGTCCGCGTGCACGACCTGGGGGATGCCGTGGATGCCGAAGATCCCCTTCATCATCTCCACCGCCAGCGCCCCGGATTCGGTGGCGTGGACGTGCGCGCCGACGATGAACCTGGAATGGATATCGACCATCATGTAGCAGTCGAAATACTTGCCCTTGACCGGCCCAGCAAGTTTGGTGATATCCCACGTGAACACCTGTCCCGGGGCCGTGGCCACCAGTTCAGGAACCGCCCGGGGCGGATGTTTGGCCAGCCGTCGGCGTTCCTTGACCTGCTTGTTTTCCTCCAGCACACGGTAAAAAGTCGACAGGGACCCCAGATAGATTCCCGCATCCAGCAGCTTCGTATAGACCTGCATGGGTGCCAGGTCCACGAACTCCGGTGAGTTCAGTGCCGCCAGGATCTCCGCCCTCTCGGCGGCGCTGAGTTTGTTCCTCGGGGTCACCGGCGCATGGTCCCGGTGCGGGGCCGGTCTGCGGTTCGCGGTCGTCCTGGAAACACCGGTCAATGATGCTGCACGGCGCGTGGGGATCTTCAGTTCCAGCATCGACCGGTAGGTGCCCATCAGCGTTTCTTGGACCGGGGCCCGTCCGGCATATCCTCTGAGGCGCTCTCTAAGAACGCCTGTAGTTTTCCCATCAGTTCCAGGGCTGCCTCGGTCTTCTCCAACCGGCCTTGAGTCACCTCTAGCTGGCGGCGCAACCGCGCGTTCTCGGCCTGGTCCGCCGACAGTTTCCCGATCGATTCCCCGGCCTTCTTCCCGGCCAGGACGCCGGCGTCCCGCAGCCGCCGCCACTCGGTCATCTGCGAGGAAAACAGGCCTTCCCGGCGCAGGAACGCCCCGCCCTCGCTGTTCTCGCAGGCGTTCTCGTAGGCGGCCAAAAACTCGAGCTTCTGGACCGGGGTGAACGACCGTCGAGACCGCGGTCCATCCGCTCGGGGTCCGGGACTACTACTACTCCTACTCACAGCTCTATCTTCGCGTACCGCACTTAAAACTGGACTGGACATGATTACTGGATTCCTGGTTCTCGCCCCACGCGATTAAACGGACTTGCTATGAGCCCCTGGTACCGTTCCAGCCTGACACGTAGGGTCCTGCTGATCAGCAACAGGGCCACTGCCATGGCCAACGCCCTAGGCGGTGACTCTAGCGCGGGAGCCGCCAGCGTTTAGCGGCATGGGAGTCCCATCAAGATTGTTCAGATTCCAAGGAAGTGGGACACCGAAACGTTCTTATCGGTTCTATCGCCGAAGGAACCACGGGGAGGACAAGTACGTTCGGAGCTGCCCTCCTCGTCTTTGTTAGCACAACATCAGGCAAGAGCGTTTGTCAGGTTGGGGCCGGAGCTGTGTTGTCCCGGCCCCACCGAAGACGTGGAGCTACTGGATCCTATTTGGTGCAGTATGGAAGCCTTGTTTTAGAATCCCAGATGCCCTTGGTGCCTTTGTGCATGCCTTTGCAGACCGCTGTCCACGAGTACGTCACGGTCTGGGTCTTGGGCCAGAAGTTGAGGACCGCATACATGTACTTGCAGTCGACGCCACTGGGGGTGGCTACTGCCGTCTTGTACCAGTATTTCGGTGTTGTGCTTCTATTGCTCGTCAGATGTTGTGTGGGAGTTCTGTCGTAGCAGAACTGGTAGTACTCCGGGATCTGTCCCGCGTTGTAGGCAGGCACACTCGTGATGACTTTCAGCGAAGTGGATGCCGCAGCTACGCTCGTCGCCATTGGGGATGCGACCTGCACACTTGTTGAGTTCGCGTAGCTAGGTGCAGCGAAGAGGACGGAAAGCGCCAGCATTGATGTCATCGCTGCAAGTGAGATCATCTTGCGGAAGGTGTCCATGACGACTCCTGTCTGTGGAGAACGGATGTGGAGCCGAGGTTGGAGGTGCTCCGGAATCCACTGTGCCCATGCTGAGGTCCGAAGTACATCCTTTGAACATCTGTACGGCGAAAAATGCACCACATGGCTATATGTACCTTCAAGGCGGAAAAATATTGCCAAGATTGAGCCATGACGGCTACGGGTAGAAAAGTGCGAGTCTCACGCGGCATGCCGTGTGTAGTGTGTGGCGCGCCTAGTGAAATCCCACAAACGCGCCCAGACGAAAGTTCATCGATTGTTCGGAGAGTGCGTACGTGCGAGAACGGACACACATTTCGGACCGTGGAAGTGCCCACTCAACCGGACATTGCCCACTTCGCCGTGCGCAGGTCGAGCGACAACAGGCTCGCACCCGACCCCTTCAGCCGAGCGAGGCTCCGCAAAAACGTGTTCGACATCCTGTTCAAGCGAAAAGGGCCCCTTGACGATGGCCAGATCGATGCCGTCGTGGACAACGCGATCAGGCGCATCGAACGAAATCTGCCCGAAGTGAGGACACTCCTCACGGAAGAGGAATATCGCAGGCACAAGCTCATCGTGGGTGCGATTCCTGACAATGTGATCTCCGATGCGGTGGAATCGGAGCTGCGAGAACGCGATGGCGGCAGTTTCCGCATGGCCGAACTTCTCTACGCTATGGCGATCCATGGCCGGAACGACAATCGCCCTGGGTGGCCCGACGCGGTCGCCGTTATCGCGTGGGTTCAGGAAAGACACCCGGACATTCATCCACTGGTTCAGCGGGGGCACGTGTCGGATCAGTCGTGGCCAAGGTTCGCGGCGCCGAGAAGACTGGAGTGGCGGCCCGAAAGTGTCCTGAAACGTGATGGGCAAAAACCTGCCTTTTCCATAAAACAGCTCCGCAAAGGAGTCCAGGCTGCGCTGTGGGGGAGGGAAGACGCCGACGCGAAGGCCCTGATGGTCGCCCACCTTGTGCTCAGTGACCTTCGAGGACAGCGCATCGTTTCGTCGACTCAAATCTCGCATTCGGTTCTCATTCATCTACGACGGACCGACGATATCGGATACCTACGGTGGGCAACGATCGTGAAAAACATTCGTGGCATACGTGAATTCGCTAACGAAGCCACGGACCAGATTGACGTGCCCTTTCCGCGTCAACGAGTCACGAAAGACTGGAGACACTGGGCACGCGCAAAGTGAGCTGCACCTAAGCCCAAGGCATTAGATGATCTACGCCGTCGAGTCTGTACACGCCTCTAACGCGCCTAAGGTCGCATACCGTTGCCCCTGGCGCGGTCCCAGTTCCAAGGAAGTGGGACGAAGCAGATTCTCAAGACCAGCAACGGCGGCCGGTCACTGGACGAGGCATCGCTGGCGCGGGCACGGCGCTTGGTCGGGCTGAAAGGCTACGTCACCAACATCCCTCTCGGCGTGATGCCCGCCGGCGAGGTGATCGCCAGCTACCACGACCCGTGGCATGTGGAGCAGTCCTTCCGGATGTCCAAGACCGACCTACGGGCCCGGCCCATGTTCCACCGCACCAAGGACGCGATCGAAGCCCACCTGACCATCGCGTTCACCGCGCTGGCACTCAGCCGCGAAGCACAGAACCGGCCCGGGCTCGCGATCCGCAACCTGATCCGCCAACTACGGCCGCTTCGTTCAGCCACCATCGCCATCAACGGCACCGAGCAGACATTCCCACCCGCCATCCCCGGCGACAAACAAGCAGTCCTCAACGCAATCCGGAACCCGCGGGTCAGGCACTAAATCGAATGACCGAAGTCAGGTGGAAAGAAATCGATGTTCAGAATGTACTCGGCACCGTCGCGAGCTTGTATCCCAGCGCGCGGAGTAACAGCAAGCAATCTCCGACCAGCCCCGAGAGGTCCGCCGACATCATGCTCCTGACACACCGTCCCCGACCGGCCAGGGGCGTGCCAGCGCGGCCTGCCGAGTCTGATCTGTCTTCGCGTAGATCGCCGTCGTGGCCGGGCTTGCACGCCGGAGCAGCTGAGAGACCTCCTCCAAGCTCGCTCCGGCAGTGAGGATCCGACTCGCCGCGGTATGACGCAACCGGTGCCCGTGGATCGTGACCAGCCCTGCGCGCTGTGCCTCCCGGGCTACGATGCAGCTCAAATGGTTAGTTCGTAAAGTCTACTCAACTCTGTCAGTTGATGTTCTAGCGAGAGTTCTAACTTGGCAAAATTTCTCGCGCCAGCACATGCGGTCTTGTACTTTTCGGAGCTATTCAGCAACGAATGTACGGCAATCGCAATTGCAGTAGAGTCATTGTCCGGGACAACGATGCCAGCCCCATATTCGCGAACTCGCTTTGCTAGAGCGGCAGATTCCGGCACGACTACTGGAACTCCACTTGCGATGGCAATTGCTAGAACGTTTCCCCACGGCTCGTTTTCTGAAGACAAAACGAAGACGTCGCAATTCCGAACTCGCTCGGTGACACCTGCAGAGCTAAGCGTTCCTTCGTAGAAGAAGTTTCCAGGGTCCTGGCTTGCCGAATGAACTAGATGTAGGTCTCCTTCGTCGGGTCCGACTACCGAATACTTTTCATCCCAACCATTGCGATGCGACATATTGGCAGCACCGATGAAGAGATCCACTCGTTTGCGCGGATGCAGGCGGGCGATGAAGACGACATCCCCTCTAGAAGGAGCGTCCCGCGACCTCGGATGCAATCCACGCGGGAGCGGGTTACCCAAGATCGAAATTGGAGGAGAACTTCGGTGGAACCAGGCCTCAAGTTCCTCTGCTTCTGTAGACGTAAGGGCAATGACTCCAGCCGCTCCAATAAGAAGGGGGCGTATCAGCAGATCAAGAAGTCTGTGCATCGAACTAGTTCTTGAGGTCATCATGCCGTGCGTTTGAACAAGCATCCGTTTTCTGAAAACTACAGCTAAGATGACGGCGGAGATTGGAACAAGCTCTCGCGACACTGACACATGAACGACATCGGCGTTTCGGACCTCCGTTACAAGTGCTCTAATGGCGGTCCAGGAATGGAAACCAATGAAACCACGTACCGGCAGAAGCCGGCGAACCCGGTGAAAAGATGAGCGAAGCGATTCGCAATCGATGTTTACTTCGGGTTCGTCGCCCTTTAGCACGCCCGCGAACAGGGTACTGTCACAACCGAGCTCGGAGGCAAGAAGTGCCTGCCTGACCGAGGTGTCATAGGGCCCCCCGTACTTTCCAGTAGAGCTTGCTAACGTGACAACATTGAGCACTCGTTTTCGACGCACAGACACCGTCCTTAGCATATTTTACGGACTCGACTCCCCGACTCGCTTGGAAGCAATGCCCTGGGACTCTCAGCAAAATCGAAACCCAGCAGCGGAAGGGTGCGTGACCGGAAGCTCCCGTCTAACTGGCAGTGAAGCCTTGACTCCAAGATACTATACAAGACTAGATAGCCATCACGTGCAGGCCAGTTAGAACGCCCGCGATCGTCTGGGGCTAGGAGATAGGAATTGGGGACAAATGGAGCGCATCAATGTCATCGCTACGGTATTCAATCGGGTCGAAACTTCACTGCGGGCATTTCGGTCGCTCGAGGCTCAGTCTGACCTAGGCTCGGACTTCGAGCTCCGCTACTTCGTCGTCGACGATAAGAGCAGCGACGGGACCCGACTAGCCTTGGAATCCGAGTTCCGAGAACGAATGACAGTCCGTTCTGGTACTGGTGATCTATTTTGGTCCGGAGGAATGGCTGCCGCTCAGCGTTTCGCCATCAATTCGGACCCGGATTGGTTGTTGTGGTTGAACGACGACGTCGAACTAGATCCAGACGCCATTAGTAGACTCCTCTCAGTCGCGCGAAAGCAAAGCAGGGCTTCAATAGTCGTGGGTGCGATGATGTCTAGATCCAGTTCGACAACGACCTATAGCGGAATGTTGAAGACGGCCCCATGGCCCGGCGGGTTGACGATGGTTGAGCCGACCGATTCGCCTCAAATAATTGACGCTTTTCACGGAAACTTCGTCTTAGTGCCACGCGAAATCTATAATTTATTAGGTACCATAGATGACCGATTTGCCCATGCTTACGGCGATATAGATTACGGACTACGTACGAAGCGAGCAGGCTACGTTTCCATTCTTGCACCCAATCACTTTGGTTTTTGTGAGTCGAATCCTAAAGATGGAAGCTGGATGGACGCCGAACTTTCGTTCGTTGGGAGAGTAAAACTTCTCTTCAGTCGAAAGGGTTATCCATTTCGGAGTCACGTTCTATTCAATCGAAAACACGGCGGCCTGCTTTGGCCCGTTTTCTTAGCTGCGTCCTATCTCAAGGCCTTTTCAAAGATCTTGAAATCTAAATAGATCGAATTGTGGATCCAACATCATTAATGAGAGAATAAATGAGTTACGCAAAACCGGCACTTCATGCAACCAATGTATATCACTATGATCACGTGATTCTTGCTCTGCGGAATGTAGTAGAAGATGTTGATTTGGTTCGAAGATTCGAGCTCGATGCCCGTCAAATGGAAAAATGTCGAAGCCTGCACCTTCCCAATTCTGTGTTAAAAACTTTGGCTCGCAGAGTTCGAGATACCGCAGAAGTCGATCATAAGGCGCATTCTCTTGGCCCGGTCCAGCTGGTATTACCGGCTCTGACTCGGGCTGGATTTACAGTCCGTCCGTGGCATATTCGATGGGTTACCGCTAGCTACGCCAAGAGAGTTGCCAAGTTATCAAAAGGACATAGTATATTACACTTTTCCGAGGGGCTTGGATACAGAGCTCTTGAGTCCAACTCATTTGATCTATCAATATGTGAGCGAAGAAACTTTCATCACAACGTCTATGAGCAAGAGCTGGAAGCGTATGGCGGTTTTCCTGATAATGGTCATCCGGATCCGATTGGGGATATTCTTGATTTCGAATATGCGCAAGCCGACAAAGTTTTGGTTTATTCTGAAGCGGCGAAAATGTCATTTACCGAACGCGGTTTCGAAGAGGGAAAAGTTCAGGTCTCGCCAATAGGCATCGGACCGCAGCTTTCTCGGATTCAAGTGGACCGTGAGACCAATCAACTACTGTATGTCGGGCGCGGTGACGTCTATAAAGGACTTGATGTCGCTGTGGCGGTGACCAAACTTCTGGGCCCGCCGTTCAGGCTCGTCGTTGCTGGGGTAATGCCCCCTTCGGTGGCTAAATGGCTAAAGGGCCAGCCACTTGTTGATTACGTTGGGGTCCTGGATCGTAGCCAACTTCGGGTCGCTTATTCGACTTCAGCGGCGATGATACTTCCTTCTACAGAGTCTTTTGGGCTTGCTGCTGCTGAAGGTGTCTACCATGGGTTGCCGCTTGTGTGTAGCGACAGGACCGGAATCGCCGAGTACCTGCCGTCGAACGCGAAGGTGATTGTTAGCGGTCGCGAACCGGCCATCTGGGCCGATGCTGTACTCCGAATGCTGCAGAAAAACGAGACGCTTGATCGTCAACTTGTGACCGATGAGGTAGACGTCGCCCTTGCCAAGCTATCGTGGGAATCTGCGGCGGCGAGGCTTGAGGATCTCTACCTCGCAGAGTTGAAAGGAGCCCCAGGTGTGGAAAGGTAAGCGCCATAAGTCCCACTTCCAGGAGCGAACTTCAAGGTGTACGTGTCATGGGACGACCGCGATGCGTAGAGTTGCATCCGTCGTTCTGGTCGCCAGCGCGTCCACATCCGCCGACGCGCGGAAGCTGCCGCCGATGCCTGAAGGTTCCGGACGCTTGCGGGCGACTGTGAGAGATCGAGAAACGTATTGGATAGTCCGATGCTGAAGACCCGGGGCGATCGCGCATCCGCAATGTTGTCGAACGGCCGCAGGCCCTTAGAGGCAGCAACTCCTAAACTTGTGGTGGTCATAACAGTGCTCTATGTTCACCTATGGATTATCGAAGGGGCTATTCGTAAATGGGTGCCGGGAACTGAACAAGCACTTTACGTTGCAAGAGACGGCCTGACTATAGTTGGGCTAGTTCTGGCGATACTCCTTCCAGGCGTTCATAAGAAAAGAAGTGGTATATCGATCTGGATTTTTGCCTTAAGTTTATCTTTACTTTGCGGGCTTCAGGTTGTTATTGGCATTGCGCCCATAAATGTCAGTCTCGTCGGATTGCGAAGCTATTTAGCCCCATTCCTTCTGGTGTATGCGATTTGGTGTTACGGAACGAAAGATTTGTTGAGCAAGATTAGTCGGATCATTATTTTTTATGGGCCGGTTGAATTGGCTGTATCAGCTGTGCAGGTACTGAGTACTAAGACTGCGTGGATAAACAAAGAGGTAGGCACGGAAGCCGCATACTTTGTCAACGGGACTGTTGTGCGAGCGAGCGGAACTTTTAGCGCTCCCGCTGGTCTCACTCTATTTATCCCGCTTTGCTTGGCCATCTCTCTTTGGCTTTTACACGGCGCAGATCGAAAGTCAAAAATTCCCTCGATTGTTGCATTGAGCTCTGCCATGATAGTCACCGTTATATCAGGCGCACGCGGGACTGTTCTTGCGGTTGTGATAATACTTTTAGCCTATATCGCATTTCAGGCGTGGACCATGAATCTGTCTGGCCTAAAGAGTATTTTCCTAATTTCCACTTTTGGTATCCTGATTTTCTGGTCTGCTCTGGCTGCATTTCCGGAGGTATTTTCATCATTTGTAGCGAGATTTGACAGCGCGGCTCAGAGCGAAGACTCTAGCGGAAGAGTTCTGACGCAGATCTTGTCCTTTGCGACCGCTCCGGTAAGCATAGCGGGCGACGGTGCGGGAACTCACAGCATGGCCGGCATTGCGTTGGGGGCCGTGGGTCCATGGATTGAAACAGAAAGTCTTAGATGGGTGGCAGAACTCGGGTTTTTTGGATGGATGTTGGGGTTTCTTCGAATTATTTCCTGCGTCGTCTTTCTTTTTCAAATATTTCTGGCCCCGCGGGAGCACGCCTTGCGCGCAGCCTTGCTTTGCGCTTGCGTAATACCAGTGGTTTTGTACGGCCAGATTACCCAATTTCCGAGCGCCCAAGCCTTTTTCTCTGTCGGGTTATCAATGTTCATTCTTAGTCGCCTTCCGGACGCGTCGTCGCAGGACACACTGGTTTCCCCTCGCATGCAGAAGACCGAAATCTCCTGACGAGAAAGGAATTTTGAATTATGCGGTCACATCCGACCTCTCGTATCGATCTGACATATACGCTCTCTCGTTTGGATGGAACATTTTGAATATTCTCCTGGTCTCGCATGGATTTTCGCCGAACGTCGGTGGAATTGAGACAATGTCTGAGTTTCTGGCGGAGGGCTTCCATGCTGCCGGTCATGAAGTTCATGTATTGACACGAACGTCATTACCGAGTTCCACGAAGAAAGAGCCTTTTAGTTATGCCGTGACGCGAGCACCCGGCTGGCTCAAAGTATGGAGGTCCGTAGCCGCCGCTGATGTGGTCTTTCACAACAACGTCTGCATGAGATATGCGTGGCCCCTGCTGTTCCTCCGGCGTCCGTGGGTAGTGGCAAGCCACACTTGGGTTCGCCGTCATGATGGTCGGCGGGGGATCCTGGATGTGGTGAAACTCAGGCTGTTGAGGTTAGCGATTTTGATTTCGGCGAGTGAGGCCCTTGCCAAAGATATGGATCAGCCCTCAACTAGGGTATCGAATGCGTATGATGACCAAGTATTTGCCATCGACGCTAAAATACCGCGTATTCCCAAAACTTTGATATTTGTCGGCCGACTTGTGCCCGGTAAAGGGGTTCACGTGCTTCTAGAGGCGCTTAAGAAGCTGCGCGAATCTGGTTTAGAGCCGTCGTTGACAGTCGTCGGGAGCGGTCAAGAACTGTCAGCATTGAAAGCTATGCGCGCGGAATTTAAGCTCGATAACCAAGTCAAGTTTGTCGGCGCTCTGCGGGGCGCGGACCTAGCCGAGGTGCTTAACAGCCACGAAATAATGGTGATCCCCTCTCTTTGGAGTGAACCTTTTGGCGTCGTAGCGCTGGAGGGCGCCGCTTGCGGTTGTTTCTTGATCGGGACGTCGGGCGGTGGCCTTGCCGAGGCGATTGGCCCGTGCGGCACAGTTGTGCGAAATGGTGATGCCCAAGAGCTGGCAGTTGAAATTCAACGGGCTTTATATGCTATACCCGAGGGCGATGAGTTTCAGCTACGGCGTAAACGCCATCTGGATCAGCACCGTCCGGCAGCCATGGTGCAGGGCTATCTTCAGGTTCTTCTTGAGGCCAAGGCTACCCATACCCGTTACAAGTTTCCGACTTTTTTGTCGAAGCGTGGAAACTGATTAGGGGCAACTTTTGAACAAGCGAAAAGGTCGGCATCGATCATCCGTCTCCGATGAAAGGTTGCGTAAATGGAGCTCGATACTAATCCGTTTTGCATCGGCGCAAGGGCTTGTGCAGATATTGGGATTCATTACCGGAATTGCAATTGTAAGCGCAATCGACAAAGCATCATACGCTCACTACACAGTGGTGGTTGCGCTCTTGGCAGCTATGACGGCGTTGTCTGAATCTGGCCTATCAAGTGTACTTTTGTCTATGGGTGGCAAATTTCGCAATAGCCCTGAGCGTCTGAGTTCTCTATTCTCAGCCGGCCTAATTTTCCGGCGCAAGCTAGGACTGGTTGTGGGGGTCGTGGGCATCGCAGTACTGTTTTATGCTCTAATCCAGACAGGATCTGGAGTTGCTGCCGCGCTCGGCTATGTTGTTCTTGCAAGCCTTACATTTGTCCCCATTTTGTCAAAGGGAGTATTTCAAGTACATCTGCGTTTGAAACTTGACGTCTCATCACTGCAAAGAATTGCTGTTCTGTCGAGCTCTTTGCGTTTTGCTTTGATCATTCCACTTGTATTTACTCACTCGGCAAACGTTTTGTTATTGTTAATACTCGGATTAATAATCGCGGTTGTGGAAGCTTGGTTGCTTCGAAGAAAGTCGGCTTCCGAAATCGACTACTCGTCTCGCGTTATTTATGACGACGTGTCGGTTTTTCGCCGAAGCCTCAAGCAAACGATGCCAATGAATCTTCCATATGTAATGCAAGGGCAGTTGCTCTATTTGCTGCTGGGTATCTCGGGAAGTGCCTTCATTTTGGCGGACATTGCAGCGCTGTCGCGCTTCGGATTAGTTTTTGCCGTACTTAATTCCGTTCTCTCGGACATTGGCGCAGGCTTTATGGCGCGCTCCCAAGGCAATAAACGTGCTGTTTTAAGGCTATACGTTGTGATCCTTGGCGGATACATTCTGTGTGCGGCAGTTCTTGTTGGACTTCTTGCTATTTTTGCTCAACCTCTGGTCGGCTTGCTTGGGGCTCAGTACGCAGGTCTGGAGGCTCCGTTAATCGTGGTGGCATGCGGCTCTGCCTTGATTAATATTGGCAATGCGCTTGTCACACTAAATCACGCACGGGGCTGGCTCAAGTGGTCCTGGGTATTTGTTCCTATGACGGCATTTTGGTGCATTTCCGGGTTGCTCTGGCTGGATCTTCGCAACGTGTTCCTAGCAGCAGTCTTCATGGCGGCCCAGGCGATTCCTCTCATTGCTACTCAGATGGTTTGTCTGCTTTCCGGGTCACGGGGTCAGGCTCAGTTGGGGGCAGCGGTCGAGAAGGAAAAGTCCGCAATAGACTCCGCATGACTGGAGAGCGCTTCGGGAATTAAGGTTCCTCCTTCAATTCCTTCCCCGCGCACGATATCGACGCGAGCATGGTCAAACTTCATGGCGCTGGCGAAGGTGGAATGTTAGGTTGGGCGAATTGGCGTCCAGAAACTTTCAAGTTTGGGTTTGTAACTATTTGCCGAACCGAATCATTGGAAAGACTTGGCGACTCGGCGGCGCACGCTGAGCCGCGACCTTAGTGTAGGATCATAGATGTGCTGTGTGTTGTCCACCTCGCATAAGTCAGGATTTCCGCTCCTAGTCAACTCGCTTTTACAGTTGGAGGTAATTGTGAAACTAATCCCACGGATATGGCAAAGAATTGAATCAACGGTTCTGATTTATTTTCTGAGAAGGACCTACCCTGCAATAGACTCCTCCGTGGTCTTTATTGGACGGCCTTTCGTTCAACTTCTAGGAATTGGATCTTCACTCTCAATAGGTCCGGGGTCCTCTGTGGTGTCGATTTCGTCACGAACTGCCTTGGCTCTGAATCATCGATCGAACTTCCGGGCGATAACCTCGGGTGCTCAAATCGTGATAGGTGCCGGGGTGGGGATCAGTGGTGGAACTTTCGTGGCCGCTCGCCGTATTCAGATTGGCGACGGCACCTTAGTCGGCGCCAATGTGACGATCTGCGACACTGACTTCCATCCCGTGGCAAGTCTCCGGAGGAACAGAGAGCCGCTTCCTGAGGCTCAACCTGGAGACGAAATAGTAATTGGTTCCAACGTTTTTATCGGAACTGGGGCGACAATTTTGAAGGGGACTAGAGTCGGCGACAACTCAGTCGTTGGGGCTGGCGCGGTCGTGAAGGGCCGGTTCCCGAATGGGGTAACGTTGGCCGGTAATCCAGCAAAGATAATTCGCCAGATAGATTTCCAGTAGTCGACTCTAGATTCGTTTTCGTGTTGGATTTGTGACAGGTTCGGACAACTTTTCCCCTTCGGAAGATTGGGCATCCAGAGGTCCGTCTCTGCGGCGGTCCTGGACTAGAACGGCAAAGAGATTATTATTCGGAGGCGCCACTCAGGTTCAGTCCCCTTCGACCTAAGCGGTATGATTGCGGTAATCGTGCAACACAGCCGTTCTGGCGGCACGCCTCAGGGCTGCTCCCAGTAATTGATATAGGGGGATCCAGACATGGACATCCGGGACTATACGCGCGTTCTGCGCCGCAACTGGCTTTTGATCACTGCAATTGCGCTCGGCGGACTCCTCTTGGCCGGCCTGGCGTCGGTCCTCATCAAGCCGACTTACACATCGCAGACGCAACTCTTTGTGGCAGCGCAGACGAGCGGGACCTTGGCCGATCTGCAGCAGGGCAACACATTTAGTCAGGCGCGCGTGCAGTCGTATGTTAAGACGGTCACGACCCCGGTGGTGCTCCAACCTGCAATAGACAGCCTTGGCCTGAGTATCTCCCCGGAGGAACTAGCCACACGAGTTCAGGCCACTGCAGATGTTAATACGGTTCTGATTAACATTTCCGTTTCGGATGCGTCACCAGCTCAAGCCAAAGCCATTGCTCAAGCCGTAGCGAATAGCTTGATCGCTGCGGTCGATACCTTAGAGAAGCCGAAGTCGGGTGGGCCAACCGCTGTAGCGTTGTCTATCATTACTCCGGCCCAGACGCCATCCACGCCGTCGGCCCCCAATACGCGAATTAACCTTCTCCTCGGCGTTCTCCTTGGTTTTGCGGTTGGTATTACCACGGCGATTCTTAGGACGAAATTGGACACTCGAGTTCGAGGCGAAGCTGACCTTCGTCAAGTGACAAGTGCTCCTCTTCTTGGCGGTATTGCGTTTGACCCGGATGCCACAAGGAAACCGTTGTTGACCCAGTCCCCCCAACAGAGTCCCAGGGCGGAATCTTACCGGCAGCTAAGAACAAATTTGCAATTTGCTAACGTTTCCGGGCGTGCTAAGACCATTCTTGTGACCTCCTCCGTTCCAGGAGAGGGAAAGACAACAACCGCCACGAATATGGCCATAGCATTGGCGCAAGCTGGCCAGACCGTTTGTCTTGTCGATGCCGATCTTCGCCGACCGATGGTGGGTGAGTATCTGGGTCTCGACAAAACGATTGGCCTGACGACCTCGCTGATAGGCGAGGCTGATGTGAACGACGTGCTTCAGCCTTGGGGCGACGAGAACCTATTCGTTCTCACATCTGGAAGCATTCCTCCCAATCCAAGTGAGTTACTGGGATCAGACGAGATGAAGTTCCTGCTTAACCGACTGGAAGATGCATTCGACACGGTCATTGTTGACACGCCACCTTTGCTGCCAGTAACAGACGCTGCGGTTCTCGCTCATCACGCGGGCGGTGTGGTGCTTGTCGTCGGGTCCCAAAAGTTGAAAAATTTGGATTTGGAGAAAGCTCTTAAGGCCCTGGAATTGGTAGATGCAAACCTCTTGGGTGTCGTTCTAAATYAGCTGCCGATCAAGGGGCCAGATACCCATGCTTACGGTTACTATTCCCAAAGAGACAGTGAGGTGTCCGACCGTTCGTCGTCGGGGTCCGGACAATACTCGGCCGATTTCGATACTAAGTCACAGTATGAGAACGCATTGTCAATGGATGGCTCTCGTCCAGCGCGAACTTTCCCTCTCAGGAAAGATACTCGACTCTAGGACGATGTTCCTGCTGACCCATCGATGCGGCCCTCTGAGGGAGGTTTGAGTTAACCGAAACCGGCTCGTCGCATTTGGGCATGGCTGGTCTGTTTAACTCGGTGGGGG
The DNA here is from genome assembly GCF_052115645.1 of Arthrobacter sp. 2MCAF14. Classification (NCBI taxonomy): domain Bacteria; kingdom Bacillati; phylum Actinomycetota; class Actinomycetes; order Micrococcales; family Micrococcaceae; genus Arthrobacter; species Arthrobacter sp. 2MCAF14. Next base: position 1,886 of record NZ_JBFRHB010000033.1, on the reverse strand, counting down.
TGGTGGCCGCCAGTGGCAAGTCCGAGTCTGTAGTTGACATGATCGATTACGCCGCCTGAGTTGCCTCATTTCCTTAGAGATATGAAGTGGAACGGGTTGCCTGGCCGTCCGAGCGGTCCATTATCGCCGGGCGGTCCGGCAGATCAGGCTCGAGTTTGATTTGGCTGCCCCGGCGGGTGATCTGCGACGCTGTTCCCGGGGCATGACACTCATCCGGAAATCCGGCTCGTTCAAGGCTCATAGTCCTGTTCCAGTTTGAATGCTTAGCGAACCAGCGGCTACGCCGCGCCGTGAGGACCGAAAATGCCTATGGTTGCTGCTTTGGTTTCGGTTCCACCGGCGGTCCGAGCGCAAGATCGATATCTCCAAACGCGCCGCTAAGGTTTGCCGGCTCTCCGTGGTTCATGGTGAAACGGATTCCTGTCTTGAAAGTTGAAGGGCTCGTAGCCCTGCTGTGATGGATGTTCTCTACGCATTCATCACGAGTCAGGAGCTACGAGCCTTGATCGAGCCTACTTCCCCGCGCCCCGATGCTGCCGGCGGCCTTCACCCTGCTCGTGATCGACGAATGGCTTCTCGACCACCCCGACGAGGGCATGCGCAGCATGCTGCTGGAACTGCTGGAACGCCGGTACGACACAGCATCAACGGTGTTCTGCACACAGTACGCCAAGAAAGACTGGCACCAGCGGCTCGGCTCCGGGGTCCACGCCGACGCGATCATGGACCGCATCGTGCACAACACCATCTGGGTCGATACCGGCAACCACAACATGCGCCAACACGCCACCATGAAGCAGTAAGAAAAACGTCGGTGGGGGCCAGTGGCCCCCACAACCTCGGCCACTGGCCCCCACCAGCAATATCAATGGCCCCGAAAGGCAATATCGAGTGGCTTCCAAACTTTCAAATACTCAGCGGGAATGCACGCGGGTGCTGATCACGCCACAGCACGGGCACCCGACCTCGGTGGTGGCTTCAACGCGGATCCGCCGCTGTCCGAAAGCGGGGATCTCAGTGTCGGTGACGCGGTAGTCGGGCAGGTTGAAGATGGCGGTTACCCTCAGGCACACCACCGCCATGAGCTTCCTGCATGCGACATCACGGTCATCGCTCTATGGCTTGGACATGAACAAACCTCCACGACCGATATTTGTCTCCACGCCCACATGGAGACAAAAAACGCGGCGCTGGAAAAGACCAGAGCACCAGAGGTTGCTCCCGTACACCTGCGCGCCAGGCCCCGGGATCCTCATATGGCTTGAAGCCCTCTGACTATGCCGACAACACCACGAAGCAACCGGCCCCGAACAAGCCCGACATGAGTTTTGTCGGCACCACCCAGACCTGAGAATAGGCAATCAACGGCATCATCGAAACCATCCCCAGAATAATCGCCCGCGGCTCCCGCAAGGCACACTCCCCTCGGGCCTACTTCGCTGCAGTATCTACGAGATGGTGGTCTCCAGTTTTCGCTCTTTTGCCACCCCTGGGCCCAAACCGTTTCGATATGGACTGGGCCAATCTGTGGCTAGGCAATTCGACTACGAGGTTGAAGCCCCAAGCGGCAAGCAAGGCAACCGAGATCCCAACGATGGCCCGGACTGCTGGGCCGAGTCCGCCTAGAAGGTAGGCGCTTGCGATCAGGATCGGTTCGTGTAGTAGATACAGGCTGAATGAGATCTTCCCGAGCCACTGAATCGTACCCCTGCTCAGAATGGTTGCTGCCGGTTTCCAGGCTCATCGCATTTGAGGGTGTAGCGGGGGTGGGCGCGTCGGTGGCCGGATAGAGGTCGAGGTCTTCCGATGATGGAAGTTCCTACACTGCCCATCCGGAAGACCTCGACGTGTCCAACGCTACCTTCCTGCCTCCTGACCTGACTACG
>NZ_JBFRHB010000032.1:0-103630 GCF_052115645.1 Arthrobacter sp. 2MCAF14 | reverse complement strand
CGCTCCTCCTACCGCGCCGGACGCCTCTGGGCCACCGCGATGCGCAAAAAAGGCCGCGAAATCCCCGCCCACCTGGCCCACATCGCCGAAGGCATCCAGGACTCCGGCACCACCCGCCAGGAAGCCCGCACCCTCCTCGCACACCACGCATAGCACGTCGGCTAAAGCACGGTCAAAGGACCGGACCCCGGACAAATCCGGCGTCCGGTCCTTTGGCATAAATCACGTAGAATTAAGGCACTATGGCGAAATCCCCTGATCCCAGCAACTCGACAACATCGGCTGCCGACGCTCCCAAACGCGGCTTGTTTTCCCGCAAGCCCAAGGAAGCCAAGGCCAAGAAGCCGAGCCAGCTGAAGCAGATCGGCGAGGTCTTCAAGATGACCCGCCGCAATGACCCCATCGTCGTGTGGCTCATGCTTCTGGCGTTCCTTGGCGTCATTGCTGTCAGCCTCGTCGTCGGGCTCCTCCTGAACAACTGGGTCACAGGCCTGATCATCGGCATCCCCTTGGGGCTGCTGGCAGCTGTCTTCATCCTGTCGCGCCGCGCGGAACGTGCGGCGTTCGCGCAGATCGAGAACCAGCCCGGAGCTTCAGGTGCGGCTTTGGGCACCCTGCGCCGCGGCTGGATCACCGAAGACCAGCCGGTCGCCGTCAACCCGCGCACCCAGGACGCTGTCTTCCGCGCCATCGGCCGTCCCGGCGTCGTGCTTGTCAGCGAAGGACCGTCGCACCGCGTCAAGCCGCTGGTTGACGCCGAGCGCAAGAAGCTCGCACGTATCCTGCCGAACGTCACCATTCACGTGATCGAAAGCGGCCGTGGCGAAGGCCAGGTGCCCATCAGCCAGATCGCAAAGACCATGAACAAATACAAGAACGAGCTCACCAAGGGTGAGGTCGGTGCTGTCAGCAAGCGGATCTCGTCGCTCGGCAACCGCCTGCCGATCCCCAAGGGCATCGACCCCTACAAGGCACGCCCTGACCGCAAGGCAGCACGCGGACGCTAACCAAGACAACAGCCGCCCGTTCCTGGAATCTCCAGGAACGGGCGGCTTTTTTGTCCGCGCAAAAATTACATCCGAATGAGGATTGTGTTCATGGCCCTGTCGTGGAGGCCACGCTGGTCGGGATCGAAAACAACCGCGGGAATCACCAGGCACAGGAGGATCGTCCTGACCAAGGCAGCCAGGGGTCCTGCCTGTGCTCCCCCGAGCCGTACTACGTGGATGCCGGCAACCCGGTGTCCGATGCTATAGCCCAGCGTGCCGATGAGAAGGATCTGCTCCACGGCAAACACGGCAAGCGTCGCCCACTGGTTGCCGCCGAAGGCAAAGTTGCTGATCACCAGGGCAATGACCCAGTCAATGCAGATTGCCAGGATGCGACGGCCGGCCCGGGCCATCGAGCCGGGGCCGGACTCCGGCAGGCCGAGCCGTGCTCCCGGGTACTTGGAGATTCCGGACGTGTCCGGCCCTGTGAGCCATGAACCAATATCTTTACGATCAACCACGCTTCAAGCTTACGGCTTCACCATCGCACGCCCGACGGCGAGAGGTTGCGCCGGTGGGATGTCAGCTGTGTTCACAAGGAAACAGACACACAGGCGTAAGACATAGACTGGCACTGCAGTAGACCAGTAGCGTTTACACGGCAGGCAGTTCTGTAACCTGCTCGAAACAATACCGACACTCCGGGGAAATCCCATTTCCCTATGGTTGGAGAAGTTGCTAGCCGCCGCATCAGGGATACTTTTTTGTTTCCCTGCTTTCGGTTTGCGCTGGACCAGACGGCCCGAGGGGCCTGTTACCTGTTATGCGTTAGGAGCATAGATGTTCAAGACTGCGGACGAAGTCCTCAAGTTCATCAAAGACGAAGATGTTAAATTCGTCGATATCCGCTTCACCGATCTTCCGGGCGTCCAGCAGCACTTCAATGTGCCGGCCAAGAGCGTCGACGCTGACTTCTTTGTCAACGGCCAGCTCTTTGACGGATCTTCCATCCGCGGTTTCCAGGGCATCGCCGAGTCCGACATGCAGCTCATCCCGGACGTCACCACGGCCTTCATCGACGCCTTCCGCATCGAGAAGACCCTCGCGCTGAACTTCTCCATCGTGAACCCGCGCACTGGCGACCCGTACCACCGCGACCCCCGCGGCGTTGCCGAAAAGGCCGAAGCTTACCTGGCCTCAACCGGCATTGCTGACACGGCATTCTTTGCTCCCGAAGCCGAGTTCTACGTCTTCGACAACGTCCAGTTCGAATCCTCCCCGCAGGGTTCCTTCTACAAGGTCGACTCGATTGAAGCCCCTTGGAACACGAGCCGCGAAGAAGAAGGCGGAAACCTCGGTTACAAGACCCCCTTCAAGGGCGGTTACTTCCCGGTATCGCCGGTTGACCACCAGGCTGACCTCCGCGACGCCATGTGCCTCGCCCTGGACGAAGCAGGCCTCGAAGTCGAGCGCTCGCACCACGAAGTCGGCGCCGCTGGCCAGGCTGAGATCAACTACAAGTTCACCACTCTGGTGCACGCTGCCGACGACCTGCAGAAGTTCAAGTACGTCATCAAGAACACCGCGTGGGAGTACGGCAAGTCCGTAACCTTCATGCCGAAGCCGATTTTCGGTGACAACGGCTCGGGCATGCACTGCCACCAGTCCCTCTGGAGCAACGGCGACCCGCTGTTCTACGACGAGAAGGGTTACGCCGGACTGTCCGACACCGCACGCTGGTACATCGGCGGCCTGTTGAAGCACTCCTCTGCTGTGCTCGCCTTCACCAACCCCACGGTCAACTCCTACCGCCGTCTGGTCAAGGGCTTCGAAGCTCCGGTCAACATGGTGTACTCGCAGGGCAACCGCTCGGCCGGCATCCGCATCCCGATCACGGGCTCCAACCCGAAGGCCAAGCGCATCGAGTTCCGCGCTCCGGACGCCGCCTCCAACCCGTACCTGGCGTTCTCCGCCCAGCTCATGGCTGGCATCGACGGCATCCGCAACCGCATCGAGCCCCCGGCTCCGATCGACAAGGACCTGTACGAACTGCCCGCAGAGGAAGCCAAGGACATCCCCAAGGCTCCGGGCTCCCTTGAGGAAGCCCTCGAGGCACTGCGCGAGGACAACGAGTTCCTGCAGGCCGGCGGCGTCTTCACCCAGGACCTGATCGACACCTGGATCGAGTACAAGTACGAGTACGAGATTCGTCCGCTGTCGCTGCGCCCGAACCCCTACGAGTTCGAGCTCTACTACGGCGTCTAGCAACACCGCACGAGGCAAATGAAGGGCCACGGTTCATTTTGTGAACTGTGGCCCTTTTCCTTTTAACGTCCTCGGACTCGGGCCCACAAAAAAGAACGGCTGTGTCCGATAAGACACAGCCGTTCTTTGGTAAAGGCCCCGGATCGCCGGGGCCGGACCCCCAATATTCCCTACACCCGCCGGCGCCCGCTAATCAACCTGAAGAGGAAGACGATAATCGCCAAGACGATCAGTATCGGGGCGATCCAAAGAAGGAATCCCAGGGCCTTGACAGTTCCGCCAATGATAAAGAAAACGATCGCGATGACCGCGACGATTCCGAGGATGACATTCATGATGTACCTTCCGTTTCAGTCGTAAACATTCTGATGATTGCCTTTATCGCTGTGCAAACCTCAGCAACCTTACTGTAAGTAAGCTTATTATCCCAATCGGCCAAGACCCACCTTCCCCGCCTGACCCTCGCTCACATATAGCCGCTCTTCCTGAACCCCCGCTCACATATAACCGTTCTCCCCCAATCCCGCGCTCACAAAAAATAGGTAACCTGCCCACCTTGAAGTCATAACTGCAGGAGCGTTGACCAGATGGACGGCGCAAGTGAGCGAGCGTCCCGCCAAGCACCGATATAAGTGGGCGAGCGTCCCGCCAAACGCCCATATAAGTGAGCGAGCGTCCGTGCCCTGTCGCCGACGTGGATGCCGTGGTACGTTCAGCGTGATCAGGATGCTCAAGAGAGTCCTCATCCCTTCCGGCTCCTGACGCAACTTCTGAAAGCGGAGGCATACGATGACAACCTTGATGATCTTCCATGAGGTCGACGACGTTGAGCACTGGCTCAGCTCACCAAAACGGGAAGAAATCTTCGGACCCATGGGCATTACGGTTCGGACGTTCGCAGACCCGGCAAAAACCAACCGTGTTGGCCTGATCGTCGAAGTCCCGGACATGGAAACATTCCAGCGAATGATGGAGTCCGAAGTTGCGGCCGACGCCATGAAGTTCGACGGCGTGCGCCCGGAAACAATCCTGACGCTCGTCGAGTCCTAGTTACGGCCTAGGCGCCGAAACCCCGGAACATCGTCCATTGCGGACCGGCGGAACCACCCAAGTATCTGCCTGTCTGGAGAAAACCCGCCTTTGCGTACGCGGCTTTGGCGGCGGGATTGCGTTCGTTGACTGAAAGTACGACGCCGGTCTGCCCGCCGCCCAGCCTCGCTGTCAGCTTCAGCGCTTCCCGGGCAGCAGCTGCAGCCGATAGGGAGCCCAGGCCCCTCCCCTGTCGCGCCTGGTCGATCAGGAACCCACGCAGGAGCCAGGCGGAATCGTCGTCGGGCCATCCCGCCAAGGTCGCGGCACCGGCCTGCAGGGTGAATACTCCGACGGCGGCACCGGCCGCTTCGATCACGTACGGCAGGCGGCTTTCATCTTCGAGGCCCATGAGCATCATCTTGAACGGGTCCCCGACAAAGTCTTCCTGCCCCGCGGCCAATTCCATCACTGCGACGTCGCCGAGGGTGATGGCGCGGGCATCGTCGTCGAGATCCTTCAAAGGAATGAGCCACACGGTTTCCAGCATCCTTCGAGCTTAGCCGTCTCCGCACTCCGCGAAACGGCCTGGCTGGAGCTCACTGGCCGTAGAAGTCCTTCTCAAACACGGCCCGGGTCCGCCGGCTCAGGCGCAGATAATCTTCCTCGAACACCGCGGCTTGCCCAGGAGCGTAACCACACCATCTGGCAACGGCCTCGAGATCCCTGCGGGAGGCAGGGAGGACATCGGAGGCGCGCCCGGTGCAAATCACATTCGCCGAGCGGATACGGCTCGCGAGCCGCCAGGCTTCGCGAAGCAACACGATGTCGCTCCTGTCGATCAAGCCCAACGACTCAATCGCGTCGAGGGCCTGCAGCGTGGAAGTCGTCCGGAGTTGCGGATGCTTCCCTGCGTGTTGGAGCTGGAGCAGCTGCACAAGCCATTCGACGTCACTGAGTCCGCCCCTGCCGAGCTTTACATGCCTGGCCGGATCGGCGTTTCTCGGGAGCCGTTCGGACTCGACGCGTGCCTTGACGCGTCGGATCTCACGTACATCGGTCTCCGCGAGCGATTCCGGGTAACGGATCGGGTTGATGAGCCGGAGGAACTCCGCGGCCAAATCGTCGTTGCCGGCCATTGGCTGGGCCCGCAACAGCGCCTGGGCTTCCCAGATGAGGGACCACCGCCGGTAGTATTCCGCGTATGACTCGAGGGAACGGACCATGGCCCCGTTCTTTCCCTCGGGACGCAGATCGGCGTCGACACTAAGGACCCGCTCCGCCTGGATGGCCGGTTTGAGGGGTTGGGTCAGCAAGGTGGAAATGTGCCCCACGATGGCAAGTGCTTGTTGCTGGGCTTCGGATTCACTCGCCTCGGGAAGAGCGCGATGGACGTACATGACGTCGGCGTCGGAGCCGTAGCCGATCTCGCGTCCGCCTTGCCTACCCATGGCAACCACCAACACCTGAGTCTTGAGGGGTCCATCGGAGGCCACGATGGCCTCGGCGACGTGCAAGGCGCCCAGAACCGCGGCCCGGTCGGCATCGGCCAATGCCGCGCCCACCGCATCTTGTTCCAGGAGGCCTGAGCTATCTGCGATGGCGATCCGGAGGATTTCCCGGCGCCGGATGAGCCGGATGAGCCGCATCGCGTTCGCGGGATCGGCGTGGCGCGACATCTTGGACTGGATTTCCTGCCACTGCGCTTCGAAGCTAAGCGGCATGAGTTCCTTGTCGGCACCAAGCCACGCAACGGATTCCGGGGAAACCTCCAGGAGATCGGCGATCAACCGCGAGTTGGAGAGCACGTGGCAAAGCCGCTCGGCCGCCGCTTTCGAGTCCCGGAGCATCCCGAGATACCAATGGGTCGTTCCGAGGGTTTCGCTGACGCGGCGGAAGGCGAGCAGTCCGGTGTCGGGGTCTACACCTTCGGCGAGCCAGCCGAGAAGGATGGGAAGCAGTTGCCGCTGCAGCGCGGCGCGGCGGCTGACACCCGCAGTGAGGGCCTCGATGTGGCGCATGGCCCCTTGCGGGTCACGGTAACCGAGTGCCGCAAGCCGGCCTTGGGCGGCCTCCGGAGTGAGCCGGGCGTCTTCGGTGCTCAGCTTCGCGGCAGTATTGAGCAGCGGCCGGTAGAAGATCCGATCGTGCAGTTCGCGAACGGAGCGTTTGGTCTTCTGCCAGGTTTCGATCAGGGCGTCCGGATGCGGCCTGCCCGTTGAAAAGGGCCCCAGGACGGCCTTTGCGAGGAACCGCAAAGACTCCTGGCTCGTAGGCATGAGGTGGGTACGGCGCATCTGGAACAACTGGATGCGGTGCTCAAGAACCCGCAGATAGCGGTAAGCGGCGTCGAAGGCAGCGGCGTCCACACGGCCGATGTAGCCACCCGCGGAAAGCGCGGATATCGCCGACGTCGTGTCCCGGCACCGGAGCGTTTCATCGGACTTTCCGTGGACGAGTTGCAGGAGCTGCACCGTGAACTCGACATCGCGCAGGCCGCCGGGACCGAGTTTGATCTGGCGCTGTTCTTCCGCCGGAGCGATGTTGTTCGTCACCCTGCGGCGCATCGCCTGCACCGATTCCACGAATCCTTCCCGGCCGGCCGAAGCCCACACGAGCGGTTGGACGGCCTGCTCGTAACGCGAACCCAGATCCTTGTCTCCCGCGATGGTCCGCGCCTTGAGGAGTGCCTGGAACTCCCAGCTTTCAGCCCATTTCGCGTAGTAGCTCAAGTGCGAGGGCAACGTCCTGACGAGGGGACCCGATTTCCCCTCGGGCCGCAGGTTCGCGTCGACCTCCCACAGCCCGGGTTCGGATCCCGTGGACGAAATGGCACGGGAGATTCCGGCCGCCAAGGCTGTACCGATGGTCGCAGCCTCGGCGTCCTCCAGGTCCGGCGCCTCGATCACGTAGATGACGTCGACGTCGGAAATGTAGTTGAGCTCCCGGGCCCCGCATTTGCCCATGCCGATGACGGCCAGCCCAACGCCGGCAATATCGGCAGGATCGAAAGTCGCCGCGGCTTCTGCCCTGGCAACCGCCAGTGCCGCCTCTATCGCCGCACCGGCGAGGTCGGCCAATTCAGCGCCGACGGCCGGCATGAAGTCCTGGGGACTGGCGGCGCAGAGGTCCTTGATAGCCAGCTCGGTGAGCCCGCGACGGTAAGCCGTCCGGAGGGCGGTGTAGGCGCTGGCTCCCTTCATCGAGGCAACGGGCCTGGGCGAATTGGGGTCTGCCTTCACCGATCGGAGCAGCTTCGTCCGAAGCTCACGGGGGTCGGCGGACAACGGTTCCGGGCTGACGCGGACATCGAAGACGTCCAGGTGTTCCGGATGCCTGATCAGGAACTCCCCCAAGGCTTCGGAGGCCCCCAGCAAGCGGTAAAGCGGCTCACTGCGATCCGGGTGCTCCCCCGCGAGCTGCCTGAGTGAGGGATGCTTCTCAATCAAACGGACGAGCGACTGGAGCGCGGTGTCCGGGTTGGCGCTCAGGTGCAGGCCGGCAAAGATCGTGTCCTGGTCGATGCCGTCGAGTTCACGCGCGGCAAGGAACCGTTCGCCCTTTTCAAGATCGCTGAAACCGGCCGAGATGAGCCGGCGGGCCAGGCTCACACTCACAGCCTAGAGAATGCCGAGATTGCGCTTGAGCTCGTAAGGTGTGACCTGGAGCCGGTAGTCCTGCCATTCCGCACGCTTGTTGCGCAGGAAGTGGTCAAAGACCTGTTCGCCGAGGATGTCCGCTACGAGTTCCGAATCCTCCATGGCGCGGATGGCATCGTGGAGGCTGGCGGGCAGCGGAGTGTGGCCCATCGCCTTGCGCTCGGCCGTGGTCAACGACCAAACATCATCTTCCGCGGCGGCCGGAAGGTCGTAGCCTTCCTCGATGCCCTTGAGCCCGGCACCCAGCAACACGGCGTAGGCAAGGTACGGGTTGGTGGCGGAGTCAATTCCGCGGTATTCGATCCGCGCGGACTGGCCCTTACCTGGTTTGTAGAGCGGCACACGAACCAGGGCGGAGCGGTTGTTGTGGCCCCAACTCAGGTAGCTCGGCGCTTCGCCGCCGCCCCAGAGGCGCTTGTACGAATTGACGAACTGGTTGGTGACTGCGGTGAATTCCGGCGCGTGGTGCAGGATACCGGCAATGAACTGGCGCGCGGTCTTGGACAACTGGAATTCCGCGCCGGCCTCGTAGAAGGCATTGGTGTCGCCCTCGAACAGCGAGAAGTGCGTGTGCATGCCTGAACCCGGGTGGTCGGTGAAGGGCTTTGGCATGAACGTGGCGTAGGTGCCCTGCTGCAGGGCCACTTCCTTGATGACCGTGCGGAAGGTCATGATGTTGTCGGCCGTCTGGAGGGCATCCGCGTACCGGAGATCAATCTCGTTCTGGCCGGGTCCGCCTTCGTGGTGGCTGAACTCCACGGAGATGCCCACGGATTCAAGCATGGTGACGGCAGTGCGACGGAAGTCCTGTGCCACGCCGCCGGGCACGTGATCGAAGTAGCCGCCCTCGTCAACCGGTACAGGAACGCCGTTGGCGTCGAGGTCCTGGGACTTGAGGAGGTAGAACTCGATTTCAGGATGCGTGTAGCAAGTGAAACCCATGTCAGCGGCCTTGGCGAGGGTGCGCTTGAGCACGTTGCGGGGGTCGGCGGCCGACGGCTCGCCGTCGGGGGTCAGGATGTCGCAGAACATCCTGGAGGTCTGCTCGGTTTCACCGCGCCACGGGAGGATCTGGAACGTGGAGGGGTCCGGCTGGGCCAGCATGTCGGATTCGAACACCCTGGCGAGGCCCTCGATAGCCGAGCCATCGAAACCCAGGCCTTCTTCGAAGGCGCCTTCCACTTCTGCCGGCGCAAGTGCCACCGATTTCAGGGAACCGACGACGTCGGTAAACCACAAGCGTACGAAGCGCACATCACGCTCTTCGATAGTTCGCAGAACGAACTCTTGCTGGCGGTCCATGGGGCCTCATTTCCGGGTCAACGTCCATGCCGCGGGTTCGGGGTTCGAAGCCGACGACAACTCAGCATTCACTCTACTAAGCATTGGCCCGGATTGGCTGCACCCGCGATTCGCGTAACACAGCGTTTACAAATGTGAGGCTCCTCATGCGCCGGTGGCTAGGACGGCCGGTACCGCATACGCTCTATTCATGGCCCCAAGCAACAGTTCCGATTCCAGCATGCCCGCCGAAATTCCCGCGCCTTACGGAACCGGACCTGCCGCTGCAGGTTCCGGGGCTTCAGCGGTTGCTTCAACGCCGAAGCCCGCCGCCCGGATCCGCACCCATCACCTGCAACAGGCCAAGGCCAAGGGTGAGCGCTTTGCGATGTTGACCGCCTACGAGCAATACACGGCTGAAATTTTCGACCAGGCCGGCATCGAGGTGTTGCTGATCGGCGATTCGGCCTCCAACAACGTCTTCGGGAACGAAACCAGCCTCCCGGTGACCGTCGACGAACTCCTCCCCTTGTGCCGCGCAGTGGCCCGATCCGCCAAGCGTGCCTTGGTTGTGGCCGATCTTCCCTTCGGCAGCTACGAAGTGTCTCCGGAACAGGCAGTGGCAACAGGCGTGCGCTTCCTGAAGGAAGGCCTGGCACACGCCGTCAAGATCGAAGGCGGCGCGTTCTATGCGGGAACCGTGCGGGCCATGGTCCAGGCAGGCATTCCCGTCATGGCGCACATCGGCTTCACGCCCCAGAGTGAACACTCGCTGGGCGGCTACCGCGTCCAGGGCCGGGGAGATGACGCCGAGCGCCTCGTCGAAGACGCCGTTGCCCTCGCAAATGCCGGAGCGTTCTGTGTACTCATGGAGATGGTTCCCGCGGAAACCGCGGCCGCCGTCGATGCAGCCATTGACGTGCCGACCATCGGAATCGGCGCAGGCAACGCAACCACGGGACAGGTCCTGGTGTGGCAGGACATGGCCGGACTGCGCGGCGGCAAGATGGCCAAGTTCGTCAAGCAATATGCGGATCTGCGCACCACCCTGAGCGAAGCAGCGAAGGCGTACGCAGACGACGTCAGGTCCGGCCAGTTCCCGGGCCCGCAACACTCCTTCTAGGACCTGAGCCGGCCCTCGTCGCCGCTAGTCCTCTTCGTCTTTGTCCCAGGCTTCGTTGCGGGCCTTGACCTTTTCGAGGGCATGCTCAGCTTCCTCGCGGGTCTTGTAAGGACCGATCAACTGGGACCAGTCGGACAACGCGTCCTCTTCGATTTGGTGTGTCTGAACGTTGTACCAGAACTCCGCCACGGTTTCTCCTTTGCGAATCCCGCCGTAAGCTCGGCGGGGCCGATTGCCCTTCGTGCGGGCCGATATTTAGCTACTTAGTTACTTGCGTCTCGTGCGGCCCTTATATGATCAATCTATGCCTTCTCCCGCTCTGACCGCACCCATCGGCACGCTCACCCGTGGAACCGTCAGCCCACAGCTGCCGGTACCGGCGTCCATCCCGCGTCCGGAGTACGTCGGCAAGCCTGGACCGGCGAAGTTCACCGGTTCAGAGGTCAAATCGGCGGAAACCATCGAGAAGATCCGCATCGCCAGCAAAATCGCGGCCCAGGCGATCGTCGAGGTCGGCAAGCACATCGAGCCGGGGGTCACGACGGACCAGTTGGACCGGATCGGCCACGAGTTCATCCTGGGCCACAACGCCTACCCGTCAACTCTTGGCTACCGGGGCTTCCCCAAGTCCCTGTGCTCCTCGCTCAACGAGGTCATCTGCCATGGCATTCCGGACAGCACCGTCGTCCAGGACGGCGACATCCTGAACATCGACATCACGGCCTACATCAACGGCGTCCACGGAGACACGAACTACACCTTCCTGGTGGGAGACGTCGACGACGAGTCGCGGCTTCTCGTTGAACGCACCAGGGAGTCGCTCAACCGGGCCATCAAAGCCGTAGCGCCGGGCCGCGAAATCAACGTGATCGGCCGGGCTATCCAGTCCTACGCGAAACGTTTCGGCTACGGCGTGGTCCGCGACTTCACCGGCCACGGCGTCGGCGAGGCCTTCCACACGGGCCTGATCATCCCGCACTACGACGCCGCGCCGGCCTACAACACGGTCATCGAAGCCGGCATGGTCTTTACGATTGAACCCATGCTCACCCTCGGAACGGTCGAGTGGGACATGTGGCCCGATGAATGGACCGTAGTCACCCGCGACCACAAGCGGACCGCGCAATTCGAACACACCCTGTTGGTCACCGAGACCGGCGCCGAAATCCTGACTCTTCCTTAAGCTCGCCGGAAGGTCACCCGCAGCCGTTCGTGCTGCGACATGCCCACCCCTCCTGCCATGAACGGAAACGCATTGACCAAGAAGGATGAGAAGATCCACAAGAACGGCCCGCTGATCGGCATCGACGTCGGTGGCACCGGCATCAAGGGCGGCATCGTCGATCTCAAAAAGGGCAAGCTGCTCGGGGACCGCCTTCGTATCCCGACACCGCAGCCTGCCACTCCCGAAGCCGTCGCCGAAGTGATCGCACAGATCGTCGAAGAATTGTCGGCCCGCGAGGATGCCCCCGCCAAGGGTTCGCCCGTGGGAGTCACCTTCCCCGGAATCATCCAGCACGGCGTAGTCCGCTCCGCCGCCAACGTGGACAAGTCCTGGCTCGACACGGACATTGATTCGCTGCTTACCAAGCGATTGGACCGTCCCGTCGAGGTCATCAACGATGCCGACGCAGCCGGACTCGCTGAAGCCCGCTACGGCGCGGGCGAAGGCGTCGACGGCACGGTCCTGGTCATCACACTCGGCACAGGCATCGGCTCAGCCTTTATCTTCAACGGGCACCTCGTGCCCAACGCCGAGCTCGGCCACCTCGAAGTGGACGGCCACGACGCCGAAACGAAGGCATCCGCCGTGGCACGTGAACGCGACGGCTTGAGCTGGGAAGAGTACAGCGTGCTGCTGCAGCGCTATCTCTCCCACGTCGAGTTCCTGTTCTCCCCGGAACTCTTCATCATCGGTGGCGGTATTTCGAAGCGTTCGGACGAATACTTCCCCCACCTGAATCTGCGGACCCGCATCGTCACTGCGGAACTGAAGAACGACGCCGGAATCGTGGGGGCCGCGCTTGACGTCGCCCTCCACCACAAGCTCGCCAAGTAGTACGGCAGCCTTCAGGATGGACGACGGCGTGCCCGACGTCGCGATTGTCACCGGCGCGAGCCGGGGCATCGGCGCTGCCATAGCCCTCAGGGCAGCGGCAGCGGGGTACGCCGTCGTCGTCAACTACTCCACGGACTCCGACGGCGCACGGAACGTTGCAGCGGAAATCCAGGCCAATGGCGGAACGGCCTGTAGCGTACAGGCCGACGTCAGCGACCCCTCGCAGGTTATCGCGCTCTTCGACGCTGCGGCCTCCTTAGGCAGGGTCACCTCGGTGGTCAACAACGCCGGCATCACGGGCAACCTCATCGGCAATCTCATTGATGTGCCGAGCGAAACGATCCGCCGCGTCATGGACGTCAACGTCAACGGATTGGTCTTCGTCTGCCAGGAAGCTGTTCGACGCCTATCCACCGAGAGCGGCGGGCCGGGCGGCTCCATTGTCAACGTTTCCTCGACCGCGACCAAAGCGGGTTCACCCGGCACGTGGGCGCACTACGCGGCGAGCAAGGGCGCTGTTGACGTCCTGACGGTGGGCCTCGCGTCCGAAGTAGCGAAACAGGGTATCCGGGTGAATTCCGTGGCGCCCGGAAGCACCAACACGGGATTGCACGCGGCCGCTGGGATGCCCGACCGTGTGGAACGGCTCAACCCGGGGATCCCCATGGGCCGGGGCGCAGAACCTGATGAGGTGGCCGCCGCCGTGTTGTGGTTGATGTCCGACGACGCCGGTTACATCACCGGAGCCGTGCTGCCGGTCTCGGGCGGACGGTAGAAATGGTGCCGGTAGTGGCTGCGGCTTCCCCTCCGCTGCCACCACCGGAGCTAGATGGGGCTCTTCTCGGAGCTCTTGCCCTTGGCGATTTTCGCCGCATTCGCGGCCGCTGCGCTTTCGGCTTCGTGGCGGAGCAGCGAAATGGCCGATTCGAAGTCCTCAAGCGATTCGAAGGCCTGGTAAACGCTGGCAAATCGCAAGTAGGCGACTTCGTCGAGTTTCTGGAGTGGTCCCAGGATGGCCAGGCCGACCTCGTGGGCGTCGATTTCAGCCGCACCGGAAGATCGGATATTTTCCTCGACTTCCTGGGCCAGCATCGCGAGGTCGTCCTCAGTCACGGGACGCCCCTGGCAGGCCTTCCGAACGCCGTTGATGATCTTGATCCGGCTGAAGGGCTCTCCCACGCCGGAGCGTTTGATGACAGAAAGGCTTGTGGTCTCCACGGTGGTGAACCGGCGTCCGCACTCGGGGCACTGACGCCGACGGCGGATGGCTGAGCCGTCGTCGGCCATTCGACTGTCCACAACGCGTGAGTCGGGGTTTCGGCAGAACGGACAATACACGCTGGGCCTCCCCTGTTTGGTTCCGGCTCCCCTGTCCCACGGCGGAATCGGCCGGGGACGCAAACTGGTGCCGGAAGTTTGACTTCCGGCACCAGTTTACGGCTACATAAGGCCTAATGACAAGACTGTAATTACTATATGTAGTGGTTGTTACCCATACATGTAGTGGTTTAGGGCCCCGCGAAACGAATCTTGACGGCGTCGCCGTGGCCTGGAAGGTCTTCGGCGTCGGCGAGGCTCACGATGTGTTTGCTGACTTGTTCCAAGGCAGCCTTGTCGTAGTTGATCACCTGGACGGCGCGAAGGAATGTTGTCACGTTCAGTCCGGAAGAGAAGGCTGCTGTACCGCTCGTGGGCAAAACGTGGTTGGAGCCTGCGCAGTAGTCTCCGAGGCTGACCGGGCTGTAGTCCCCTACGAAAATCGCGCCAGCGTTGCGGATCCTTGCGGCCACCGCGGCCGCGTCCGCCGTCATGATTTCCAAATGTTCTGCCGCGTACGCATCGCAGACCGCAATGCCCTGCTCGATATCGTCTACCAGCACCACGCCTGACTGTGGGCCCGACAATGCCGTGGTGACTCGCTCACCGTGCTTCGTGGTTCCTGCCTGCACCGCTAGTTCCCGCTGTACTGCGGAGGCGAGTTCCTCGGAATCGGTGATAAGGACAGACGCCGCCTTGGGGTCGTGCTCGGCCTGGCTGATGAGGTCCGCAGCCACGAGCTCCGGACGGGCGGAAGCATCAGCCAAGATGGCGATCTCGGTAGTGCCGGCCTCGGAGTCGATCCCCACGACGCCTTTCACAAGCCGCTTGGCGGTGGCGACGAAGATGTTTCCGGGACCGGTCACGACGTCCACGGGCTCGATGGGCTGATCGTCGGCAGCCCCGGGGATACCGTAGGCAAAGGAAACAATCGCCTGGGCCCCTCCGATGGCATACACCTCGTCAATGCCGAGCAAAGCGGCCGCGGCCAGGATGGTGGGGTGGGGCAAGCCTCCGAAGTCCTTCTGGGGCGGAGACGCCAAAGCGATCGAGGCGACCCCGGCAGCCAGCGCCGGAACGACGTTCATGATCACCGACGACGGGTAGACGGCCAGGCCGCCGGGAACATACAGTCCCACTCGGCCCACCGGCACCCAGTTCTGGCTGACGACGGCGCCGTCCCCCAGTTCCACATCGACGTTCGCGGGCCGTTGGCCGTCAGCAAAGCGCCGGGCACGGCTGATGGATTCCTCTAGGGCCGCGCGGACTGACGGATCCAGGTTCTCAAGGGCTTCAGCAAGGGCGGCGGCCGGCACGCGCGGGTGGGACTGCTCCACGCCGTCGAACGCCAGCGCGAACTCCCCGAGCGCCTCGAAGCCGCGGGAACGGACGGCGGCAATGATATCCAGGACCTTTTGCTCGGCGTCCGCCATGGTCTGATGCTTCGCCCGGGGCACCACGGCACGCAGCTCCGCCAGGGTCAGGGATCGTCCGCGCAAGTCAATGCGGCGGAAGTCCAGGGACTGGGCGGCGGTTTCGGCAGGATTCTCCGGAGAAATGGTCACCAGATCATTTTACGGGTCGAGCGGCGGTGCCTCCGGCTGCCTTCCCATCAAGCTGAAAAGAGTCAGCAGGAATGTCACAAGGGCCGTCGCCCCCGGCCAAAGCAAGAGTGCCGTCGTCGACCGCAACGAGAAGCCGTCGGTTCCGCTTGAGGCGGGACCCCACCAGTGCGCAGCCAGCAACCCCACCTGCCAAGCCACCAAGGCCCCCACCGCACCACCTAGGACTGCCAGGAACGTGCGGATGCCGTGGCCCGGCTTCCGGACCTTGCTGTCGAGCAAAACTGCCGTGAAACAGCCGGAAAGCAGCAGAAGCCCGGCCAGGACCAAGTCCCTCGGGAGCCGCCCCGCCGAGGTAGTGGGATCGGCGAGGGCAGGATTTCCGGAGACCACGTTGAGGCCGCCGGGAGCCAATAGCCACCATGCAAGACCCAGCCCGATTCCCGATGCGGCAGGCACGGCGAGCCATAGCCACCATTTGCGGTGTCGCGTGTCCGTACCCGTGCCCGGGTCCGTGTCCTTCGTCGGGCCGGAGTCGAGAAGGTTCGATGTTGGCTTCGTCATGACACAAACATTAACAAACGTTTCTGGAGGCTCAACAAGCAAGCGCCGGGCCGGGCAGCGGAATACGCTGATTCCACCAGCGTTATTACCACTAGCTCACGCAGGAGATCGGCAAAGTGGCCTCGGACAATTCGGCTTTTGAAGCGACATTCAAGCAAATGTTCCGCCGGCATGCCGCGGGGGTGGCCATCATCACTGCCGACCTCAACGGCAAGCCTTTCGGCTTCACGGCGACGTCCGTGGCTTCGCTGTCGGCCGAGCCGCCACGCTTCACGTTCAACATGTCCCGCAGTTCCAGTTCCTGGCCGGCGGTGGCGAATTCGACGTATATCGGCCTGCACATGCTCGGCCTTGAGAACCAGGCCCTCGCAGACCGCTTCGCCCGCACCCAGGAACGGTTTGAGGGCGATCACTGGGAACCGGGCCCGTTCGATGTCCCCATCCTCAAGAACGTCGCCGGCTGGTTGATCGGCAAGATCCAGATGCGCCTGTCCTTCGAAAACAACGCGATCGTAGTGGTGGAGGTTGTCGACGGACTGGTCGGCGAGGAGGATACTCCCCTGCTTTACCATTCGGGTTCCTATGGCCAGCCGGTTCCGATCGATTATGAGATCTAGTTAAGGCACGAGATCCAGCGTCACCGGCGGCTGTTCAGGAAGCTGGGCTCATCAACTGTCCAGGCAGGTCGGGCCGAGAAGTACCTTGAGATCACCGAAAAGCGACGGAGTGGGATTCACGCGCAGGTGCACGGGCAGGCCCATGACCTCGACCTTGGAGTCACCTTGCAGGTGGAGCCGGACCTCGGAGTTTCCCCGGTGGGTGGTCAAAACATCGCGAAGATCAGTGACGACGGCCTCGGTTGCCTTGTAGGTGGGCATCGTGATGACGAGGGGACCGTTGGTGCTTTCGCTCAGGTCCGGAACCGAGAGCTCCATGCAGTTCAAGGTGACCGCACCGTCGTCGCGCCGCTGCAGGCGGCCCTTGACCACCACGATCAGGTCCTCCGCGAGGACCGAGGCGATGGGGCCGTAGACCTGGCCGAAGAACATGACTTCGATGGAACCGCCCAGGTCTTCGATTTCCGCCCGCGCGTAGGCGTTGCCGCTTGCCTTGGCAATCCTGCGGCTGAGCGAGGTGATCATGCCCGCAATGGTGACGATGGCGCCGTCGTGCGGTCCGTCTTCTCCCAGGATTGAAGTGATCGACTGCTCGGCGTGCTGGCTCAACACGCCCTCGAGCCCTTGCAGTGGATGGTCCGAGACGTAGAGTCCGAGCATGTCACGCTCGAAGGCGAGCTTGTCTTTCTTCTCCCATTCCGGCAGGTCCGGGATCTCCGTGCTCAGGGAGGCTTGCGGCTCCTGGTCCTCGAATCCGGCGAAGAGATCGAACTGGCCGATCGCCTCATTGCGTTTGAGCGTGATGACCGAATCGATCGCTTCTTCGTGCACCATCGCCAGCGCACGGCGGTGATGGCCGAGGGAGTCGAACGCACCGGCCTTGATGAGGGACTCGATGGTGCGCTTGTTGCAGACCACCGCCGGAACCTTCATGAGGAAGTCCTTGAAGGAGGTGTAGGCGCCCTCGCTCGCCCGGGCCGCCACCATGGCTTCCACGACGTTGACGCCGACGTTGCGGATAGCCCCCATTCCGAAGCGGATGTCGGTTCCGACAGGGGTGAAGTTGAGGCTTGACTCGTTGACGTCCGGCGGCAGGACCGTAATGCCCATGCGCCGGCATTCATTGAGGTAGATGGCCGATTTGTCCTTGTCGTCGCCCACGGAAGTGAGCAGGGCGGCCATGTATTCGGGAGCGAAGTGGGCCTTCAGGTACGCGGTCCAGTAGGAAATGACCCCGTACGCGGCGGAGTGCGCCTTGTTGAAGGCGTAGTCGGAGAACGGGAGCAGGATGTCCCACAAGGTCTTGACGGCATCCATGGAATAGCCGTTGTCCTGCATGCCCTGGGAGAAGCCGGCAAACTGCTTGTCCAGTTCGGATTTCTTCTTCTTGCCCATGGCGCGCCGGAGGATATCGGCCTGACCAAGTGAGTAGCCGGCCAGCTTCTGGGCCACGGCCATGACCTGCTCCTGGTACACGATCAGGCCATACGTTCCACCGAGGATTTCGGAGAGCGGTTCCTCGAGCTCCGGGTGGATCGGGATGACGTCCTGGATCTTGTTCTTACGCAGGGCGTAATCCGTGTGGGCGTTGGCGCCCATGGGACCCGGCCGGTACAGCGCCAACACGGCGGAGATGTCTTCGAAGTTGTCAGGCTTCATGAGCTTGAGCAGCGACCGCATAGGCCCGCCGTCGAGCTGGAAGACTCCCAAAGTGTCGCCGCGCGCCAGCAACTCGTACGACGCCGGATCGTCCAACGACAGGTGCTCGAGATCGAGGTCGACGCCTCGGTTCATCTTGATGTTTTCCAGGGCGTCGGAAATGATCGTCAGGTTCCTCAAGCCGAGGAAGTCCATCTTGATCAGGCCAAGGCCTTCGGACGTCGGGTAATCGAACTGCGTGATGACCTGGCCGTCCTGGATGCGTCGCATGACAGGAATGACGTCGATGATGGGGTCCGAAGACATGATGACACCCGCGGCATGCACGCCCCACTGCCGCTTCAGCCCCTCAATGCCCAGCGCGGTCTCGAAGACCTTGGCGGCCTCCGGGTCCGTGCTGATGAGCTGGCGGAAGTCTCCGGCCTCGCCATAACGCTTGGCCTCGGGGTTCTGGATGTCCGCCAGCGGGATGTCCTTGGCCATCACGGCCGGCGGCAGGGCCTTGGTGAGCTGTTCACCCATGCTGAACGGGTAGCCGAGCACACGGGAGGAGTCCTTGAGCGCCTGCTTGGTCTTGATGGTGCCGTAGGTGACAATCATGGCCACGCGCTCGTCGCCGTACTTCCGGGTGACGTAGTCGATGACCTCGGAACGGCGACGATCATCGAAGTCGACGTCGAAGTCGGGCATGGACACGCGGTCCGGGTTGAGGAAGCGCTCGAAGATCAGGCCGTGTTCCAGCGGGTCGAGGTCGGTGATGCGCATGGCATACGCCACCATGGAACCCGCACCCGAACCACGGCCCGGGCCCACCCTGATTCCGTTGTTCTTGGCCCAGTTGATGAAGTCGGCCACCACCAGGAAGTATCCCGGGAAGCCCATGGACGTGATGACCTCAAGCTCATAGTCGGCTTGCTTCCGTACCTTGTCCGGGACGCCGTTCGGGTAGCGGTAGTCGAGCCCCGTGGCTACTTCCTTGACGAGCCATGATGTCTCGTCCTCGCCGGGAGGACAAGGGAACCGCGGCATGTAGTTCGCGCCCGTGTTGAAGGACACTTCGCAGCGCTCTGCGATCAGCAAAGTGTTGTCGCAGGCTTCGGGATGGTCGCGGAACAACTCGCGCATCTCCTGCGGTGACTTCAGGTAGTAGCCGCTGCCGGAGAACGCAAACCGCGAGCCGCCGTTGTCATAGGTGGGCTCGAGCAGCGTGGAGCCCGACTGGATAGCCAAGAGGGCCTCGTGCGCCTTCGCGTCATGCTCATGCGTGTAGTGGAGGTCATTGGTGGCCACAAGCGGAAGCTTCAGTTCCTTGGCCAAACGCAGCAGATCGCCCGTGACCCGCCGTTCGATGTCCAAGCCATGGTCCATCAGTTCGCAGAAGTAGTTTTCCGCACCGAAGATGTCGCGGAACTCGGAAGCCGCGGCCAGCGCCTCCCGGTACTGCCCGAGCCGAAGGCGGGTCTGGACTTCACCGGAGGGGCAACCGGTGGTGGCGATCAGGCCTTCGGAATACGTGTTCAGCAACTCCCTGTCCAAGCGGGGCCATTTGCCGAACACCGAGTCGAGCGAAGCAATCGAGGATGCCCGGAACAGATTGCGCATGCCGACGTTGTTGTAGCTCAACAACGTCATGTGGGTGTAGGAACCACCACCGGAAACGTCATCCTTGCGCTGGCCCTCGTCGCCCCAGCGAACGCGCTCTTTGTCGCCGCGCGCCGTGCCCGGCGTGACGTAGGCTTCGACGCCGATGATCGGCTTGATGCCTTTGTCCGTGGCCTTCTTCCAGAAATCGAAGGCACCGAACAGGTATCCGTGGTCCGTGGTGGCCAGCGCAGGCATGCCCAGCCGCTCGGTCTCGTCGAACAACTCAGTGAGACGTGCCGCACCATCCAGCATGGAGTATTCGGTGTGGGTGTGCAGATGGACGAACGAGTCATTGCTGGAAGTCACCACGACAGTCTACCGGCAGGGCCCGCGCAGTTGGAGTGGCGCGCTGGAAGCGTGGATCCGCCTATGCGTTACCGCTTTCAAGGAGCTCCAGCGCGTACTGCAGATCCGCCGGATACTCGCTGGTGACTTCCACCCATTCGCCGGTCCGGGGGTGGTTGAAGCCAAGCCGCCGCGCGTGCAGCCACTGCCGGGTAAGACCCAGGTTGGCAGCCAAACGCGGGTCCGCCCCATAGGTCAGATCGCCGGCGCAAGGGTGCCTGAGGGCCGAGAAATGAACCCGGATCTGGTGTGTCCTGCCTGTCTCAAGGTGAATTTCCACGAGGGTCGCCTTGCCATAGGCCTCGAGGACTTCGTAGTGCGTCACGGAGGGACGGCCATCCTCGATCACCGCGAAACGCCAATCATGCCCCGGGTGGCGCCCGATGGGCGCGTCTATGGTGCCCTCCAGTGGATCCGGCAGGCCCTGGACCACTGCGTGGTACACCTTCTCCACCGTGCGTTCCTTGAAGGCCCGCTTGAGCACCGTGTAAGCCTGTTCGCTCTTGGCCACGACCATGACGCCGGAGGTTCCGACGTCGAGACGATGGACGATGCCGGCACGTTCAGGCGCGCCGGACGTTGAGATCCGGTATCCCGCACCGGCAAGGCCACCCACCACGGTAGGGCCGACCCAA
Source organism: Arthrobacter sp. 2MCAF14 (assembly GCF_052115645.1). Classification (NCBI taxonomy): domain Bacteria; kingdom Bacillati; phylum Actinomycetota; class Actinomycetes; order Micrococcales; family Micrococcaceae; genus Arthrobacter; species Arthrobacter sp. 2MCAF14. Next base: position 82,882 of record NZ_JBFRHB010000032.1, on the reverse strand, counting down.
CCTGGGGACGGGTGCGCCGCCACGCCAACAGGCTTGTCGATGACGACAAAGTCGTCATCGTCCAACAGGATATTCAGGCCTTCCACGACTTCCTCCACGACTTCCAAGGGATCCCGGCGTTCCGGAACGGTGACTTCCAGCACGGACCCGGCAACGAGTTTCGCCGATTTGCCCAGCGTGCTTGCCGAAATGGTGACGTTGCCCTCGGCGATCAGCAAGGCGGCCGCGGAGCGGGAGATATCCATCAGTTTCGCCAAGCCTGCGTCGGCCCTGGCCCCGCCCAACTCATCAGGCACCACGAATTGCTCAGGCATCGCCCGGATCCTCACCTTCCGGCGTGCCGGACTTGTCCGGCGCCGAACCGGCGGAGTGGTGGCGGGAGCCATCGAGCCCGATCCCCCGCAAAGTCAGCAGGCAGATAATCACGACGCTGGAAACCACCGCAGAGTCGGCGATGTTGAAAATAGCGAAGTTGGGCAACTGGATGAAGTCCACGACGTGGCCCATGGCAAAGGATGGCTCGCGGAAAAGACGGTCCGTGAGGTTTCCGAGCGCACCACCAAGCAGCAGGCCGAGTGCCAGGGACCACCAGACTGACCCCAATCGACGCACTTGGAAAAGGATCACCACTGAAACGGCCGCCATGACGATCGTGAAGACCCAGGTGACGTTTTCACCGATGGAGAACGCAGCGCCCGAGTTTCGGATGTAGTACCAGTGCAGGAGAGGAGGAAGGACGGGAATCCGCTCGCCTTCAACCATGGTGCTGGTGACCCAGAGTTTGGTCAGTTGATCGAAGGCGTACGCGAACACGGCGAAGGCTGCAAAGACCCAAAGCAGTGCGGGACGCCACGTATGGGCTTTGATGCGGACCGGCTCCGTGATGCCGTTCGTTCGTTCTGTGCCGTCAGTTTGTTCGTCGCTCATAGTACTTTCATTCGGTAACCGTGGCTTCTGCGCCTTAACAGGCGAAAGCCGGTGGCCGAGGAATCCCCAGCCACCGGCTTTCAGAATACTTGCTAGACCTCTGCGGCGGCTTCGCCGACCTCAGGAGCCGCAACTGAGCCGCGGGCATCCAGGTCACGCAGCTGGCCTTCGATGTAGGCCTTCAGGCGGGAGCGGTAGTCGCGCTCGAAGCCGCGGAGCTGCTCCACCTTGCGTTCGAGAACGCTGCGCTGCTGCTCGAGGGCACCGAGGATCTTGCGGGACTTGTCCTGCGCGTCGTTGACGAGGCTGGAAGCTTCGATCTGTGCCTCGGCAATGATCTTTTCCTTCTGCTGCTCGCCATCGGCCACGTGCTTGTCGTGCATCTGCTGAGCCATGGCCAGCAGACCGGCTGCGGATTCGGCGGAGGGAGAGCCGGCCGAAGGTGCGGCCGGAACCGGAGCGGCGGCAACAGCCGGCTCCTTCTTCTTCTCAGCCTCGGCCTTCGCTTCGGCTTCCGCCTTGGCCTGTGCGTCCTTGTCGGCCTTCACCGGTGCGGGCACCTTCTCGACCACGGGTGCCGATGCCGCGCTGGCAGCCACTGGGTTTCCGGCTTCGCCGAGCTTCTTGCGCAGCTCGTCGTTCTCTTGGTTCAAACGCCTCAGCTCGACGACGATTTCGTCGAGAAAGTCGTCGACCTCGTCCTGGTCGTAGCCTTCGCGGAACTTGGTCGGCTGAAAGCGCTTGTTGACAACGTCTTCTGGCGTCAAAGCCATCTGGTCACCTCGTTGGTCTAGTTAGTCAGTAGGCCTTCCGGCCGTTCAAAACTACGGTACCTAAATATCATCTGATTCCCCCAATTCAACACCACCGTGTTGGGTCGGAGATTGCAGCCCACTCGCCGACGATACAGATTGACGGAAAATGGCCTGCGGAAAAGCTACGCCAGCGTGTAGACGAATCCCATCGCGATGCTGACGACAATAAACACGATGAGGAATGCAAGGTCAAGGGACACCCCACCAAGCTGTAGTGGCGGGATCAGCCGGCGGATCCGTTTCAAGGGCGGATCAGTCACGGAATAGACCACGTGCGCGGCAACCAGGGCTCCGCCACGGGGGCGCCACTGCCGCGCAAACATCTGCACCAGATCGAAAACGAGCCTGATGACGAGGGTGACCAGGAACAGCAGCAATGCAATGTACAAAAGGCCGAAAACTATGCCCACGGGTTAGCTCAGATCTCCTAGTTCGCCACTTTGCTCGGTCAGTCCCTCTATTGCAACACAGATGCCAGGCAGATCGCTCTGCCTGGCATCCCGTGATGACTGTGCTAGCTCTGGTTGAAGAACGTTGCTTGGGCTTCGCTGACCTTCTTGTCGTCGCCAAGAACTTCGACGTACGACGGCGACAACAGGAAAACCTTGCTGGTGACGCGCTCAATGCTGCCATGGAGTCCGAAGACCAACCCGGCGGAAAAATCGACGAGGCGCTTGGCATCTCCCTCGCCCATGTCGGTGACGTTCATGATCACGGGGATGCCGTCCCGGAAACTTTCGCCGATGATCTTGGCGTCATTGTAGGAACGGGGATGGACGGTGGTGATCTGCCTCAGTCCGGAGGCGTCTTCGCGGCTAGATGCCGCACGCTTGATAGGTGTCACGGGTGCGCGGTATTCCTCTTCGGCGACAGGGGGGACTTCACGAACTACTTCACGTACAGGTGCAGGGGCGCGGCGCTCTTCACGATTGTGGTCAACAGACCGGTCCTCGTCCGCGTGCTGCATGTGCTGCTCAGACTCGTAGTGTTCATCGCCATCGGCGAGCCCAAGATAAACCATTGTCTTGCGCAATGCGCCAGCCATGCTGGACTCCTATCGTGTCTGCAGTAGGCGGGCCGCCCATGACTTGACATCGCTGAAATCCCGGCCCGTCGCTTCCAATACTTTGACGCTACCCCACCCGCGGACGCGAACCGAGAATATCCGAGCCAATTCGCAGGTGTGTCGCACCAAATTGAACGGCGGCTTCGAGGTCCTGGCTCATCCCGGCGGATATCCCCACGGCGTCCGGATACAGCCTCCGCAAATCCCGTGAAATGGCAGCGAGTTTCTCGAACGCTTCCTCCGGGGGCGCGCCGAGCGGCGCGACGGCCATCACTCCGGCCAGGCGCAGCCCGGCGGCGGTGGCGATGGATTCGGCGAGGCGCTCGACGTCGGACGGAGCGGCACCGCCGCGGTGGGCGCCGCCGTCGTCCTCAAGGCTGACCTGGATGTAGCAGTCAAGGTCCTGCCTGCCGGACTCGGATTGCTGGCGGGCAACAGCCTTGGCAAGGGCCTCGGCGAGTTGCGGACGGTCGATCGATTGCACGGAAAACGCGTATTTCGCTACGGATTTGGCCTTGTTGCTTTGCAGTTGACCGATAAAGTGCCAACGCACCGGGAGTCCGGCCAGCTCGGCAGACTTCGCGGCCGCTTCCTGGTCGCGGTTTTCGCCGACGTCGGTCACGCCAAGTGCCGCCAGCCGGGCTACGTCAGCTGCGGGATGGAACTTGCTGACGACTATCAGTTGCGGCTCTTCGCTTCGCCCGGCCGCCGCGGTTGCCGCCGAAATCCGTTGGCGTACCGCGGCGAGCCGTTCGCGCAGCTTGGCGGTCCGTGGATCGCCCGCGGCGCTTTCCGCTGTCGGGAAATTCTCACTCATGCGTCCACACCAAACCTGCAAATCGGCCCGTTTGCTGATTGCGCCTATACGAGTAAAGCCGAGCAGTCTCCAGCGTGCACTCCCCCGAGTACTCGACCGTGACGCCGAGGGCCTCCAGCTGGGCGCGCACACCTGCGGGCAGATCCAGTGCCGGCGTACCCCAGGAGGTTGTGGACCAGGTTTCCGGGACCGCGGCAGCTACGTCCGTCCGCAATTGTTCGGGAACTTCGTAGCATTCACCGCAGATGGAAGGGCCCACCCAGGCGCTGATGGTCGCCGCACCTTGGCTTCGCATATTGACCACAGTGGCCGAAACGATGTCCGCGGCAACCCCGGGCCGGCCGGCGTGGACCACAGCAAGGACCGGATCGGATTCGTCCTCCCCTTCGCCCAATAGCACGACGGGGACACAATCGGCCACCATGACCGCAAGAGGCTGTCCCCTGGACACCATGGCGTCGGCCGTCGGTCCGTCCCCGTGCACGGAGATGAATTCGACGGCTTTTCCGTGGACCTGGTTCATGTATTGGAAATGGCGTTCGCCGAGCCCCGCTGCTGCTTCCAGCCGGACCCGGCGCGCCATGACATCGTCAGGATTGTCCGCCACATGCAGTGCAAGGTTGCCCGCATCGTCATCGGAGAAGGCAACCGAAATTCCGGGCCGCACTTCTTTTCGCCACCAAAACACTACTGGCTAACTCTCCTGGGTGGGTTTGAATAGACCTGCTACTTCAGGAAGTCCGGAACATCGAGGTCGTCGGTGCGGCTTCCCGAAAGGTCCGGTTCGACGACGGCCGGGAGGTCGACGTCGAAGCCCGAGTCAGCCGGCAACGCCGAAGGGCGCTGCTGGCCCCAGTTACTCAAGCCGGAAGCGCCGACGCCGGCGGAAACGTGCTGCGGCGTGGAATAGGCCGGTGCAGCTGACGGTGCAGGACGATCCGGGGCCGCCGGGGCCTGGTGCTGACCGGGCTGCTGGGCAGCAGACTGGTTCATTGACGGTGATGTGGCCTTGACGTCGTCAAAACCAGCGGCGATGACCGTGACGCGTGCTTCGTCACCCAGGGCGTCGTCAATGACGGCACCGAAGATGATGTTGGCTTCGGGGTGGGCCACTTCCTGTACGAGCCTTGCGGCTTCGTTGATTTCGAACAGACCCAGGTCCGAACCGCCCTGGATGGAGAGCAGGACGCCGTGGGCGCCATCGATCGACGCTTCCAGCAGCGGCGAAGCGATGGCGAGTTCTGCGGCCTTGACAGCGCGGTCCTCGCCGCGCGCTGAGCCGATACCCATCAGCGCGGAGCCTGCGCCCTGCATGACCGACTTGACGTCGGCGAAGTCGAGGTTGATCAGGCCCGGGGTGGTGATGAGGTCCGTGATGCCTTGGACACCGGACAGGAGTACTTGGTCAGCGGAACGGAAAGCGTCCAGGACGGAGACGTTACGGTCGCTGATGGACAGGAGGCGGTCGTTGGGAATGACGATGAGGGTATCGACTTCGTCGCGCAGGGCGTCGATTCCAGCCTCGGCCGAACCGGCGCGCCGGCGGCCTTCGAAGGTGAAGGGCCGCGTGACGACACCGATGGTCAGGGCGCCGAGCGAGCGGGCGATCCGGGCCACGACGGGGGCGCCGCCGGTTCCGGTGCCGCCGCCTTCGCCTGCGGTGACGAAGACCATGTCGGCTCCGCGGATAACCTCTTCGATCTCATCGGCGTGGTCCTCGGCTGCTTGGCGTCCGACGTCGGGGTTGGCGCCGGCTCCCAGACCGCGTGTGAGCTCGCGTCCGACGTCAAGCTTGACGTCGGCGTCGCTCATGAGGAGAGCCTGGGCATCGGTGTTGATGGCGATGAACTCGACGCCGCGGAGGCCGACTTCGATCATTCGGTTAACTGCATTCACGCCACCGCCGCCGATGCCGACGACCTTGATGACGGCCAAGTAATTCTGCGGTGCTGCCACGTTTCGTGCCCCTTGCTTGTGTCCTATAGCGAAACAGATCGAGTCCAACTTGAATTCTTGGACCTTAACCCTCTAGTTGAAGGTTATAGTTATGTCAAGTAACTCTTAAGTGACGGTATGGGCTATGAATCCGACATTCAATGACCGCCTCCGCGTGTCGTGTGAAAGTCCGAAAAATAGCCCTGTGCGTCAGTGAGGTTACTTCCTGAAATGGCCTATTTGGTGAACGGGTGCCTCGGTGCGCTGACATCGTAGACACTCACCGGAACTTTTGGATTGGCGGGAGCCTTAAGCAACGCCTGAAGGACGCGCGCCTTCAGCTCCTTCTCGTCCGCATTCCCCCACACAACGATCTTGCCGTCCGTGAGCTTGAGCTCGACGGCATCCGGCGACGACGCCGACGCGCTGGCCATCTTGGCCAGGACATCCGCCGGCAGGGTCGCCAGAACTGCAGTGATCGCCCGGAAGAGATTCTGGTTGGCTCCTTGCCCATCAATGAGGGGCAAGGCAACCGATGCGGTATCGGCGGTTGATCCGAGCTGGACGCCGTCGACGTCAACCAGTGAATAGTTGTCGCCGCTCTTGACCAGGGCCACGGGTACCCGTTCGACGACGTGGACCAAGAGTTCCGACGGCGGGCGGGCTTCGGTACTGACGGAGCGCACCTGGACAAGGGGCTTGAGCAGCGCGGCAATCTCGGCGTCGCTGATTTGCGGGAGGGGTTTTCCCTTCACCGGTTCCAGGGCCTTCTGGACGCTCCCCGCCTGGAGCAGCTTGGTGCCGTCGACCGTCACCGTGCGCACGGCGAACACCGGCGAGTAGATCGCCGCAACGATTATTCCGGCGACCAGGGCCACAATAATGGCCAAGGCCGTGATCACCGTCCGCCGCCGCTTGCGTCTCTTGGGCTCCGGAAAGGCCAGCACATTGTTGTCCTTTCCGCCGGCGGACCCCGAAGGGCCCCCGACGGGATCGTCGAGGCTGCGTTCAGCACTGACGACTCCGGGCCGGGTGCCCGCCTGCGGCTTGAAAGTGGGCTTCCGGGTGTCAGCCACCCAACAGCTCCACGATCCGGGGCCCGTAGGCCGTCACGTCGCCGGCTCCCACGGTCAGGACGATGTCACCCTCGCCGGCCGCGGAAAGAACCGCCTCCAGCGCTTCCTGTCCGCCGGCCACGAGCCTGCCGCTCTTGAGGCGCCCCGTGATCAAGGTACTCGTGACTCCTGGAATGGGATCCTCGCGGGCAGGGTAGATGTCCAGCACGAGGGCCGTATCCGCCTCGCCAAGCGCTTCTGCGAACTGTTCCGCGAACTCGCGGGTGCGCGAAAACAGGTGGGGCTGGAAGAGCACGTGCACCTTGTTGCCGCCTGCCACGGAGCGGGCAGCTGACAAGGCGGCCCGGACTTCCGTTGGGTGGTGGGCGTAGTCGTCGTAGACACGCACGCCCCTCCCCTGTCCTTTGAACTCGAATCGGCGCGATGCTCCGGTGAAATGGCCGAGGGCGGCCGCGGCAGCCTGGGGCGCCACGCCGAGCTCGACTGCGACGCCGAACGCGGCCGCCGCGTTCAACGCGTTGTGCCGCCCGGGCACTTGAAGATCAAGGCGGTATTCCTGCCCGTCGATAGAAACCAGGACATCGCCGGGTCCCCCATCGTGCAGGCGGATATCCGCGTCCTCCGCGGTCCCGTAGCTCAGCACCCGGGTATTGCCCGCAGCACGGGTCCGTTCCGCGAGGGCCCGGGCGCCGTCGTCGTCCGCACAGGCGAAAAGAACGCCGTTGGCGGGCAGGAGTGCCGCGAAGCTGTCGAAAGAGGCGTAGACAGCCTCAGGCGTGCCGTAGTAGTCGAGGTGGTCGGCCTCGACGTTGGTGACGACGGCGATGAGGGGCCGGTAGTTAAGGAAAGAACCGTCCGATTCATCGGCTTCGGCAACGAAGATGTCCGAGGTGCCGTGCGCTGCGTTGACACCGAGCGCGGGTACGTTGGCGCCGATGGCGAAGGACGGATCGAGGCCCGCTTCCTTGAGCAACACGGCAACCATTGAGGTGGTGGTGGACTTGCCATGCGTGCCGGCCACCGTCACCACACGGTCTGCGCCCATGGTCGCCGCGAGGGCCTCCGAGCGGTGGAGCACCGGAAGGCCGGCCGCCCGGGCCGCTTCCAGCTCCGGATTGTCCGCCCTGATGGCCGAACCCGCGACGACGGTCTGCGCGTCACGAAGATTTTCCGCGGCGTAGCCGACTGCGATCCGGGCCCCCGCGGACCCGAGGTCGTGCATAACGGGAAGGTCCTTGGCGTCGGAACCGCTCACCGGAACGCCCCTGGCCACCATGATGCGTGCGACGGCAGACATACCCACGCCGCCGATGCCGATGAAATGGACCCTGCCGAGGGAATCGATGTCTGCGAGGGGCTGGGTCATTCGGTTACCGCTTCCAAGACGAGATCGGCCATCCGCCGATCAGCATTTCTGATGCCAAGTTCCTTTGCCTTGCTGGCCATATCCTCAAGGCGGGCTTGATCCGTGAGCAACGGAATCAACTCGGTCTTGAGCCATTCCGCGGTCAGGGCCCGGTCATCGACCAAAAGCGCCGCCCCGGCTTTGACCAGCGCGGAGGCGTTCATTGCCTGCTCGCCGTTTCCGATGGGCAGCGGAACGAAGACCGCAGGGAGCCCGACGGCGGCCACCTCGCTGACGGTTGCCGCGCCGGATCGGGAAAGGAGGACGTCTGCGGCCGCGTAGACGTTTTCCATGCCGTCCACGTATTCCACCTGGTGGTAGCCGTCGGCAGCCAAGGGGGCGCCGTCGTCGTTCGTCACTGCCTTGCCGCGGCCGGTGATGTGCAGTGTCTGGATGCCGGCTTCCGACAAAGCGGCGACGGCTCCGGCAATAGTCCGGTTGATGCTCTGGGCGCCGGAGGAACCACCCGTCACGATGAGTGCGGGCTGTCCGGCGTCCAGACCGAGCGACTGCCTGGCGTCCGCGCGCCAAGCCGCCCGGTCCAAACCGGCGATGGCCTTGCGCATGGGCATCCCCACGTGGCGGGCGTGCCGTAGCCGGGTCTCGGGGAAGGCCACACCCACACGTTTGGTGAACATCGCTCCTACCCGGTTGGCAAGCCCGGCGCGCGTGTTGGCCTCGTGGATGACGATGGGGATCCTGCGACGCCAGGCCGCGAGGTACATGGGAGTGCAGACGTAGCCGCCGACGCCGAGGAGGACGTCCGCCTGCGCGTTGTCTAGAATGCGCCCTGCTTGCTTGACGGCGGCCGCGAGCCTGCCGGGCAGTTTGAGCAGATCCGCGGAAGGCTTCCGGGGAAACGGAACCCGGTCGATGGTGGCCAACTCGTAGCCGGCAGCCGGAACGAGACGCGTTTCCATGCCGTTGGGTGTGCCGACGGCAAGGATCCTGGCATCGGGCCGCAGCGACTTGATGGCATCGGCAATGGCAAGCAAGGGGCTGATGTGTCCGGCGGTCCCGCCGCCGGCGAGGACCACGGAGAGGGGCTTGGGCTGGGAATTCATGGAGTGCTATGTACGCTTTCGTGCAGTTTTCGCAAATCGCCAGCGCGGCTTGGAGCGGCTGGCAGGAGCCATTTGGGCGCGGGCCAAAGACAACACTACGCCCACGCCGCATAGCGACATCACCAACGCTGAACCCCCATAGGAAATGAAAGGCAGCGGCACGCCGATCACGGGGAGCAGGCCTGCCACCATCGCCATGTTGATCGCGGCCTGTCCAAGCATCCACGCCATGATCGATCCGCCGAGCACCCTGGCGAACAAGTCTTCCTGGTGGCTGACGACCCGGTAGATGGCAACCGCGAGCAAGGCAAAAAGCACCAGGACCACGATCGTCCCCACAAGCCCGAGTTCTTCCCCGATGACAGCGAAGATGAAGTCGTTGTGGGCTTCGGGAATCCACTGGTATTTTTGCCGGCTCTGGCCAAGTCCAACACCAAGCCAACCTCCCGAAGCAAGGGCGCTGAGCCCCTGTTCGCTCTGGAATCCGATGTCGCTTGCCCCTGCGCAGCTCTGCCCCATCCACGAGGTGATCCGGCACATTCGGTTTCCACTCGTAAACGCCAGGATCAGGGCGGCAGCCGCGGCAACACCACCGGCCGCAGCGAAAAGCTTCAGGTTGACGCCGCCGAAAAACAATCCCGCAGCCATGATGAGCATGACCACCAGCGAGGTGCCGAGGTCATGTCCCAGGACAATCAAGGTGATGATGGCGCCGGAGACCGGCACGACAGGGATCAGCGCGTGAGTCCATTTGTCAAGAAGTTTTGCCTTGACGGAAAGAACCGTGGCCATCCAGAGCACCAGCGCGAACTTGGCGTACTCCGATGGCTGGAAGGTGAAACCGCCGATCTCGATCCAGTTCTGGTTGCCCAGAACACGTTTGCCGATGACCAGGACCAGCACCAGCAAGGCGCCGGCAAGAATGATAGAGGGCCATGCGAATCGCTTAAGCCACAGGACGTTGACCCGCGAAAGCACCAGCATCGCAACGATGCCGATCGCGGCGAACATGCCTTGCTTGGTGGCGATGGAGTACGGGGATTCGCCGGCCGCAATCGCTTCGACGCTCGACGCCGACAGGACCATGATGATCCCGATGGCCGTCAGGGCAAGCGAAGCTCCAAGAATCAAGTAGTAAGTTGACCCGCCGCTCGATTTACCGCTTCCTTCGAGAGTCGACCAAAACCCGGAAATCCCCGAGCGGATGCGGGACGGCAGCGAGGCCCGCGCCACGCCTGCCGCGCGTCCGGCGGGGTCTGCCTTGCCGGCCCGGGTCCGCCCGGGCCCGCTGCGCGTGGGCGTGCTGACCATTGTTACTCCTCGGTGGTCTGTGCCTGGCCTTCCACAAGCTCGCGCACTGCCCGGATGAAAGCATCGCCACGGTGAGCGTAGGAAGAGAACTGGTCCATGGAGGCAGCCGCCGGGGCCATCAGCACGGTATCGCCGGACTCGGCGATACTAGCTGCCGACTCGACAGCATGGGCCATCACGGTGTCGCCGAAGATCGGAGACGGTTCCGCGGCGGTACCAGCTGAATCGGCGGACTGCACCATTTCAGTGTCGCCCTTGGGCTGCCCGATTACGGGCACATCCGCTGCGTGTCGCTTGAGGGAGGCTTCCAGGTCCGCGGTGTCGGAGCCGATCAGCACCACCGCTTTGAGCTTACGCGCGTTGCTTTTGACCAAGTCGTCGTAGTTGACGCCCTTGGACAGACCGCCGGCGATCCAGACGACGCGATCGAACGCCGACAGGGCCGCAGAAGCAGCATGCGGATTGGTCGCCTTGGAGTCGTTGACCCAGAGGACGCCGTTCTGCTTGGCCACAGGCTGGATACGGTGGTTTCCGGGGAGATAGTTCCTGAGCCCCTCACGCACTGCGGCCGGTTCGACGCCGTAGGCGCGCACCAGTGCGGCGGCGGCCAGCGCGTTCGCAACCATGTGTCGCGGCGCAGCCGTGCCCAGGTCCGCCAGGGACGCGAGTTCCTCTGCAGAACTCTTGCGCTCTTCGATGAACGCACGGTCCACGAGCAAGCCCTCGACCACGCCGAGCATGCTGATGGCCGGAGTCAAGGTGGTGAAACCGATCGCCCGGCAACCCTCGACCACGTCGGCGTTTTCCACCATGCGTTCGGTCTCGATCTGCTCGGCGTTGTAGATGCACGCCTTCTGGGTGTTCTCGAAGATCTTTGCCTTGTCCGCGAGGTAGGACTCGTAGGAGCCGTGCCAGTCGACGTGGTCCTCGGCGACGTTGAGGCAGACGCTCGCCACCGGGGAGAGCGATTCGATCCAGTGCAATTGGAAGCTGGAAAGCTCAACCGCGAAAGCGTCGTACTCCACAGGGTCACGGAGTGCGTCCAGGATGGGGGTGCCTACATTCCCCACGGCGATTGCCTTGAGCCCTGCTGCCTGCAGCATGGCTTCGGTCATGCCCACCGTCGTGGTTTTGCCGTTGGTACCCGTGATCGTGAGCCAGTCCGCCGTCTTGCGGCCCTTGCGTTCGCGCACCCTCCAGGCGAGCTCGACGTCGCCCCACACCGGTACGTGGGCCCTTTTGGCAGCTGCCAGGAGGGACTGGTCCGGCCGCCAGCCCGGCGACGTCACGACGAGTTCGGGCTTTTCACCGTCCACGCGGGGCAGCATTTTGACGGCGTCCTGGCCGAGGAGGACGTCGGCTGCGCCGACGATCTTCAACGTGTCCGCCTGTGCTAGGGCTTTGGCGCTCGTGGCAGCGTCAACAACCACCACCCGGGCGCCGAGTTCGATCAAGGTATCGGCGGCCGCGAAACCGGAGACGCCGATGCCGGTCACGACGACGCGCAGGCCCTTCCAGTCGGAGTCCCAACTGACGAGGTTCTCGAGCCGGTCATTGGCAGAAGGCTTGGTTTGAGGACTTGCGCTCACAGCAGCACCACCCATTCAGCATAGAAAATCCCAAGGCCTGCGGCCACGAACAAGCCACAGAGAATCCAGAATCGGACAACCACCGTGATCTCGGCCCAGCCCTTGAGTTCGAAATGATGCTGAAGGGGCGCCATTTTGAAGACCCGCTTACCCTTGGTGAGCTTGAAGTAGCCCACCTGGATGATGACTGACAGCGTGATGAGGACGAAAAGCCCACCGATGATGCCCAAAAGAAGTTCGGTGCGGGAAAGGATCGCAAAGCCGGCCACCGCCCCGCCGATCGCCAGGGAACCGGTGTCTCCCATGAAGATCTTCGCCGGAGACGTGTTCCACCAGAGGAAGCCCACCAGCGCGGCACTGCAAATAGCTGCCAGGAGCGCCAAATCGAGCGGGTCGCGGACCGAATAGCAGCCGCTGCCCGCCTCGCGGGGTGAACCGCACGCCTGGTTGTTCTGCCAGATTCCCATGAGTGTGTACGCCCCGAAGACCATGATGGAGGCGCCGGCGGCAAGGCCGTCCAGTCCGTCCGTCAGGTTGACGCCGTTGGTTGCCGCAGTGACGATCAGGTTCGACCAGATGACAAACAGGATGGCTCCGAGGACGGTGCCCCCGAAGGCCAGGTTCAGCCAGGGAATGTCCCGCACAAGGGAAATATGGGTGGAGGCCGGCGTGATCCCCTGCGAGTCGGGGAAGTTCAGGACGAGTACTGCGAAGACGATGCCAACAAATGCTTGGAGAATCAGCTTTGCCTTGGCATTGAGTCCGAGGCTGCGTTGCTTGGAAATCTTGATGAAATCGTCGAGGAAACCAACGAATCCCATACCCACCATCAGGAACAACAAGAGCAAGCCCGAAGCCGACGGGCCCGGTGATCGCGGGTTCATCATCCACATGATCAAGTGGGTCAACCCATAGCTGATGAGTACTGCGGCCACCACGACCGTCCCGCCCATGGTGGGAGTACCGCGCTTGGTGTGGTGCGAGGTGGGTCCGTCGTCGCGGATGAACTGGCCGTATCCCTTGGTGACCAGGAACCGGATGAAGAGTGGCGTTCCGACCAAAGCCACCAGGAGGGCGACGCCCGCGCCGATCAACAGTGCAATCACAGCAGCTCCTTCCCTTCATTGGCGGCAGTTGCAGCCGCGGTGTTCGCACTCGTACTGGCCTGTGGAGGTAATGCTATCCGATCCCCCAAATGCCTTAAGCCGACCCCGTTCGAGGACTTGAAAAGCACCAAGTCGCCTGTTTTGAGCTCGGCCTGCAGCAGTTCGTAGGCCTCGTCGGCCGTTTCAGCGAAAATGCATTCGTCGCCCCAGGAGCCTTCCTGGATCGCGGAAATGTATAGCGCCCGGGCTTCGCGGCCAACCACCACGAGCCTGGAAATGTTCAAGCGAACCACTTGCGTCCCCACCATGGTGTGTTCGCGGATGGAATCTTCGCCGAGTTCCAGCATCGCGCCCAGCACCGCCCAGGTGCGGCGTCCCTGGCCGAGGTCGGCGAGGGTGCGCAAGGCTGCACGCATGGATTCCGGATTCGCGTTGTACGCGTCGTTGATGATGGTGACGCCGTCTGCCCGCTCAGTGCGTTCCATTCTCCACCGGCTGGCCGGGGACTGCTCGCTCAGCGAGTCGGCGATCCCGGCTGCAGGGAGGCCTGCCGCGAACGCGGCGGCCGCGGCGGCAAGCAAGTTGGTGATGTGGTGCGCACCGATCAGCTTGCTGTGGACGCGATGGGGGACCCCGCCGTCGGGAAGGATGAGTTCGAACTCCGGGTGGCCGTCCTCATCGATATCGGCGTTCCTGGCTTCGACCTCGGAGCCGGAAATGCCCGTAGCGGTGGTTCCGAGCACTTTGGCCTGGGTGCGGGCGACCATCGCCGCGACGCGCGCGTCGTCGAGGTTGATGACGGCGGTTCCGTCCTGCCCCAGCGCTTCGACGAGTTCGCCCTTGGCCTTGGCTATGTTCTCCACCCCACCGAACTCGCCGGCGTGGGCGGTGCCGACGCAAAGAACGACGCCGATGTCCGGTTGGACCATCTCGGCGAGGTATTTGATGTGGCCGACCCCGGTGGCGCCCATTTCGATCACGAGGTAACGCGTGCCCGCATCGGCTCCGTACACGGTGAGCGGCACGCCGACTTCACCGTTGTACGAACCCTGCGGTGCCACTGTGGCGCCGGCCCGGGAAAGAATGCCCGCGAGCAAGTCCTTGGTAGTTGTCTTGCCCGCCGAGCCTGTGATCCCGATGACAGTGAAGGGCTCCCCTTGGGCCGTACGTGCGGCGCGGATGCGGCGCACGGACTCTGCGGCCAGGGCACCCATCGCGATCACGGCGTCATCGACGACGACGGCGGGGTACGGCCGGCCGTCGTCGTCGGAAACGTCGCGCTCGGTCAGCGCCAGGACAGCCCCGCGCTCGAAAGCGGCGCCCACGTAGGCATGGCCGTCAGCGTTCTCACCTGGTTTGGCCACGTACAGCGATCCGGCCGCCGCCTCACGGGAGTCGGTAACGATGGACGCCGGGACAATGCCCGGGTCCGCTGCCAATCGGCCATTGGTAATATCGGCGATCTCCGCCGCAGTAAGTGCAATCATCTCGGTCTAGGACTCTATCCGCTCGTCCGTGGAAACCTTGAATCCCCTGGCTGTCAAGGCCGCCCGCAGTTCCACCCGGTCGTCGAGGGCAAGGTTGACGCCCTTCACTTCCTGCCAGACCTCATGTCCTCGGCCGGCGATCAGGATGGTGTCCTTCTCAGTGGCCAGATCCACGGCTTGGCGGATGGCGACGTCCCGGGGGTACGCTTCCACGATCTCGCAGTCAAGGTCCTCCGACTCGCGGGCGGCACGTGCGCCGGCGATGACTTCCGAACGGATCGCCGCAGCGTCTTCGTCATGGGGATCGTCGTCGCTGACAATCACGACGTCGGCGAGCCGGGCGGCTATGGCGCCCATGGTCGGCCGCTTGCCCTGGTCGCGCTGACCTGTGGCGCCGAAAACAACAATCACGCGAGATCCGGGTGATTGCGGGCGTATGGCGCTCAGGGCCCGCGCCAGCGCGTCCGGGTTGTGCGCGAAATCGACAACGGAAGCAGGGGCATCGGAAATCAGCTGCATCCGGCCGGGTACGGAAACGGTGAAGGGATCGTGGCTGTCCAGCGCCGCCTGAAGTGCCGACCGGTCGATGCCAGAGTCGAGCACCATAATCGTGGCCAGCGCCGCATTGGCGACGTTGAAATCTCCCGGCAATCCTGTATTGACGCGCAGGACCGATCCATCGCGGTGGCGCAATTCGAAGTCCGTTCCAAGTCCGCGTGGTTTGGAAGACTCGACCGTCCAGTCAGCTTCGCTCCCGGCGGTGGCCGACAGCGTGGTCACGGGAATTCCGGCCTCTTCGGCCAGCAAGCGCCCCCACGGATCGTCCACGGTCACTACGGCCCGCCGTGCTCGCGCTCTCGTGAACAGCTCCGCCTTGGTCCGGAAGTATTCGTCCATGCTTCCGTGGAGATCGAGATGGTCCTGCGTCAGATTGGTGAAGCCGGCAACGTCGAATGTCACCGAGTCGACCCTGTGGAACGAAAGAGCATGGGAGGAGACCTCCATGGAAGCCGCCTCCAACCCACGTTCACGCATGAGGGCGAGCAAGGCATGGACGTCCGTTGACTCCGGCGTGGTCAGCAGACTCGGGATGGCCTCGCCCCCCGCAAGAATTTCAATCGTCCCGATCAGGCCGGGATTCATGCCCAGGGCGCGGAGCAAGGAGTTGATGAAATACGTCGTCGTTGTTTTGCCGTTCGTACCAGTTACACCGAAAAGCGTGGGCGAAACCCCATCGAGTGGCTGGCTTCGATAAACGAGGGCAGCGAGGGTGCCGACAGCTGCACGGGGATCGCCAACGATCAGCACCGGAACGGCAAGGTCCTCAAGTGCCAATTGACGGGCGCCGTCCTCATCGGTCACGACGGCCACAGCACCGGCCGCCACCGCTTGGGTGACAAAGTCTGCCCCGTGGCGTGTGGCACCGGGCAGGGCCAAGTACAGGTCTCCCGGCTCGACGGTGCGCGAGTTGAGGGACACACCAGTGACCGACGTACCGGCTGAGTCCGGGGTCAGCGCGATCCCGAGGGACGATGCGATGGCCTCCAGGGCAACCGGCGCCACGACGGCTGGACGGAAGCCGGGTTTGTCCGTAGCCGGCGGGTTCCCTGTAGGGATCGATACGGCATCATTCTGCTCTGACAAGGTGGTCTCCGTTGGTACTCGTAAAACTGGCCGCGCGGGAACCCTTGGGCTCCCGCAAACGGCATGGGTTGATCTAAATGTGGCCGGACAGATGCCCAACAAGCTTACTTGGCGAAACTGAAGTACTTGCCGTACTGGCCTTATTTGCAGTCCTTGTCCTTATTTGCCGTATTGGGGGAACCGCGCCGGAGTGCCGGTGGAAGGCGGGACGTTGTAGGTGCGCAGGACCTGGCCCATCACCGAGCGGAAAATCGGTCCTTGCGTGATGCCGTAGATGTTGCCCTTGGGCCTCTGGACAACAACCTCGACGATGAACCGTGGATTTTCCATGGGCGCCATCCCAATGATGGAGGCCGTGAAGCCATCGAAGCCAGGCAGGCCGTCTTCGCGGGGTGCCTCGGAGGTTCCTGTCTTGGCGCCCACCCGGTATCCGTCGATGCCAGCATCTTTCACTTCGCCCATCGTCACGTTGCTCTCCAGGATGTCCCGCACTTGCTGCGCGGTGTCCTTGGTAACGACTTGCCGGGCGTCCTTGGCAGGTGCTTTCGCTTCGACCCCGTCGGCCCCGACGTAGCCGTCGATCAACCTGGGTTGCAGCATCACGCCGTCGTTGGCCACGCTTTGGTATGCGCGGACGGTCTGCAGAGTGGACTGGGAAACGCCTTGGCCGAACAGGACGGTGTACTGCTGCCGGTCGTCCCATTGATCGGGCTTGGCCAGGATTCCTGACGCTTCGGCGGGAAGACCAATGTCCGGGGCTTCCCCGATGCCGAAGCGCTGGAGATAGTCATAGCGCTGTTGCTTGCTCAGCCGGCTGCCGATCATCACGGTACCCGTGTTCATCGAATAGCCGAGGATACCGGCGAGGGTCCGCTGTTCGGTTCCGTGGAGGAAAGCATCGGTGAACGTCTGACCGTCGATGGTCACGGCAGGAGGAACGGTAACGGTGTCCAATGGGCTGGACTTTCCTTCATTGATCGCAGCGGACGCGGTGATCATCTTCTCCACCGAACCAGGCTCATAGGCGGCCGTCACAGACCGCACGCCGCGGTCCGCAGCCGCTACTTTGCCCGGGTCGTTGGGATCCGGGGCGTTCGTATCCGCCATCGCAATGAGGTTCCCGGTCTTGATGTCCTCAACGACGATTGATCCCCACTCGGCATTGAGCTGGTTGACCTGGGTCTGGATGGCCTGCTGCGCAAAGTACTGGATGTCCGTGTTCAGCGTCAGCTTGACGTCTTTGCCGTTGACAGCCGGGGTCAGCAGATCGGTTGCCACGGGGATACGGAGACCGTCGGCGCCGATCTCAAAGACGCGCTTGCCGTCCTTGCCGCGGAGGAGGTCGTCCTGGGTCTGCTCAAGGCCGGCTTGGCCCGTGGTGCCGTCCTTGAGGAAGCCGATAACGCCACCGGCTACGCTGCCGTTGGGATAGACACGCTTGCTGATGCCCTCCGACACGACACCCGGGATGTGCAGTTGGGATATCCGGTCTTCGAGATCGGGCTTCACTTCCTTGGCCACGATGTTGTATTTCTTGTCGCCGGTCACTGCCTGGGTAACCTGGTTGACGTCCATCCCCAGGGCGCTGGAAAGCTCTGCTATCCCCTGGGTCCTGGAGATCGTATCGATGGCTTGGGTCTGGGTGTTGTAGCGCGAAAATTCAGACGTGTTCGTGTTGACCGTTTGGTCCACCACAATGTTGTAGCGGATGACGCTACTGGCCAGCACGGTGCCGTTGGAGTCGAGGATCTTGCCGCGTTCGGCCGGCAGGATGGTGGTTGTCAGCCGGTTGTTGTAGGCAGCCTCGGCCAGGCCTCCGACGTCCAGCCCTTGGACCAGGAACAACTTGCCCCCAACGACCAACAGCAGCGTCAACATGATCGCGAGGCCGATGCGCAGGCGCTTCTTCGCCGCCGGCGTTCTCTTGTTCTTCGATTTGCCGGTTTTCTGCACCACGTCGATTCCTTGCTGCTTACCTTGCTGTTTACCCTGAAATCAGGTCGGCTGAACGCTACTGCCCGGGCACCTTCTGCTGTGGGGCGGGGACCGAACCACCATGGAGATCCACAACCGGCGGCTTGGGTGCCGCAGGAACCGCGGGCGCCTGCGGTTTGGCCGCGGTGGAGTCGGCGGCACCGTTGGGCTTACGGCTGTCCAGTGAATCGTTCTTGGCGGGTGCAGGAGCTGCGACGCTGGACTGGCCTGCAACCGCAGGAGCAGCGATGACGGCACCGGGATTCTGTCCCTTGGTTGCCGGCGTGGCCTTTCCTGTGACTGTCAGGTTGTCCAGATCGATCTGGCCCGTGGCAGTGGAAGCTACCATGCCCAATTCTGCGGCCTTGGCGGCAAGATTCTGGGGAGCCTGGTAGTTCTGGACCTGCTGTGTCAGATCCTGGTTCTGCTTGTTCAGGGATGCAGCGTCGTTCCTGAGCTTCACAAGGTCGTATTGGGCGGTGGAAACGGAGATGTTGAGCACCAGGACAGTCAACAAGGCGGCCGCCAGGACGCCGAAGCAAAAGACGACGAAGGGAGTCCGCCGTCGTCCGGGAACACTCTGGACGAGCGAGAGCGGTGTCCGCGCCTTGCGGGTCGTGTCGCGTTCCGGTCCCCGGGCGGGCAGGGCACGCGCGGTGTTCCCCACCGTGGTCGCCAGGATCTTCGCGGCAGCGGTGCTCATGCTGTTCTCCTCGCTTTGATGCGTTCCACGGCCCGCAGGCGGGCAGATGCCGCACGCGGGTTTTCGGCGATTTCTTCAGGTGTGGGCACTTCCGTGCCCTTGGTCAGGGTCTTGAATTCCGGTTTGTGTTCTTCCAGCTCCACGGGGAAGCCCAGCGGGGCCGACGACTTGGACCGGGACTGGAAGATCGATTTCACGATCTTGTCTTCGAGTGAGTGGTAAGACAACACCACTACCCGTCCGCCCATTGCCGAGGCCGAGAGGGCGGCAGGCACTGCTCTCTCCAGAACGTCGAGTTCCTCGTTGACTTCAATCCGCAGGGCCTGGAAAGTCCGCTTTGCCGGATGCCCGCCGGACTTTGCGGCGGCCGCAGGAACAACGCCGCGAATCTGCTCGACGAGCTCCCCGGTGGTGGCGAAAGGCTTGCCGGCCCTTGCTGTGACGATGCGGTTTGCGATCCTGCCGGCGAACTTCTCTTCGCCCCACTTGCGGATAATCCGTACCAGGTCTTCTTCGGAATAGTTGTTGACGACGTCGGCGGCAGTCTGGCCGCGGCTGGTGTCCATCCGCATATCCAGCGGCGCGTCGTAGGAGTAGGCAAAGCCGCGCTCCCGCTCGTCCAATTGGAGGGAAGACACACCCAGATCCATGAGGATGCCGTGCACTTCCGGGATTCCAAGGTCTACGAGGACATCTTCGATTTCGTCATAGACGGCATGCACTAGGTCAGTGCGGGCCGCGAAGGGTTGCAGGCGCTCACCGGCGAGGGCCAGGGCCTCTTCGTCCCGGTCTATGCCAACAAGGTGCAGATCGGGGAACTGCTGCAGCATCGCTTCGGAGTGGCCACCCATTCCCAACGTGGCGTCGATGACGACGGGCGTCTCGCCACGGCTGCGGGCGGCCTCAAAACCTGGTGCCAACAAATTGATGCACCGGTCCTTCAGGACCGGTACATGTCGCTCCGAGGTTGGTTTTGGCGCGTCTTGCTCCTCCATGCGGCCTCCTCAGAGCTGAATCGTTCGTCTGTCAGTTGGGCGGGTCGCTTCTTGAGCCGGATCCCCATCCGCGCCTATCGCAGCGTCCGCCTGGCTCCGGGGAAGGTGAGCCAGGAAAACAATGTGATGGGCGGCTGGAGATCCCGTCCAAGAAGCATTGCTGCTTCCTGTCCCGGTTTCTAAATGAACCCGGGAAGGTTGTCGTCGTCGGTCTCCGAGAAGGCGGCTTCCTTCTCGGCCAGGTATTCATCCCAAGCCTGGGCATCCCAGATCTCTGCACGGGTTCCGGCGCCGATGACCGCCAATTCCCGCTCAAGACCTGCGTAGCTCCGGAGCGCCGGCGGAATCGTCACGCGCCCCTGCTTGTCAGGTACCTCGTCAGAGGCTCCGGACAGGAAAACCCGGATGTAGTCACGCGACTGCTTGGAGGAAATGGGGGCCTCCCGCATGGATTCGTGAATACGTTCGAATTCCCGCTGGCTGAAGACGTAGATGCAACGTTCCTGGCCCCTTGTGAGCACCAAGCCGTCAGCAAGTTCCTCGCGGAACTTGGCGGGGAGGATGATCCGGCCCTTTTCGTCCAGACGAGGAGAATGCGTGCCAAGAAACACTGGCCCACCGCCCCCATCCGTAAAGGTGCCCGTACCTGCCCCACGCCGCCACTACCCTCTTACTTGCTCCACTTTACTCCACAAGCCCCCACAGTCAACGCAATCCGGCGTGTTTCTGCACCACTTTCGAACGCGGGAGCCTGAAAACACCTGGCTCTCAGTGGTGGTTGGTGGTGGAGGACGCTTTGCGGCGGCGCTCTAGGGAAACGCTCGACGCGGCTTCGCCAGCCGCGCTTACAGGCTCAGGATGTGCGGCGAACGTGGCGTTAAATGCGAAAAGACCCGATATTCGGGTCTTTTCGCAATCAGGCCGGAGCCTGGTGGTGCAATGTGGAGGACTCGGCATCCCCGTGGACGACAAGCCCCCTGGTGGAGCGTTCAGCTCTCCTCGCCGCGGCGGCGCTCGTCCCAGCGTTCTTCGAGGTTGCTCATGAACGAGTTCTTTGACTTGCCCGACTTGGCACTCTTCGATTTCCCGCCGGCTGCCCTTCTCAGGGTGGCAAAGTAAACGCCGGCGCCCATCACAATGAAGCCCAGCACGCCAAGGAAGATGTTCTGCAAGGACACACCTACCAACAACAAAAGAATCCCGGCGATAGTGCCTAGAACGCCAATAACGATGTGCCTGGTCGACCATGAGCGAATGGGGTCAGAGCCCATTGAATTGGCAAACTTTGGATCGTCCTCATGCAGTTGCTTCTCGAGTTGCTCGAGGAGCTTCTGTTCGTGCTCCGAGAGGGGCATCGCGACCTCCTTTAGTCGGCCAGCGTCTGGATACGCCGCGGCCGTTGCCTCTGTTCCCTTGAACGGACGAACCCAAAAAAGGGTTCCCGAAGACCGGGTCTTGTGAACACGGTCTCACGGAACAGGCGCAACATAGCAATTTATCCAGACGGTCTAAATCTGTGTACCTCTAGGATAGTTTGTTGGCCGCCGTTCTGAAAGACACGCCGGAGGGCACGCGAGGGCTCTTCGAAGCCTAGGGATCGCCCGGCCCGTCGGGCTCCGCATGCGGCTCCAGAAGCGTCGCCGGAAGGACAGTCTTGCTGCCGAATCGCTCGGTGACACGGTCAAGCGCCTGTTCAGCCGCCCGCCAGTTGTCGTCCCTGCGGTCGAAGCTCAACTGCAGCGAGGTGTGTTCCGCCGGTTCGAGCTGCTCAGCCCGGACTCCTACAAGGCGCACGCTCATGGGGCGCTCCCCCAGGGACGCCAGCAACTGGCTCGCCACCTGATAGATCAACTGGGCGCTGTCCACCGGCGTATGCATTGTCTTGCTGCGGCTGATTGTCGAAAAATCCGCATAGCGCAACTTCAGCGCGATGGTCCGGGCCAGCATTCCGGCTGTGCGCAGCCGCGAAGCGGTTCGGTGGGAGAGCCTTAGCAACTCGCGGTGGAGGAGCGCGTCATCCGGGGTGTCAACAGCGAACGTTTCCTCGGAACCAATGCTCTTCTCGAGGCGGATAGGCGTGACCGGCCGCGGATCCAAGCCCATCGACAATCGGTGGACGTGCTCGCCCGACGCTCCCAGGACCTTTTTCAAGGAAGACAGCGGCGTGGCCGCAACGTCAGCCACGGTACGGATCCCCAGCCTGGCGAGGACATCGGCGGTCTTGGCCCCGACTCCCCATAAGGCGTTCACGGGCAGGCTGTGGAGATAGGCTACGGTCTGCCCTTCCTCAATGAGCAGCAGTCCGTCGGGTTTGCAGCGCGTAGAAGCAATTTTGGCAACGAACTTGTTGGCCGCTATTCCCACGGACGCAGTGATTCCGAGCTCGGACGCAACGCGGCGCCGGATCAAATGGCCGATCTGGAGAGGCGGACCAAGCCTCCGGATCGCGCCACCGACATCCAGGAAAGCCTCGTCGACACTCAAGGGCTCCACGAGGTCCGTTATCGATTCGAATATGCCCATCAACTCCCGGGACACCTCGTAGTAGAGGCTGTGGCGGGGCTCGATGATGACAGCGTTGGGGCACATCCGCATAGCGTTGGCCATGGGCATGGCAGACTTCACGCCCAGCGCCCGCGCTTCGTACGACGCGGACAGTACAACTGAGCGATCCACCGGGAAGCCGACAATGACGGGTTTTCCCTTGAGTTCAGGCCGGGTGCGTAATTCCACCGAGACAAAGAAGGCATCCATGTCGACGTGGAGGATGCTGGTGCGCCTCAGTTCCCGCAGGGCAGCGGGATCCGGGGCGGATTCTTGTCCGGGGCCCCGCCCGTTGTTCTCTGCTTGTGGTCTCACAAGGAAATCCTATGCCGCGGCACTGGTTACTGGTGGCTGCATCCGGCGCCCTAAACTGGAGGCAGCATCCGGCGTCGTCCCCAGGAGGAAATCCCTGTGAAGCTCTTTGGAAAGCCTCAAACCGTCAGTATGGCCTTGTTGGCCACGGGCGTCGCGTTGACCATCTCGGCTTGCGGGTCGTCCCCCGCAGGCACGGCATCCCAAGGGGCTGCGCCAACATCGTCCGGGGCGGCCACTGCCTCGGCAAGTCCGGCGCCGGCCACCACGTCCACGGCGGCCGCAGGAGCTTCGGCGACGGTCGGCGCCCTGGTTCCGGGATTCCCGCAGCAACTGATTCCATTGATGCCCAAGGCAGCGGTGGAATCCAGCAGTTTCGACAAGAACTCCTCCCCGGCGTCGGTGGCCCTGGTCGGCACCATTGCGTCCCCATCGGACGCAGTAGTGGCTTTTTATACCTCTGCGCTCACGGCGCAGGGCTTTAAAGAAGTTCCCGGCAGCACCGTGGGAAGTATCAAATCAAAGGATTTCCTCCGTGGCGACAATGAAACCGTGAATATCTCGGTAGTGGAAACAGCGGGCAAATCCACGTTCACCATCGGTGCCAACGTGGCCGCCGGGTCAATCAAGTGACCAAGGAGAGCCTGGGTTCGGAACAGAGCCGTTTCGTGGCCGACGTCGCGGCCAAACTTAACGGTTTCCTTGGGGTGCAACAAGAAACCATGGCCACCATCTCCCCCGATGTCGCTCCCCTCATGGGCTCAATCACGAGCCTCGTGACAGGTGGCAAACGGCTCCGGGCCTTGATGTGCTACTGGGGGTGGCGAGGTGCCGGAGGCGAGTCCGCACATCCGGACATCATTACTGCCGGCTGCGCTTTGGAACTCTTCCAGGCTGCAGCCCTGATTCACGACGACATCATCGACCGCTCTGACACCCGGCGTGGCGGTCCAAGCGTCCACAAGCGGTTCAGCCAGCTCCATGAGAGCGAGGGCTGGGCCCTCGACAGCGAACGCTTCGGACATGCGGCCGCGATCCTCACCGGAGACCTCTGCCTGTCGTTCAGCGAGGAAGCGTTCACCGAGATTGGTGGCAGGGCTGCAACAGGCACGCCTGCGCGGCGGATCTTCAACCTGATGCGCGCCGAGGTCATGGCCGGCCAATACCTGGACATCCTGGAGGAAGTTGCGGGCCCCGTGCGGGACCGCGCAGGTGCCGTCCGCCGCGCACAGTCCATCATCCGATTCAAATCGGCGAAGTACTCAACGGAACACCCCTTGGCCCTTGGTGGCGCCTTGGCCGGTGCCAGCGAAGAGCTCTTGCAAGGCTATTCCGCTTTCGCGTTGCCCCTTGGTGAAGCTTTCCAGCTCCGCGACGACGTCCTGGGGGTGTTCGGAGACCCCGGGACGACAGGAAAGCCTGCAGGAGATGACCTCCGCGAAGGCAAACGGACTGTGCTGGTGGGCTTCGCCATCAACCAGGCCGGGGCTGCTGATTCGAGCTACATCGATACCATGCTCGGACGGCAGGACCTTGGCGAGGCCGAGGTTGCCGAGATCCGGCGGATCATCGTGGATTGCGGAGCGCTCGAAGCCACGGAATCTATGATCGAGGAACTCAGCAACGAAGCTTTCGAGGCCTTGGAAAGCCTCCCCTTGGCTGAACTCCCGCTTACCGCGCTCAGGCAGTTGGCCGAAGCCGCCGTCAGCCGGGCCGCGTGAACTCTTGGTCAGCAATCTGATCGCCACCACTGTATTTAAGGCAGGAGTCCCTTACCAGGCAAGCGATTGGGCCCTGCGTCGGATTTCAGTTTTGCGCCCTTCACGGAGCGCGTCGACAGGGCGGCCACGCAGCGACTCATCCGGAGTGAAAAGCCACGCGATGAGCTCCTCATCCGTGTACCCGGCATCGCCAAGCACTGCGATGGTGCCCTTCAGGCTATCCACCACATGACCATCCTGGATAAAGAGGGCAGGAATCGAACGGATATTGCGTTCGCCCACTCTCACAGCCACCACTGCACGCTCATCCAGAAGACCGTGGACCTTGGTGATTGAAACGTTCAGCAGCTCTGCCACATCGGGCAGCGGCAGCCATTCGGAAACGAGGCTTTCTACATTACTCACGGATCAAGATTGCCACGCCCGCGCGCTTTGCGCCTAGCCGGACGGACGGCACGGGCGGAATTTGCGTCCCCGAATTGCCCAAGAATCGAATGCGCCGGGATTTCTTGTGCGGAATCGAAAAATGTGAGAGATTCACATTGATCACATTTGCATCACTACTAACTTTAGTAACACTGGCAACAGCGGCATTCCCAACATCCGCTGCTGAGATGAGGATTGCTCCCATGACGACGCCCCGCTCGCCCAAGAAGACAACGAGCATGCCCATAATTGCGGCCACCACAGCGGCGCTGCCCGCCGTCATGCTCTCTTCGTTGGCGCTCGCCCAACCGGCAACAGCGCTTCCAGCGGTACAAAGCCAGAAGATCCCCGCATCGCTGACCGCGGCCATGCAGGCCCAGGCCGCGGCCGTATCCGCAAACGTCATTCCCGCCTCCGCGGTTGCCGCGAGCATCCCGACTGCCATGCAGCCCATGGCACCGACGGCTCCGGCCACGTACACGATCGTCCGGGGCGATACCATCAGCGGCATCGCGGCCCGCTACGGGCTGAACACCAACACCGTCCTGCAGCTCAACGGGCTCTCTGGCAACACCATCATCTACCCGGGACAGCAGATCAAGTTGTCCGGTTCCGCGGCTGCTCCAAGCGCCCCGGCACCCGCGCCCAGCCCGGCACCCAGCCCGGCGTCGTCGTCGGCTGCCAGCTACACAGTCGTGTCCGGGGATACCCTGAGCGGCATCGCCGCCCGCCACGGAGTGGCGCTCTCGGACGTCTTCAGCTGGAACGGCCTCAACGGCCGGTCCATCATCTACCCGGGACAGAAGATCAAGGTTGGCCCGGGAACGAACGCACCAGCTCCGGCGGCCCCGGCTCCAGCGGCATTGGCCCCTGCTTCCGCTCCGGCTGCCCCGGCAGCGCCGGCACTTGCCAACACCGGCTCGTACACCATCAAGTCGGGTGACACTCTGGGCGGCATTGCGTCCCGCCTTGGCGTGTCCTTGTCATCGCTGCTCTCGGCCAACAAGCTGTCCATGAGCACCATCATTTATCCGGGGCAGAAGCTCGCCATCCCGGGTGCTCCTGCAGCCTCGGCTGCGGCCCCGGCTCCGGTCAGCACCCCCTTGGTTCCCAGCACGTTCCTGGGCTACACCTACCCGGAGGCGGTGGTCAGTTCAGCCAACGCGAACAAGGCCCTGCTCAATGCGTCCCCGGTACCCAGCACCGCCCAGATGAAGGGGATCGTAGCCGATACCGCGCGCCGGATGGGGGTGGACCCGTCTTTGGCCATGGCGTTCGCCTACCAGGAATCCGGCTTCAACCAGCGTGCCGTCTCTCCCGCCAACGCCATCGGCACGATGCAGGTGATTCCCTCCTCCGGAGAATGGGCTTCCCAACTGGTGGGACGCAAGCTCAACATCCTGGACCCGTATGACAACGTGACCGCTGGCGTCGCCATCATCCGGGCCCTCGTCAACACCAGCAAGGACCTGAACACGGCCATCGCAGGCTACTACCAGGGCCAGTACTCGGTAAGCAAGCACGGGATGTACGACGACACCAAGGCCTACGTCGCCTCGATCCTGTCCCTCAAGAAGAACTTCAGCTAAATCAAGCCGCTGAACACGGGCCCGGATCGCACGGCGATTCGGGCCCGTGTTTTGCTCAACTAGGATCGTAGGGTGCAGGAACAAGTTTCGGACCAACTCCTCGGATCCCTCGTGGATGGGCGCTACCTGGTGCGATCGCGCCTCGCGAACGGCGGAATGTCAACCGTCTATCTCGCCACCGACGAGCGGCTCGACCGCGACGTGGCGCTCAAAGTGCTGCATCCCCACCTGGCCAATGACCAGAATTTCCTCGACCGCTTGCAGCGCGAGGCCCGGGCCGCGGCGAGCCTTTCCCATCCGCACGTCGTAGGTGTCCTCGACCAGGGACAGGACGGCCACATTGCGTACATCGTCATGGAGTACATCAAGGGCCACACCCTGCGCGACGTCCTCAACGAGAAGGCAGCCCTCCCGCCCCGGCTGGCCTTTGCCCTGATCGACCCCGTCATCGAAGGGCTCGCGGCCGCCCACGCGGCAGGACTCATCCACCGCGACGTGAAACCAGAAAACGTCCTCATCGCCGACGACGGCCGCATCAAGGTGGGCGACTTCGGCCTGGCCCGGGCGGTCACAGCGACAACCAGCACTGGCGCCCTCATCGGCACAGTCGCATATCTGGCTCCCGAACTGGTCCTCGGCAAAGCCGCGGACGCCCGGAGCGACATCTACTCCACCGGCATCATGCTCTACGAAATGCTTACCGGCGAGCAACCGTATGCGGGCGACGTTCCCATCCAGGTTGCCTACCAGCACGTCAACGCGGCCGTCGCTGCGCCGTCGCTCGCGGTGCCCGGCCTTGCCGCCGATGTGGACGAACTGGTCCAGTGGTGCACCGCAAAGGAACCCGAAGAGCGTCCGGTGGACGGCTCCGCGCTCTTGTCGGAACTCCGGCACATCCGCACCACCTTGAGCGACGCGCAACTGGATATCAACCCGCCGGCCGCCAAGGCGGCGACGCCCGAAGGGCAACAAGAAGCGGCCGGGGCAACCGCGGTAGTCGCCCCTTTCCACGCCGAACGTACGGAGCCCCTGGAACGGATAGGCCGCCCGACGGAGATCATCTCAAGCCAGCGCAATCCAACCACAGTGCTTCCGCCGTCGGGATTCTCCCCCGGTGCCGCGGCTTTCGACGTCCAAGTGCCACAGGACCGCGAACCCCTGGATCCGGCCGATGCCCCGCCGAGCAAACGCGACATCAAGCGGATGGAGCGCCAGGAAGAAAAGGACCGAGCCCGGGCCGCGGCCACGCCGTCGCGCTCTTTGCGGGAAGGCAACCCGCGCCGCCGGGCCGTGATCTGGACGATCGTCGTGATTGTCCTGGCGATCCTTGCCACTGCGGCTGGCTGGTTCTTCGGCATGGGGCCCGGTTCGCCCGGAACCATACCGGACACCAGGAACAAGACGGTCGCCGAGGCACAGCAGCTGCTGAGAACCGCCGGCTTCCAATCCGAGCCAAAAGACGTGTTCGACGACGACGTCACGGCGGGGTTGGCTGTTGGAACGGAACCCGCTTCCGGCCAAGTAGTCCGGAAGTTCCAAGGGGTGTCGCTCTTCGTCTCGAAGGGCCCGCAATTGTTTCCGCTTGCCGCGATGACCGGCCTGACACTCGACCAGGCAAAGAATGCCCTTGGTGTGGCGGGGATGGCGCTCGGCAAAGTCACCGAGCAATATGACGACAAAGTGCCTTCAGGCACGGTCATCTCCCAGTCTCCGGCCCAGGACACCGCGGTCCGCCACGGCACCCCGGTGGCGCTGATGGTCTCCAAGGGACCGCAGCCCCTTCCCGTACCGGATGTCCGCGGCATGAGCCAGCAAGCCGCCGTCAAAGCGATCAGCGACGCCGGATTGACCGCAAAAATATCGCCGGAACCCGTCAACGACAAAAAGGTCCCCGCGGGAGCCGTAGTCAGCCAGATCCCTGCCAACGGCACCTTGATCCGCGGCGACGCCGTCACGTTGACCCTCTCGAAGGGTCCGAAAATGGTGCATGTCCCCAACTTCATCGGCAAACAGGCAGACGCCGCCCGCAAGGCCCTGGAGTCGCTCGGATTCGAGGTCAAGATCAACAACATCCTGGGTGGCTTCTTCGGCACCGTCCGTGACCAGAACCCCGTGGACAGCGATGCCCCGGAGGGCTCCGTCGTCACCCTGACCGTCGTGTAGGACGCACCCATACAGGAAAGGCGATCCGGAATGTTCCGGATCGCCTTTCCTGTATTCGGGCCTGCTGCTGGACGTCCGCTTCGTGGGGACTACCGCTTGGTGAGGGCTCCAGCCACGAGGAACGCCATCTCGAGGGACTGCATGTGGTTCAGGCGGGGATCGCACACAGACTCGTAGCGGTCCAGGAAGGCATCCTGGTCAATGGGATCGGCGCCGCCAAGGCATTCCGCGACGTCGTCGCCGGTCATTTCCATGTGCAGGCCACCGGGTACCGTCCCGAGGGCGTGGTGGACTTCGAAGAACCCGCGGACTTCGTCCACGACGTCATCGAAGTTGCGGGTCTTGTACCCGTTGGGCGAGGTGACCGTGTTCCCGTGCATGGGGTCCGTGACCCAGAGAACCTGGGCGCCCGACGCAGTGACCTTCTCGACGACGGCGGGCAGCTTCTCGCGGATGTTCTTGGAACCCATACGGGTGATGAAGGTAAGGCGGCCGGGCTCGCGGTTCGGGTCGAGCTTGTCAATGAGCCGCAATGCGTCGTCTCCGGAAGTCCCGGGACCGAGCTTGACGCCGATCGGATTGCGCACCCGGGACAGGAAGTCCACATGCGCATGGTCGAGCTCACGGGTGCGCTCACCGATCCAGAGGAAGTGCCCGGAAGTGTCGTAAGGAAGTCCCGTGCGGGAGTCGATGCGCGTCAGGGCCCGCTCGTAGTCGAGCAGGAGTGCCTCGTGGCTCGCGAAGAACTCCACGCGCTTGAGGGCTTCGAAATCAGCACCGCAGGACGCCATGAACTTGATGGCACGGTCGATGTCCCTCGCCAAGGACTCGTAGCGGGCATGGGCGGGGTTTTCGGTGAAGCCCTTGTTCCAGAGGTGCACCAGGCGGAGATCGGCGAAGCCGCCCTGCGTGAAGGCGCGAATAAGGTTCAGCGTGGAAGCCGAGGTGTGGTACGCCTTCAGCATGCGGCTGGCATCGTGGGCCCGGGACTCCGGGGTGAAATCGTAGCCGTTGACAATGTCGCCGCGGTACGCGGGCAAGGTCACGCCGTCGCGGGTTTCCTCGTTCGAGGACCGGGGCTTGGCGAACTGGCCGGCCATGCGGCCCATCTTGATGACGGGCATGGCCGCACCATAGGTAAGGACAACGGCCATCTGCAGGATGGTGCGGACCCGGGCGCTGATCTTGTCAGCTGTCGCGTCCTCGAAGGTCTCGGCGCAGTCGCCGCCCTGAAGCAGGAATGCCTTGCCCTGGGCTGCAGCGGCCAGACGCTCGCGCAATATGTCAACCTCGCCCGCGAACACCAGCGGCGGAAGCACGGACAGTTCTTTGACGGAGGCATCGAAGACGCCCCTATCGGTCCATGTGGGTTGCTGCGAGATGGGCAGCTGGCGCCAATCGTCCAAGCCGGGATAGTTTGCCGCGCCGCTTTGGGCGGTGCTGGTCAGGGGGCTGCCCAGGGAACTGGTCACGGGGCCGGTCATGGACGGTGCGGGGTTCGCGGATAGCTCAGTCACTCTCCAAGACTAGTTGCCTTGCCCGCTGTTCGGGGCATGGCTTCCGTAACCCTTATTGGCAGGCCGTCACACTTTCCCGGCCACTGCGCCGTCGCCGTCCGGGCCTGAACTGTTGCCGGGCGGGCGCCTGCCCTCGTCGCCGTCGTCGGCTGGATTCGCTTCGCTTCCGCTCACCGGCGCCGGAGGCTGCCCGGCCAGCCGCTGCTTGACGACGGCGGCGTATTCGTCCACGTATTCCTGCCCCGAGAGACGCATGAGTTCGTACATGATTTCGTCGGTCACGGCGCGTTGAACGGCATGGTCTTCTTCTTGGCCGTAATACCGGCTGAAGTCCAAAGGTTGCCCGAAAATGATCCCGATCCTGCGGATGTTGGGCAAACGCTTCCCGATGGGCTGGACTTTCTCGGTGCCGATCATCGCAACGGGAACAACGGTGACCCGGGTTTGGAGCGCAAGTTTGGCGACCCCCACTTTGCCCCTGTAGAGCCTGGCGTCGGGGCTGCGGGTGCCTTCAGGGTAGATGCCCAGCAGGCCGCCGGCGGCCAGGACGTCCCTGCCGGCCTGCAGGGACAACTCGGACGCGGCCCCGCCCGAACGGTCCATCGGCAACTGGTTGGTGAGCCGGAAGAACATGGCCGTAAGCCTGCCTTTGAGCCCGGTACCCGTGAAGTACTCGGACTTGGCAAGGAAACTGACGCGCCGGGGCACCATCACCGGCATGAAGATCGAGTCGGAAAAGGACAAATGGTTGGAAGCGAGAATCGCGGCGCCATCCTGGGGAACATTGTCGAGGCCCTTGACCCACGGGCGGAACAGCATTTTGAGAAGCGGACCCAAAAAGATCCGTTTCATGACCCAATAGAACACTTTGGTTCCTCTCCGGGGCGGCGTCTGCAAGGCGTCCGGACGGTCCCGGCCCGCACTCAGAAGCCACCATACTCCAGTGAGAATTGTCCCGAACAGTGACACGATGGACTCATCACGGAAAGCAGTGCCGCCAACAGAGTAGCCTCGGAGTCATCATGAACACTCTCCCCGATCCCTCGCCGTACACCAGCGACTTCACCGGTAGTGGACCCAGCATCGGCGTCGTGATGAGCCACGGCTTCACGGGCAGTCCGCACAGCATGCGCCCCTGGGCCGAGTACTTGGCGGCCGAAGGCTACGCTGTCCGCCTCCCTCTCCTTCCAGGCCATGGGACCACGTGGCAAGACATGGCCACGCGGCACTGGCAGGAGTGGCACCGTGCAGTGGACGCGGCGTATCTGGAGCTCCAGGCCGAGTGCGACTTCGTCTTCGCCGCCGGCTTGTCGATGGGCGGGACATTGGCTCTGCGGATCGCGGCTACCCGCCCCGTGGCCGGCACTGTCGTCGTCAATCCGGGACTGGTGATCGACGATCCCCGCGCCGCCGTGGTCGGCATCCTCAAGCACGTCATGAAATCCACCCCGGCCATCGCCAACGACATCCTCAAACCCGGCATGGACGAGGGAGCGTACCCCAGGACACCGGTTGCCGCCGCCCATGAGTTGAAAAAGATGTACAAGGACACCGTCACCCTGCTCCCCCGGATTTCCGCACCGGTGCGCGTTTTCCGCTCCTCCGTGGACCACGTGGTTTCGGATCGAAGCATCACGCGGTTGAAGGAACAGGTCACGGCTTCGATGGAGTTCAGCACCTTGGAGAACAGCTACCACGTGGCCACGCTGGACAACGATGCCCTGGAGATTTTCCGGGGCTCGGCCGAGTTCATCAGGAAAACAATGGCAGGACTGACAAGCAGTTCCGCCCCCGCCAGCCAGTCCGGCACCGAGCTCCGGGATTCACCCCATGAATAGGCCAGGGCCTGACTCCCCCGACCAGAGCGCCAACAAAGACGACGACGCCGTCTGGCTCGATTTGGTGGCCCGGCTTGAGTCGATGCCTTCATCGGCCCTCGACGAGGCGCCGACGTCGGCGGAGGCCGGCAACGATTCCGGAACAGGGCCGGGTCCAGGTCCGGACGACGTTCCGGGGCGCTCATCGTCACGTTCCTTCCAAGACTTCGACCCTCTTGGATTGTCTAAACGGGGCGCCGCAGAAGAACCCACGGGCAGCGGGGAGCCCGGTCCACGCGACTACGACGTCGAGGATGAGAACGGCTTCGTCCCGGAGGATCCGCCGAGCCTGGCCGGCACCGAACCCCTGACCATGCTCGCCTGGATCGGAGCCGTGGGCGGCCCGCTTGCCCTGCTGTTCACCGCCATGTTCTGGCGCTCGGCGCCGCTCCTGGCAGTGATGGGCATCCTGGCGACCTTTCTGGCCTCAGTGGTGTACCTCATCATGAAGCTGCCCCAGGAAAAAGACGAGAACGACGACGGCGCCCGCGTCTAAGCGGACTGCCGCACTGCGCATCCCCTCGCGGCTGAGCCCGTACTACCCGCGCGCCCTGCCGCTGACCCGGGACAGGTCGGCAGCGCCGATCATCCCCGCTCGCGGTCCCAGCGCAGCGAGCTTGATGGCGGCCGCGGGACGGAAACCACGGCCGGTGAGGTTCCGGGTGAATGCTGTCCGCGCAGGGCCCACGAGAAGCTCACCGGCGTCGCATAGCCCACCGCCGATGACGAATGTCCCTGGGTCGAGCGCAGCAGCCAGGTTCGCCAGACCAAGCCCGAGCCAGTGCCCCACTTCTTCCAAGAGCTCCCTCGAAGCGGAATCTCCGGCTTTGGCCCGCTCCGTCACGGTTACGCCCGTGATGTTCTCAGCCGAGCCTCCGGCAGCCTTGAGCAATTCGTAGGCAACAGGTGAATTCCGGAGGGCCAGCTCCCGGGCTTCCCTGCCGAGCGCGTTACCGGAGGCATATTGCTCCCAGCAGCCGCGGTTGCCGCATTCGCAGCGGTGCCCGCCGGGCACCACGATCTGGTGGCCGAACTCCCCCGCTACGCCGAACCGCCCACGCTCCACTCGTCCGTCCATGACCATGGCACCACCGATGCCGGTGCCGAGCGTGATGCAGACGAGTCGGCTCTCCCCTTGCCCGGCGCCGAAGCGCCATTCGGCCCAGGCAGCAGCATCGGCGTCGTTGGTGACAAGTACTGGGCGCCTCAGCAGGCTCTGCAGGTTTTCGCGCAACGGCTCGTTGCGCCAGGCGAGATGCGGGCTGAACAGCACCGTGCCGCCGTCGAGATCCATCCAACCGGCGGCGCCGATCCCCACGGAGGCAATCCGGTGGCTTCTGCCCAATTCCTGGACAAGCTCGACGATCACTCGCTCTACTGCCCGGGCGTCATTGCCCGGCGTGGAGCGCCGCGCTTCCTCCACCACACGACCCGAAGGATCCACGACTCCCGCTGCCACCTTCGTGCCGCCGATGTCGATCCCGATCGCGAGCCCCCTGCGGCCGAGATGGGAACGGCGCGCGGCCCACGGCACGGACTCCCAGCGGAGGCCTCCGTGCGTGGAGCCGGGGCGCCGGCCGGTTGAGGCCGAACCGGACCAGGAAATCTTCCGAACTCTTGCCGGGGTCTGGTCGTTGGATGAATTCAGTGGCATGTCGCCATCCTATTCCGAGCGCCGCATATGTACTGACATGTTGCACCTTCGGGCGGAGCGCCCGCAGGCCCGCATTGGCGGAATCCCACGCTTCACGTAAAGTTACTCATCAGTAACTTGAGTAAGGTGAATTGCGACACACCCATTACTTGGCCGTATAGAGTTAGAGCAGCCCCGCAATGGTCTGTTGATATCGAAGGAGCTATCGTGCGTGAATTCAGTGTTCCGCCCCTGGTGAATGTTGCCCCCGAAACCAACATCACGGACCTCGTGGTTCGTCAGGCCGCCAAGCCATCCAACCCGGCATTGTTTGCCAAGCTCAACGGCGCCGGCCAATGGCAGGACATCCGGGCAACGGCCTTCCTCGAGGATGTATCGGCCCTGGCCAAAGGCCTGATCGCCAATGGCGTCGGTGTGGGCGACCGCGTGGGCATCATGTCCAGGACCCGCTACGAATGGTCCCTCGTGGACTTCGCCGTCTGGTTTGCAGGCGGCATTTCCGTGCCGATCTATGAAACGTCATCGCCGTCACAAGTGGCCTGGAACCTCGGCGACTCCGGCGCAGTCGCGGCATTCGCCGAGTCGGCACACCACGAAGACGTCATCCGCCAGGCCGTCACCGCCGAAGGCCTCGGCTCAGTGGCCCATGTCTGGCAGCTTGAAGGCGACGGCCTTGACGCGCTTCGCAGCGCGGGAAGCGGTGTCAGCGACGAGGAACTCGAGGCGCGCCGCAGCAGCGCGGAACTCGCCGACGTCGCCACGATCATCTACACCTCCGGCACCACGGGGCGTCCCAAGGGTTGCGAACTCACGCACGGAAACTTCGTGGAGCTCTCGGAGAACGCTTTGGCTTCCCTTGGCGACGTCGTCAACGAGACCGCCAAGACCATCATGTTCCTCCCTCTGGCCCACGTCTTCGCCCGTTTCATCTCGGTCCTGGCCGTCGCCGCCGGCGCCCAAGTGGCACACACGCCGGATATCAAGAACCTTTTGGCAGACCTGCAAAGCTTCCAGCCGTCCTTCATCCTGGCTGTTCCACGTGTCTTCGAGAAGGTCTTCAACTCGGCGCTCACCAAGGCTGAGGACGGTGGCAAAGGTGCCATCTTCCACAAGGCCGTCGACACGGCGATCGCCTACTCCAAGGCGCAGCAGGAGGGATCCCTTGGCTTGGTGCTGAGGCTCAAGCACGCCGTATTCGACCGTTTGGTGTACGGGAAGCTTCGCGCTGCCATGGGCGGCCACGTCAGCCACGCCGTCTCCGGTGGCGGTCCCCTCGGCGAACGGCTGGGCCATTTCTTCCACGGTATCGGCCTGCAGATCCTCGAAGGTTACGGCCTGACCGAGACCACGGCACCCATTTCAGTCAACACCCCGTCCCTGATCAAGATCGGCACGGTGGGGGCCCCGCTTCCCGGAAATGCGGTCAGGATCGCCGACGACGGCGAAATCCTCGCCAAGGGCGTCTGCGTCATGAGGGGCTACTTCAAGCGGGATGACCTCGCCGCGGAAACGTTCGTGGACGGGTGGTTCCGCACAGGTGACATCGGCGAACTGGACGAACAGGGCTTCCTGAAGATCACCGGCCGCAAGAAGGAAATCATCGTCACGGCGAGCGGCAAGAACGTCGTGCCTGCCCTGCTGGAGGACCAAATCCGTGCGGACGCCCTGGTGTCCCAGGTCCTAGTGATCGGCGACAACCGGCCCTTCATCGGCGCGCTGGTCACCCTCGACGAGGAAGCCCTGCCCGGCTGGCTCGAGCGCCACGGCCTTCCCGCGTCCACGACGACGACGGATGCCGCGGACAACGCCCTCGTCCGGGCTGCCGTCCAGGAACTGATCAGCCACGCCAACCAGTCCGTCTCCCACGCGGAGGCGATCAAGTCGTTCCGGATTGTGCCCTCCGACTTCACCGAGGCCTCCGGTCACCTCACGCCGTCGTTGAAGGTCAAGCGCGCCCAGGTCATGAAGGACTTCGACGCAGTGATCGAGGAAATGTACTCGGCGCCCAAGGCTTCCTGACGCGCCGCACCCCGACGCATCAGTCAAAGCATTAAAGAAAGGTCCCGGGCTAACAGCCCGGGACCTTTCTTCTTGCGTGCTCCGCGGAGGAGCGGGCCGCTATTCGACCACGATCAACAGATCGCCGCCCTGGACCTGCTCCACGTTGTTGATGGCGAGGCGCGAGACCGTGCCGGCTACCGGCGTCGTGATGGATGCTTCCATCTTCATCGCCTCGATGGTGGCGACGGTGTCGCCGGCCTTGACGGCGTCGCCTGCTTTGACGGTCAGGGTCACGGCGCCGGCGAACGGCGCTGCGACCTGGCCGGGCTGGGACGCATCCGCCTTCTCCGCGGCCTTCACGTTGCTGACGACCGACTTGTCACGAACCACCACAGGGCGGGACTGGCCATTGAGCTTGCACATGACCGTGCGCATGCCCTTTTCGTCGGGCTCAGAAACTGCTTCCAAGGAAGCGATCAGGCGCACGCCCTTTTCGAGCTCCATGACGTGTTCGGCACCGAGCTGGAGACCGTACAAGTAGTCGCGGGTATCGAGCACCGACAGGTTGCCGTAGGTGTCCACGCTCTTGAGGTAGTCCTTGGTGGGGCCCTCGAACAGCAGCCGGTTCAGGGTCGCCTGGCGGGACTTGGAATCGCCCTTGAGCGCAGCACTGTCTTCGGCGCTCAGTTCGACGTCGCGGACCTTGATGCTGCGGCCCTGGAGCGCCTTGGTGCGGAACGGCTCCGGCCATCCTCCAGGGGGATCTCCCAATTCACCCGACAGGAAGCCGATGACGGAGTCCGGGATGTCGTAGTTCTGCGGGTTCTCGTTGAAGTCCGCGGGATCTGCATGGATTCCCACGAGGTGCAGCGCGAGATCGCCCACCACCTTGGACGACGGCGTCACCTTGACCAAGCGGCCCAGGATACGGTCCGCGGCGGTGTACATGTCCTCAATGGCCTCGAAACGCTCGCCAAGGCCCAGCGCGATGGCCTGCTGGCGAAGGTTGGACAGCTGGCCGCCCGGAATTTCGTGCTGGTAGACCCGGCCTGTGGGACCGGGAAGCCCGGACTCGAACGGCGCGTAGACCCGGCGGACCGCTTCCCAGTAGGGCTCCAGGGAGCTGACGCTGGCCAGGCTGAGCCCGGTGTCGCGCGGGGTATGTGCCAAGGCGGCCACAAGGGCCGACGCCGACGGCTGGCTTGTCGTACCGGCCAGGGACGCTGATGCGACGTCGACGGCGTCCACGCCCGCGTCCACGGCTGCCAGCAGGGTGGCCAGCTGGCCGCCTGCGGTGTCGTGCGTGTGCAGGTGGACCGGAAGGTCGAAGCGTTCACGCAAGGCGCTGACAAGCTTGGCTGCGGCCGCGGGGCGGAGCAGGCCGGCCATGTCCTTGATGGCGAGGATGTGCGCACCGGCGTCGACGATCTTCTGGGCGAGGTCCAGGTAGTAGTCGAGGGTGTACAGGTTCTCGTTAGGGTCGAGGAGATCACCGGTGTAGCAGAGTGCAACCTCCGCTACCGCGGTGCCGGTGGCCCGCACTGCGCGGATGGCCGGAGCCATCTGGTTGACGTCGTTGAGGGCGTCGAAGATTCGGAAGATGTCGATGCCCGTTGCCGCGGCCTCATTGACGAATGCCTCGGTGACTTCCTCCGGGTAGGGCGTGTAGCCGACTGTGTTACGGCCACGGAGCAGCATCTGCAGGCAGACATTGGGAAGGGCCTTGCGCAGGGCGGCCAACCGGTCCCAAGGATCCTCGCCGAGGAAGCGCAGGGCGACGTCGTAGGTGGCACCGCCCCAGGCTTCGACCGACAGCAGTTCGGGCAGCAGGGCGGAAACCGCGGGACCGGCCGCGACCAGGTCGCGGGTACGGACACGGGTTGCGAGGAGCGACTGGTGGGCGTCGCGGAACGTGGTGTCCGTGACGGCCACGGCCTGCTGCTCGCGCAGGGCCTTCGCAAAGCCTTCGGGACCCAACTCCTGCAGCTTCTGGCGCGAGCCGGCCGGTGCAACGATCCCGGCAATCGACGGGAGCTTGGCTGCGGGGTCCGAGTGGACCTTGAGTTCGCCGTTGGGCTTGTTGACCGTCACATCGGCCAACCAGGTCAGCAGTTTGGTCCCGCGGTCCGCGGAGACGTGGGACTTCAGCAGTTCGGGGCGCTTGTCGATGAAATCGGTCGCCACGTTGCCCGCAATGAAGTCCGGGTCGGCCAGGACGGCCTGGAGGAAGGGGATGTTGGTGGACACGCCACGGATCCGGAACTCGGCCAGGCCGCGCCGGGCACGGGCCACCGCGGCAGGGTAATCGCGTCCACGGCAGGTCAGTTTGACCAGCATGGAGTCAAAGTGGGGGCTGATCTCGGCACCCGAGTAGACCGTGCCGCCGTCGAGGCGGACACCCGCGCCACCCGCGGAACGGTAGCCGGTGATCTTTCCGACGTCGGGCCGGAAGCCGTTGGCGGGATCTTCCGTGGTGATGCGGCACTGCAGTGCGGCGCCCTTAATGGATACCGATTCCTGGCTCAAGCCGAGGTCTGCGAGGGTCTCGCCCGAGGCGATGCGCATCTGCGCCTGGACGAGGTCCACGTCAGTGATTTCCTCGGTGACCGTGTGCTCGACCTGGATGCGCGGGTTCATCTCGATGAAGACGTGCTGGCCGGCCCGTTCGCCCTCGGTGTCCACCAGGAACTCGACCGTTCCGGCGTTGACGTAGTTCAGGGCCTTCGCGAAGGTCACGGCATCCCGGTAAAGGGCCTGGCGGATGGACTCGTCCAGGTTGGGGGCCGGAGCGATTTCCACGACTTTCTGGTGGCGGCGCTGCAGGGAGCAGTCGCGCTCGAAGAGGTGCATGACATTGCCCTCGCCATCGGCCAGGATCTGGACCTCGATGTGGCGGGGACGCAACACTGCCTGCTCCAGGAACATGGTGGGATCGCCGAACGCGGCGTCCGCCTCGCGCATGGCCGCCTGGAGGGCTTCCGGAAGGTCCTCGCGGGTCTCCACCCGGCGCATGCCGCGGCCACCGCCGCCAGCGACGGCCTTGGCGAAGATCGGGAATCCGACCTCGTCCGCTGCGGCGATGAGTTCGTCGATGTCGCGGGACGGCGCGCTCGACTTCAGGACGGGTACACCTGCCTTGCGGGCGGCTTCGAGTGCGGCGACCTTGTTGCCGGCGAGCTCCAGCACCTCAGCCGGCGGGCCGATAAACGTGATGCCCGCCTCTTGGGCCGCCCGGGCGAGGTCCGGGTTTTCGGACAGGAATCCGTAGCCCGGGTAGATTGCGTCCGCACCCGATTCTTTCGCGACGCGGACGATTTCGTCTACGTCCAGGTAAGCGCGGACCGGATGGCCTTCCTGGCCGATCAGATAGGCCTCATCGGCCTTCTGCCGGTGGATCGAGTTGCGATCCTCATACGGGAAGACCGCTACGGTCTTGGCGCCCAGTTCATAGCTAGCGCGGAAGGCCCTGATCGCGATTTCGCCGCGATTAGCCACCAGAATCTTGGAAAACATGCTTCTCCTGCATCATTGCGGGTGTAACGGTCGGTGGTCACAGTGTGTAAGACCTCCATACCCAAACACAAATCTTTGTGGTGACAGTCACACGGGGATTCGTCACGAGCAGTGTACCTTCGCGCACGATGCAGTTTCACGTGCTAAAAGCCGATCGAGTAACAGGCGGCCCAAGCCGTTCCGGGCCGATAAGGCAGGAATCGGTGGCCACTCAACATATGATGTTGAAGGGCAGCGGCAGAGCCCCGGTTCCGGCAAAGCCGGAACACAAGCACCGCGACACGGCAACCGGCGTTAGGTTTTGGGTTTTCAAGTGCAAGTAGTCAGCATCAGCAGCCTCAAAGGCGGCGTGGGCAAGACATCCGTAACCACTGGGCTGGCCTCGGCCGCACTGGCCGCAGGGATCCCGACCCTTGTTGTGGACCTGGATCCCCACGCCGACGCCACCACGGCCCTCGGCGTCCAGGCCGGTGACCAGCTCGACATTGGCCGCATGCTGAAGAACCCCCGCAAGGCCAGGCTCTTGGACAACGTGGTCAGCAGCGGCTGGGTTGACCACTCCCGCGGCAATGGCGGAGGCACGGCCCTTGATGTCGCCGTCGGATCCGCCTACACCGGAATCTACGACCGGCCGGATCTTGGGCGCCGCGATCTCCGCCGCCTGACTACGGTCCTGGCCGCGGCCGAAAAGTACGAGCTGGTACTCGTTGACTGTCCGCCGTCCCTCAACGGCCTCACCCGCATGGCCTGGAGCGCGAGCGACCGCGTGGTCCTTGTCGCCGAACCAGGGCTCTTCTCGGTAGCCGGCACGGAACGCACCATGCGCGCCATCCAGCTGTTCCGCCAGGAATTCGCTCCGCAGCTGGCTCCTGCAGGGATCGTTGCAAACCGGGTCCGGCCTGCCTCATCCGAGCACACGTTCCGGCTCGCAGAGATGGAATCGATGTTCGGCGAGCTTTTGCTGGCACCTCATATTCCGGAGCAGGCGAACTGGCAGCAAATCCAGGGGGCCGCCCACGCCGTCCACCACTGGCCTGGCGACTCCGCCAAGAACACCGCCAAGCTATTTGACTCGCTTCTGGAGAACATGCTGTCCTCGAACAACGGCACGCGGGAGCGCCGCAAGCGCTGACGGGAACCTGCGAGGCAGAAGCTGCCTTTTCGAGAAATGCTTTCTTCGAGAGAAGCGACGAAGCCGCCTTCCTATTGGAAGGCGGCTTCATTGGTCTTCAGTGGCCGCTCGTGGCGATCCCGACGGCGGTTCAGCCGGTGCGGCGCGCGGAACGGCGCTTGCTGAGTTCGTCGTCCGGAAAGGACTGTTCTACAACGTGCTCGCTCGGCAGCGCAGCAAGGCTCCCCTCGACTTCGCGCCACACGCGGCCTACCGCGATGCCGAACACGCCCTGGCCACCCTGCACCAGGTCAATGACTTCGTCCGCGGAAGTACATTCATAGACACTCGCACCATCGCTCATGAGCGTGATTTGCGCCAGGTCTTCCACTCCGCGTTCACGCAAATGTTCAACGGCCGTGCGGATCTGCTGGAGGGACACACCTGTGTCCAGGAGGCGCTTGACGACTTTGAGAACCAGGATGTCCCGGAAGCCATAGAGCCGCTGCGATCCGGAACCGGCGGCGCCACGCACAGCGGGTTCAACGAGTCCTGTACGTGCCCAGTAGTCCAGCTGGCGGTAGGTGATCCCTGCCGCCTTGCACGCGGTGGGACCACGGTAGCCGGCATCTTCATCCAGGACCGGAAGGTCCTCCGTGAAGAGCAGACCCTGGGCACCGCTTGCGGGTACAGCAACGCCTGTCGACGCCTGCTTTAGCTCGCCTGCTTCGCCTTTGGGACTCACGTGACCCTCCTTGTCAGAAGTTCCCTTGGGGATGGTGCATACGGCGGCTAACACGAAACGGGAAAATGCACTCGTGTAATTTCAACGCGGCCGCACCTTTCAGTGTGACTTGCGCGGGTCCTGTACGCAACGGGAACTTGATATCTTCGACGTTAGGCGTGCGGGAGCCTCAGGTCAAAGACGTCCGGGGCATTTTCAGATCGTGTCGAAACTTTCACCCTCAACTTTAACCTTAGGCTGCCTTCAGCCTTCGAAATCCTCGGGCTCCACGTCGTCCAGGAACTCCCGGAAGCGGCGCAATTCCCGTTCTTCGTCGACTTCGGGACCCGGCTCGGTGTCTTCGCCCTCGTCGTGTTCGGTGATCCGGACGCCGGCTTCATCCATCACGGCGTCCGCACACCAGATGCGGCATTTCGCCCGCAACGCAAGCGCCAGCGCGTCGGAAGCGCGGGAACTCACCACAGTGCCGTCGTCGAACTGGAGCTGGCCATAGAAGATATTGTCTTCGACCGCCACGATGTTCACGCTGATGATGGTGTGGCCGAGGGCTTCAACGACGTCGATCATCAAATCGTGGGTCATGGGCCGGGGCGGCACCACGCCTTGCTGGGCCAGGGCGATGGCACTGGCTTCGGGCGTGCCGATCCAGATGGGGACATGGCGTTCCCCATGCATCTCGCGCAGGAGGACCAAAGGCTGGTTTGAAGGCAGTTCAATCCGCACTCCAACGATCTCGACCTCAATCATCATGCGTCCATACGGGAGATACGGTCCTGCACCAAGGCTCGATGCAGGCTGAGGCAGAGTTCGCTGATTTCCCGGGCGGATTCCGCTGCCCGGGATTGCGATGCCGCATCCTTGCGGGACGTCAGAGGAGCGACGACACGCTCCACCAAACCGAATTCACGCTCGGCTGCGGCCTGGAAGGGACGGAGGTGCCGCGGCTCAAGTCCATGGCTTTCAAGTTGGACACATGCGCGCGCCACTTGAAGGGCGTGTTCGTCGAATTTGCCGTTGACGTGGCTGATGAGC
This sequence comes from Arthrobacter sp. 2MCAF14, assembly GCF_052115645.1. NCBI lineage: Bacteria > Bacillati > Actinomycetota > Actinomycetes > Micrococcales > Micrococcaceae > Arthrobacter > Arthrobacter sp. 2MCAF14. The sequence goes on along the minus strand of NZ_JBFRHB010000032.1, from coordinate 40,763 downwards.
CCGTAACTGAGGAGGGACTGCAATAGCGGGACGCTGGCCCCGGATTCCGTCCGCAACTGCTCCTCGCTCAAGGCGCGTGCGTGGCCCTGCAGCTCAGCCGCAAGTTCGTCCGAGACAATCCGCGGAGAGACCGACACCCCCGGCGGGAGGTTTTCGGGACGCTCGCCACGGTCGATCGCGTCCAGGTAATCCTTGATGACCTTCAGGGGCAGGTACTGGTCACGCTGGAGGGCCAGCACGAAACGCAGTCGCTCGACGTCGCTTTCGGCGTACTGCCGGTACCCGGCAGGCGTGCGCTTCGGATTGATCAGTCCCTTTTCCTCAAGAAAACGGATCTTGGACGCCGTCATGGTGGGAAAGTCGTCGCTGAGTTGGGCGAGGACCTCCCCGATGTTGAGGACCTGCGGTCCTCGCCGTTCCGGCTGGGGCAGTGCCACAGGCGTACCCGGAATCAGTCTTGGCCTGCTGCGCGGGCAGGGCTCAGGTAGTAGGTGAGGCGGAACTTCCCGATCTGGACCTCGCTGCCGTTCTTGAGCAGGACGTTGTCCACCCGGTCCTGGTTGACGTAGGTGCCGTTGAGGCTTCCGGTGTCCACTACTTCGAAGCCTTCGGGGGTGCGTACGAATTCCACGTGCTTGCGCGAAACCGTCACGTCATCCAGGAAGATGTCCGCATCCGGGTGGCGGCCGGCGGTGGTGGTGTCAGAGTCCAGAAGGAAGCGTGCACCCGCATTCGGTCCGGTGTGCGCAATCAGCAAAGCAGATCCAGGAGGCAATGCCCGGACCGCAGCGCGCTCCTCGGCGGCCAGCGGCGGCCGGGCATCCGGCTCGTGGTGGCGCACGGGCGTGAGCTGGATTGAGGTGGTCTCCGAGGTTGGCTGTTCTACAGCACCGTGCTCGTCCCGGGCGTGGTTCCGCTTGCCGCCAACCATGGAAATCCTCCTCATCCGCCGGCAGTTGACAAAACTGCCGGTTACGCAACTGCCCGGTTCCCCGGGCCAAACAGGTCGCTGGCCCGCCGCCGTCGCTCCCGATGTTCCGGGGAGAACCGACTTGGCGGGCCAGATACCATTTAGCCTACCTGTTGTTCGTACTCTGATGCACTGAGAAGGGTCTCGATGGCGTCAGCTTCCGAAAGCTTTACTTCGAACAGCCAGCCGTCACCGTAGGGATCCGAGTTAATCAGGGCAGAGTCGGTGTCGAGAGCCTCGTTACGGGAAACAATTTCGCCGCTCACCGGGGCGTAGATGTCGCTTACGCTCTTCGTCGACTCGACTTCACCTACGACGTCGTTGCCCTTCACCGTGGTGCCAGGCTCGGGCAGCTGGGCGTAGACGACATCGCCGAGTGCATCCTGGGCGAAGTCCGTGATGCCGACGCGCACGACGCCGTCTGCATTCGGGGCACTGACCCATTCATGTTCGGCGGTGTAGGAAAGATCGGCAGGAATGTTGCTCATGAGTCGCCTTTCATCGGGACATTTCGGACCACGACGGCGGCCCGGTCATCCGGCCACCGCTGAAAGTATAAGCACATCCATGTCCCCTCCCCACAGGTGTCTGGAATGATTGGAAGCAGACTCGAGCCGCATAGTCCTGCAACGCCGCCGAAGGAGCACGATCATGCCGGAGCTGCCCGAAATCACTGCCCTGAGCGACTTTCTGGACGAACAGCTATCCGGGGCACAGCTCACGCAGTTACTGCTGCCATCGGCATTCGCCCTGAAAGTTGCGGATGTTCCCCATGAATCGCTCATCGGGCGGACCGTTGAATCCGTCGGCCGACGCGGAAAGTTCCTCGTTTTCAAGATCGCCCCTGCTGCACCGGAGGGCGGCGACTCAGCAGAGCCTCTGTACATGATCGTCAATTTCGCCAAGGCCGGCTGGCTCACGTTCTCGGATAAACACCCCGGCAACGAAGCGACCGCAGCGGGCGGATACTTCGCCGCGCAATTGGGCTTTTCGCACAATGGCAGCGATTTCGACATCACCCTTACCGACACCGGAACGTGGAAGGGATTGGCCATCTTCCTCGTTCGCCAGCCGGGGGAAGTCCATGGCATTGCGGAGCTTGGGCCGGATCCCCTTGGCCCCGCCTTCGGCCTGGACGAGTTCAGCCGGCTTTTCACGCACCGGCAGCAGATCAAGGGAATCCTGAAGAACCAGAAGCTCATGGCCGGTATCGGGAACGCCTACAGCGACGAAATCCTCCACGCGGCGAAGCTGTCTCCCGTCGCCGTTGCTTCTTCGTTGGGACCGGACGCGGTGGAGCGTCTCTTCACAACGATGCAGGACATTCTCAGTGGTGCCATCAATGAGTTCTCCGGCAAGAAACCGGGCGAGCTGAAGCCTGCTAAGAAGGCCTCGATGCGCGTGCACGGCAGGACCGGCGAGCCTTGCCCGGTCTGCGGGGACACCGTGCGGGAGGTTGCCTTCGTGGGGACTTCCCTGCAGTACTGCCCCACGTGCCAGACCAACGGCGAGATCCTGGCCAAACGCGGTTCGAGCGACGACGCCTGATTCGAAGAAACCGCCGGTCGCCTAGGCGACCGGCGCCTCCTCAGGTTCGCGTACGACGTCGGAGGCTGCTTGCTGCGCGGAAGCTGACTGCGCCGCTCCCCTGCGTCGGGCGGCTGCCGCGGCAGCGATCATAACGAGCAGGGCCGCTACAGTGATGGCGGCGCCGGCCCAGATCGGCGAGGTGTAACCCAGGCCCATGGTGATGGCGACTCCGCCCAGCCAGGCGCCTAGGGCGTTACCCAGGTTGAAGGCACCGATATTCGCGCCGGAGGCAAGGGTGGGCGCGGTGGCGGCAAAGTGCATGACGCGCATCTGCAGGCCCGGGACGGTAGCGAAGCCGAAGCCGCCCATGAGTGCCAGTGAGAACAGGGTGGCCACCGGGCTCGCGGCGGTGAGTGCGAAGAAGACAAGCACCAGCACCAGGCCCGCGAGGATGACCACGAGGGTTTTGTCGATGGACTTGTCGGCCGCTTTGCCGCCGACGATATTGCCGACGAACAGTCCGGCGCCAAACAGGACGAGGAGCCAAGGGACGGCGTGGGGATCGAATCCGGAGACTTGGGTCAGCGTGAAGGCGATGTAGGTGAAGGCGCCGAACATACCGCCAAAGCCGAGAATTGTGACGATAATCGACAGCCACACCTGCCCGGACTTGAAAGCCCCAAGCTCACTGCGGAGGCTGCTGGCGGCGGCGCCTTCCTTTGTCCTCGGGACCATGAGGGCAATGCCGATGAGGGCGAAAACGCCGATGATGGTGATGGCCCAGAAGGTGGACCGCCAGCCGAGGTTCTGGCCGAGGAAGGTTCCGAAGGGCACGCCCAGCACGTTGGCGGCGGTGAGGCCCGTGAACATGATGGCAATGGCTCCGGCCTTTTTGTGGGCCGGGACCAGGCCGGCTGCAACGACAGAGCCGATACCGAAGAAGGCTCCGTGACAGAGGGCGGCCACAATGCGCCCGATCAGCATTGCCTGGTAACTGTCCGCGATGGCAGAGAGGAAGTTGCCCGCGATGAACAGGACGAGGAGCCCGATCAGGACAGGCTTGCGGGGCAAGCGGGTCACGGCCGCTGTAACCAGGAGGGCGCCGACCACGACGCTCAGCGCATAGCCGGTGATGAACCAGCCGGCGGCCGCTTCGCTGACTCCGAAGTCGGTGGCAATTTCTGGCAAGAGGCCCATGATGACGAATTCGGTCAAGCCAATGCCGAATCCGCCGAGGGCAAGGGCGATCAACCCTGCGGGCATGTTGTTGCTCCTTTGTGGGGATCGATTCCCGTGAGACTGGAAGTGCGCCGCCGAGAACCGTAGAATTAGTTGCAGACGCTCCATATATAGTTGCACGCGCCATGTAATTGCGCAAGCAACTACTTTGCGGGCGTCTGATTTCTTCATCAATCGGCAGGAGTTACAGGAGACATGGGCATCAAGGACGACGCCGTTGAAGTACGCGCGCAAGGGTGGCGGACTCTCGCAGCGCTCCACGGCAACATCGAGGCAGCACTGGAGAAGGCGTTGCAGTCCGCTGCGGATCTTTCGGTGGTCGAGTACACGGTGCTTGACGCTCTGAGCCGCCAGGATGGCTGGCACATGCGGATGCAGCAGCTCGCGAGGGCGACGGCACTGTCCAGCAGCGCCACGACGCGTTTGGTGAACCGGCTTGAAGACCGGGGGTTGCTGACCAGGATCCTGTGTGCGGACGATCGGCGCGGGATTTACACGGAGCTTACCGAGGCCGGCCAGAAGCTGTTGCTGGCGGCCCGCCCGGTGCACGACGAAACCCTCGCGGAATCGCTGGCGGCCGCAGAATCGGTACCGGAGCTTGAACCGCTGGTGAAGGCGTTGGGGGCGTCGCAGGGGGCTTAAGGGCTTTAGACCTTCTTGACCACGCTTGACTTGAGCTGCATCGGCCCGAAGCCGTCCACCTTGCAGTCGATGTCGTGATCCCCCACGCCGTTCACGAGGCGGATGTTGCGGACCTTGGTTCCAACCTTGATGGCCGTGGCGCTCCCCTTGACCTTGAGGTCCTTGATCACTGTGACAGTGTCCCCGTCTGAGAGGACATTGCCCACGGCGTCCTTGATGTCCGTTGGCTCGGCTTCTGCCTCATCAGACGCGGCCGGCGACCATTCGTGGGCGCACTCGGGGCAGACCAGCAACGCACCCATCTCGTAGGTATATTCGCTGGCGCATTCGGGGCAAGGGGGAAGTGTTTCGCTCACCCGTCCAATGATAGACGGGGGCGGTCAAACACGTAGACGGCGACCTGGGCACACGTAGACGCTTTGCAAGAACCCCGGGATCTCGCGGAATTGAGCACGGAGATCGTTACTGCAGACCACTTAATTCTTGGATTTGACCACTTAGACGCCACATATCCGTCATATATTGCCAATGCCCAAGAATCCGGAAGGTGGTGCATGAACCGTGCAATTGCCGCTATGGGGCCTCGCCCTGGGATGGCTGGTCGTCGGCATATATCTTCGCTCGCCCAGGCTCTTCGCACTGATGACAGTGTGTGCCGTGCCGGGGCTGGCGGCCCGCGCAATGTCGACGCTGTTCGCGGAACCCTTGCATTTGACGGCAAGCCAACAGACCGGGTTGAGCGTCTTCTCTTCTATCTGGATCTACCTGACGCTGATCCTTTTCGTAGGCATTCGGCGAATGACCGGGCGCGGCTAAGCCCGGCCTACTTCACCCCGCGGAAAGTCGGCGTTTTCGGTTAGAAATGTAAGTTATGCCGAACAGGATCAAAGCAACGATGAGCGCCAGCATCCCACTTTGGATGAGAAACATTGCGAGGCGAGAATGAGGCACCGTGTCATCCGGAAAGGCGCGGATGTGCGACACAGCGAACCCCATGGCAGTGTCTGGGAAGATCAGGAGCACCGACGGAACCGCATAGGCGAACAACATGAAGGGAGCCACCTCCTAGCATCGAAGGATCTATCAATCCGCCGTACAAGGGTCCAACAAACGATGCCGGTTGTTCCGCTCCAAATCACGAACCAAATGACGTTGCCAACGTTAGACCCGCTCTGGAACGCCACATAGGACTCGAAGACGCCCAGTCCGGTGTACCGCGCTGAAACGATGAACACGGCATAGGCCCCTAGTAGCCACGGAATGACACCAGCCAAGACTATCGCCGCGCCTGCCGTTCGTACCCTACGCATGGTCAGCACTCCGATTCACCAGTTGCAAGTAGCGCTTGGTGGCCAGACCGTGCCAATTCGACTCCGCCAGTTCGGGTTTGATCTGCGCTCATACTCGAGATCAAAAGTCCCCCAATCAGTCAGTCCTCCAAGCACATGACACTCCCACTGTTGTCGCATCGAATCAGTGTAGATCCACGAAGAATGCTTCGACTTTAGAAGGTTCCATCCGGAGGTCAGGAACTGTCCAGCGTTTACGATAACGTCATGACGCCCCCATGCTGAGAGTTCTATCGAGAGCTGATTCATCCCGTATCCCGCATTCCAGCGTCGTCGCGATGATCTTCCTCCGGTCGACGTCCCGGGGCCGCCCACTTAGGGGACACCCCGCACTGGATGCGCCGAAAAGCCCACTAAAATCGACCACGAGAAAAGCGACAAAGTGATCTCGAGGGCTGACCCTATTCACCACGGCGAACAGGTCGAATCCTCGAAGGTGCACGTGTCAAACAGCGAGCTGACGGTTCACTACGGAACGCTCCCCACCCAGTGGATTCCCGGGTACTTTGAGTTAATCGGCTTCAGAACCGTGCTGTCTCGTTGTCTTCCTTAATCCGTGGGTTCAACAAGCTCTCCAAGCACGATGCCCATCGCGGTTTGAATTGGCTGGCGCCTGTCGAAGTCCATGGGTCGTCGGAGGTACCGAAGGCCAGCTCGACAGACCGGAGGTTCCCCCGCCAGCGACGGCGATGGTCTGCAACCTCAAGCAGCCCCGATGGATTACTCCACAGCGTGGCGGTCGACGAGGAGATGCCCGGGTGGGGAAGGCCCCTGACAGCTGAAGACATGACGGGCTGGAGTCAGCGTCAGCTCGATATCGACACCAATATCGCGATCACGAACCTCGTCACGGCTGATGATCGCCGGGCCATCAACACTGTCACTTGGGACCCGGAGCGGGACGTCGTCTCCTTCTACGTCTTTGGGGACACCCGCGGGCTTGAAGCGCGCATCGCAAAAGCGCTTGGTTCGGAACAACGATGGGAGGTCATCGCCGCTCAACGACCGATTGCCGAACTCGAGAAGGTGATCGAGTCGCTTGCCGCCGACAGCAGTGCCTTGCCAAGCGGCGCGAGATTCGTCTCGGGCACCCCAGCCCCCGACGGTTCATCGATCACTGTCGGCGTCGAGGTGAAGGACAGGGCGTTACGGCGTAGCCTTCCCCTACCGGACGCGATATCCGGGGTGCCGGTGGCGTACGAGAAGGCAGCTAGACCCGAGGTGGCCACAAGACTGCGCAGCAGCGAGCCGATCATCTCAGGCGGGTACACGCAGGGTCCGCCGGGATCATGTAGCTCGGGGTATCCGGTCCTTCGCAACCAGGACAATCAGCCGAGCATGCTCACCGCTGACCACTGCACCTCCGCTACAAAGGAATCATGGCAGTGGGGAACCGGCAGCGTCACGATCGGCTCGTCGACGTTCCAGGCGGCCGGCGACACCGACCTTGAGCTGTTCACTAACTCGGGTCCCTTGTCGGCATGGATGTTCGCAGGCTCGTACACCGACAACACGACCGTCGCGCCGATTCGCGGATACATCGCCCCGGTGGGTGGCAACAGCGTTTGTTACAACGGCTCCCGTTCAGGGCCGGTGTGCTCCAACGTGCTGGAAAACTCCGACGCGTTCAGCTGTGTCGCCTTCCTCCAGTGTAACTGGACCCGCTGGTCCACGCAGGGTTCAGGCATCCCCGCAGCTGGCAACGGCGACAGTGGAGGCCCGGTCGCGATCTTCGCGCTGAGGTCGTCTGACAACACGGTCGGGGCGTACGGGGTCGGCGTGATCTCGATGATGTCCAACATGAGCAGTAACTGCACCGGCGACCCTTCGACATCAGCCCGGGAGTGCTCTGCCAACATGGGCATGGCACCTCTCAGCCGATGGGCGAACGCGCAGTATACGCATAGTCTGGTTTACACGACGTCATAGCTCTGGAAAGGGGTGAGGAATTGCGTCAAGCGGTCATGACCAGGATCAACGTTGTCTCGATGATAATGATTGTGGTCGTCACATTGACCTCCTGTTCCTCAGCTGGCGTTGCCGACTCGCGCCATGCCGGTGCGCCGCCGGGCGTCGAGGTCACGCTCAGCGGCGCACCTGTGGCATTCGCCCCGGGTAATGGCAGCATTGAGATCGTGACCTGGGGAAGTTCAAGCTGCCCACCGACAGCGACATTGTTTACCGTGAAAGACGGGTCCGCCTCGGTGACGTTCGACCTCTCCACGGGATCGCCCTGCACCACCGACATAGCAGCCACCACGCACGTCTTCGGCCCGGAGAAGGTCGGCAAGACGATCCCGGAGACCGCACACATCACCTTCACCGACCTTTACGAACAGTATGATGTCAAGGTGATTCGGGGATAAGCCTCAACCGGGCGCTGTCGGTCTTGGTTCGCGAAAACAAGGAAACCCATACGACACGAAACCCAGCCGTTAGGCCCCAGAAGTCCGCAGTGCTCTGATCGCAGATAGCGACCAGTTCACCACATCAAGGCTCCCTCAGTAAGCTGGCAGTCGATAGCTGTTCGGTGGCGAATTGGGAACCGTCCCCGATCGACACGAGCGTCACGAGACACAGATCAGCGGATCTGCGTCTTCGGCCGAATCGGCTCTACCAGACGGCCACGATCCACTCGCTGGATAGCTCCTTAGCTGAGTTCCTGAAGCTGCACCGTCATCTCAACGCCGGCATCTCCGGTATCGATAGTGCCCTTGGGCTCGACCAAGATAGCGTGCACATCGCCCTCAGCCCTTGGACAATGCTCGACGCCCTTCGGCACCACGAACACATCGTTCGGACGCAGAATGACGTCGCGATCGCGGAGCTGAATCGTGAGCTCGCCTCGAACCACCATGAAGAGCTCGTCAGTGTCCGGGTGGGAATGCCACACGAACTCCCCTGCAACTTGACTACCTTGACGTCGTAGTTGTTGATGCTGATCAGGCGATGCGGATGCCAGAGCTCAGGGGTTTCGAGTAGCAATCATGTCCGAGTATCCCCCGGCAGGCTGGCCGCTAGGTACCGGCAGCCAAGCGCTGGTTGACTCGTTCGGTACGGCCCGGTCGTTCCGGCGCCGCACGGCGTGGTGTTGGAATATCGCCCCCACGATTCCGGCCACGGGCGAGATCCATGACCAGGTCCAGATTGACGGGATCTGTGTCGGCTCGTGGTGCTGCCTGATCGCGATCGCCGGAGAGCATGTGATCGGCCGGCAGTGGTGCGACACCGAGAAGAAGGCCGCGTGGGCCGCCCTGTTGGGACCGCTCCCGGCTCCGCGGGTGGTGATCACCGACGGTGGTTCCGGGATCGCCGCCGCGCTCTCTGACTGCTGGTCCGATACCGCCGTTCAGCGCTGCCTGGTCCATGTCCAGCGCAACGTGCGAATCTACCTGACCAGCAGGCCCAGGACCGAGGCCGGCAAAGCTCTCCTGAGCCTTCGCCGGGCCCTGACCCGGATCAGCACAGCCGCGCAGGCCGCGGCGTGGCTCGGCCACCTCAATGACTGGTACCAGAACCACGGGCAACTGGTCCGGGCCCGGACCTACCGCACCGCAGCCTCCCCGGCGCCGGCGTGGGTGCGGGCGAATCAGGCCTGGTGGTTTACCCATGACCGGCTCCGGAAGGCCTACCGCCTTGGAGCGGCTCAGCCAGGCAGGGACGCTGTTCACCTACCTGCGCACCGAGTTCACCGGACTCGATATCGCGGCCACGACAAACCGGATCGAAGGCGGCACGAACGCGCAGCTGCGCCTGATTCTGCGCGCCCACCGAGGGATGAGCGAAGAGCACCAGAAGCGGGCCATCGAGTGGTACCTCTACCTCCACAGCGAAACTCCGGACCAGCCCGCCCGCCTCATCCGCCCCAAGCACTGCACACCCACACGCCCGGCGGCGCAAACCGCCGTCGAGCCGCCACACGGACCCGAGGAATACGGCAACACAGCCACCGCCGAGGAAGGCCTCTGGGCCCGCAAAGGCTGGGCAGGACGCACGTGACACACGCGGGATTTACACACGTTTTGTCCTATAACCCCAACTACTAGCTGCCACACCAACGCTTAAACGCAAAAGCCGCGGGAACCCTAGAGTTCCCGCGGCTTTCATTGGTCGGGCTGACAGGATTTGAACCTGCGACCCCTTGACCCCCAGTCAAGTGCGCTACCAAGCTGCGCTACAGCCCGTCAGTCCTGCCGTTCTCCGCCTAGGTTTTCACCTAAGCAGTCCGGCCGAACCACCTCAAAAAGCTTACACGATGTTCGAGGTTCCCAATGACACCTTGGCGGGTGTCATCTGTGATGCGCGTCTCAATTAGCGCTTCTTGCCGCGCTTTTCGCGGACGCGCATGTTGACCTCGATCGGCGTGCCGTCGAAGCCAAAGGTTTCGCGCAGCCGGCGAGTGATGAACCGGCGGTATCCGGGGTCCAGGAAGCCCGTGGTGAAGAGCACGAACTTCGGCGGACGGCTGGATGCCTGGGTGCCGAACAGGATGCGGGGCTGCTTGCCGCCGCGGACAGGGTGCGGGTGGGCAGCCACGAGCTCGCCCAGGAACGCGTTGAGGCGTCCCGTGGGGATGCGCTTGTCCCAGCTCTCCAAGGCAAGGTCCAGTGCGGGCACCAGGCGGTCCTTGTGCCAGCCGGTCTTGGCGGAGATGTTGACGCGCGGAGCCCATTCAACGTGTGCCAGGTCCTGCTCGATTTCACGCTCAAGGTAGCGGCGACGTTCGTCGTCGAGCAGGTCCCACTTGTTGAACGCGAGGACCAGTGCACGGCCCGACTCGATGGCGAGCTGCAGGATGCGGACGTCCTGTTCGCTGAGGACCTCGTCAACGGCCAGGAGCACGACGGCGACCTCCGCCTTTTCGAGCGCGGCCTGCGTACGCAGGGAGGCGTAGAAGTCCGCGCCCTGGGCCATGTGCTGGCGGCGGCGGATACCGGCGGTGTCCACGAAGCGCCAGGTGCGGTCACCCAGTTCGATGAATTCGTCCACGGGGTCGCGGGTGGTCCCGGCGAGGGGATCGACGACCACGCGCTCGGAGCCGGCCAGCTTGTTCAACAAGGAGGACTTGCCGACGTTCGGGCGGCCGATGAGGGCAATGCGGCGGGGACCGCCGGAGCGCTCGACGCCTTCCACCGTGGAGAACTCGGGCAGGGTGTCCATGACGTGGTCCAGGAGGTCGGCAACGCCGCGGCCATGGAGAGCGGACACCGGGTACGGCTCGCCGAAGCCAAGGCCCCAAAGCGTTGCCGAGTCGGCTTCCTGCGCAAAGTCGTCAACCTTGTTGGCCACCATGATGACCGGTTTCTTGGATTTGCGCAGCATCTTCATGACACCTTCGTCCGTGGCAGTGGCGCCAACGGCTGAGTCCACCACGAAGAGCACGGCGTCAGCCAGTTCCACGGCCATCTCGGCCTGCTCGGCGACCCGGGCGTGGATGCCCCTCGCGTCGTGCTCCCAGCCACCGGTGTCCACGAGCGTGAAGTTGCGGCCGTTCCAGTGTGCCGAGTACATAACACGGTCACGCGTAACGCCCGGGGTGTCCTCGACGACGGCCTCGCGGCGGCCGAGGATGCGGTTAACCAGCGTGGACTTGCCGACGTTGGGGCGGCCAATGATGGCCAGGACCGGGTCCAGCTTGAGGGGGCCGTCTTCGCCTTCGTCGTCGTAAAGCCCGCTCAGCAGGGCGGCGTCGTCCTCGTCGAGGTCATAGTCTTCCAGGCCTGCCCGGAGGGAGGCTGCGCGGAGTTCGGCTTCGTCGTCGTCCAGGGCGGCGAGGTTTTCAGCCACCTGGTCGGTGCCGGTGGGCGTGTATTCGTCGTCGCCGGCTCCGATGTTGCCGGATTTGTGAGTCGTATCGCTCATTGCACTTTCCTTAGTGGTGATCTGCCGGCGTCCCGGCTACTTCTTCTTGGCGGTGCTGCATTGGCTGTGGGCCGGTTCATTTAGTCCCCCGGAAGGGACTGACCGGTGGTCTTGACGGCATCCTGGACGTGTCCAGCCAGCGCAGCGCGGATCTCCGCAGCCGCCCTGTCCATTGAAACACGCCCCGACTCGCCATTTCTGCGGGTCACATTCAAGGGGGCTCCGAAACTGACGTGCAGGCGGCGCCGCAGCCTCGGAATGGAATCGCGATGTTCGTTACCGATCCGCGTTCCGAGGACGGCCACGGGAATCACTGTGGCCCCGGACATCAACGCGAGCCATGCGACGCCGTTGCTGATGCTGCCGGCGGTGCCGCTCCCCCGCGTTCCTTCGGGGAGAATCCCCACGCAACGGCCGGCGTCGAGCACTTGCTTTCCGAGCTGGAGCGCTGCGCGATCGCCGGAGCGGTCGATGGAAATCTGCCCCGAGGCACGAAGAACTTTTCCCAGGAAACCCTTGAACATCTCTTTCTTGACCAGGATGTGCATAGGCCGTGGAGCCGCGCCGAACATCACCGGCCCGTCGAGGAAGCTCATGTGGTTGCCCGCAAAAATGACCGGGCCGGACTTGGGAACATTGGAGCGTCCCGTGATCGCGGTCCGGTACAGGACATGGTCGACCAGCCAGCCAACTGGCCGGCTCCACATCATGGTCCAGCGTGCCGGGAGCCGGGCTTCAGTCACCGTAGATGACCTTGCCCACAATGCTCAGTGCCGTTTCGACCGTTTCTTCGAAGTCCAGGTCCGAGGAATCCAGGGTCACGACGCCGTCGGCCGCCTGGGTGAAGTTCACCACAGTGGAGTCCTTGGCGTCGCGGTGGATCACTTGGGCGGCGAGCTGCTCCTGGCTCTGCGTTCCGCCCAACTGGAGGCCGCGGCGCCGCAGCCGGGCTTCCTCGCTGGCGGTCAGCAACATGCGGACCTCCGCATTCGGCGCGACGACGGTAGTAATATCCCGTCCTTCCACCACCATGCGGCGGTGGTGCCGTTCGATCAGCTGGCGCTGGCGACGAATCAATTCGTTCCGGGCACCCAGGGTGGTTGCCACCGCGCTGACCGACGAGGAGATCCTCGGCTCACGGATTTCCTCCGTGATGTCCACTCCGGCAACACTGACATATTCGGCGTTGGCGCTCGTGCTGAGTTCCAGCGGCAGATCCTTTGAGGCCTGCTCGACGGCGGCACCGTCGGCGAGGTCGATGCCGGTCTTGAGGCAGTACCAGGTCAACGCACGGTACATCGCACCCGTGTCCAGATAGGCGAGCTTCAAGCGCCGGGCAACTTCCTTGCTGACACTGGACTTGCCTGAGCCGGACGGGCCGTCGATCGCGACAACGAGCGGCTTTCCCGGACGTACGACGGTCTCCGGGCCGAAAAGTTCACGTTTCATTACTGGAGTACCCGCCATCCACGGTCGGTCAAGGCTTCAACAAGGAGGTCGTGCTTGTTGGGCATAACGGAAAGTTCCACCATGCCAACGTTCTGCCCGGACGAGTGATCCAGGCGGAGGTCTTCAACGTTGACGCCGATCTCACCGATCTCCGTCAACAGCCTGGCGATCTGCCCGGGCCGGTCGTCTACCAGAACTGTAAGCCATGAATATGCCTGCGGAGGTCCACCATGCTTTCCTGGGATCCTGGCCTGCCCGGCGTTGCCCTCGCTGATGAGCTGGGCAAGGTCCAGGCGGGCGCCGGGAGCCGTGGGATCCTCCAGGGTACCGATCAAACGGTTGAGGTCTTCACGGACACCATGGAGGATATCCACCACCTTGGCCGCGTTGTTCCCAAGGATCTGCACCCAAAGAGTGGGATCGCTGGCAGCAATCCTCGTGGTGTCCCGCAGCCCGTTGCCGGCCAGGGACAGCGCGTGAAGCGGTGTTCCCTGCAAGCGGCTGGCGAGAAGCGAAGACATCACCTGGGGCAAATGCGACACCAAAGCAACGGCTTCATCGTGTTCCTCCGCCGTGAACTGGGAGACTATTGCCCCCAGGTCCCCGGCAAGGGAACGCGCGGTCTGAAGCGCGTCGGCGCTGGTCTCGTCGGACGGGCAAAGGACCCAAGGCATGGACGTGAAGAGCTCGCCGCGGGCAGCGACGGGCCCAGACTTCTCGCGCCCCGCCATCGGGTGCGTCCCGACGTAGCGGGACATGTCCACTCCACGGCCGCGGAGCTCTGCCTGGATTGCCTGCTTGACGCTGGCAATGTCCACCACGACGGCCTCCGGGTATTCACCCAGGGCACGCTGGACGACGTCGGCCGTCACATCCGGTGGCGCCGCGACAACAACCAGCTGGGGTGGGTTCTCAAGCTCGGACAGAGGCCGGCCCGCACCGATATCCACGGCCACGGCCTGGTTGGTTGGCGACGGGTCCGACAGGAACACGGAGACACCCCGGCCACGCAGGCCGAGACCGATGCTGGCTCCGAGCAGGCCGGTGCCGAAAACGACCACCGGGCCGTCAAGGTGGCCCCGGCCGTGCGAGTGGAATGCCGACATGCCTTACAGTCCTACGGAGGCCAGGAGGTGTCCGACTTCCTGCTTGCCGAGGTTGCGGATGCTGCCCTGGCGCTGGTCGCCCAGGCCGATGGGACCGATCTTGACGCGCACGAGGCGAAGCACGGGGAAACCCACGGCTTCGAACAAGCGGCGGACAATACGGTTCTTGCCGGAATGCAGCACAACCTCGATCAGCACGTGGCCCGGAGTGGAATCCACGAGCTTGAAGGAGTCGACGGACGCGATGCCGTCTTCGAGCTCGATGCCGGCCTTCAGCTGCGCGCCGACGCCCTGCGGGAACGGACCGCGGACCTGTACCAGGTACGTCTTGGGCACCTCATAGGAAGGGTGCGTCAAGCGGTTGGCGAGTTCGCCGTCGTTGGTCAGCAGCAACAGGCCCTCGGTGGCGACGTCAAGACGGCCGACGTGGAAGAGACGCTCGCCCTTGTTCTTGGCGGACTTGAGGAAATCGCTGATGCAGGGACGGCCCTCGGGGTCTTCCATCGTGGAAACGACACCCTTGGGCTTGTTGAACACCATGTAGAGCATGGTGTCATCGAGCTGGATGCGAATGCCGTCGACGTGGATCACGGCGCTGGCGGGGTCGACGCGCATGCCGAGCTCGGTGGTGAGCTGGCCGTTGACCTCGACGCGGCCTTCCTCGATCATTTCCTCGCACACGCGGCGGGAAGCCACGCCGGCCTGGGCCATGACCTTCTGAAGGCGGACGCCATCGGCGTCGTGCTGCTCGGACTGGGCCACCTCGCCGCGGCGGCCGCGGGGCTTGCGGATCGGTCCAAGGTTCTGGCCGAAGCGCTCGCTGCCGAAGGCGCGGGAAGCGTACTGTTTCTTGGTGCTTGTCTTGGGCTTCAATGCGCCCGGCGTACCCGGCGCCTTGCCGAAGCCGGGCTTGTTGGAGCCTGGCTTGCGGGGGGCCTTGGCTGGCCTCGCGTCTTCACGACGCTCGTAGCCTCCGGCCGAGGTGGGGTTGTCCGGATCGAAGGGGCGTTCTTCACGCGGACGTGTGGGCTTGAAGGGGCGTTCTCCGCCCGGGGAGAAGCTACGCTTGCTGCCGCCTGAGGCGCCACCGGCACGGCTTGCGCCACCCCGGCCGGCACCAAAACTGCTGCCTCCTGCGCGGCCGGCACTGCTGCGGCCTGCGTTGTTGCGGCCTGAGTCTTGCGACTCGTTGCGTCCGGAATTGTTTCGTCCCGAACTATTACGTGGTGAACCCTGGCGTCCCGCCTGTGTCATGACCCGTCCTTTTGTTATGGTGGCCGGCTTGTTCTTTCTCAACTAAGCCAGCCGGACAGAGAATATCTGTCCTGTGTGTCTGCCCGCTACTAGCCAGGCGTTTGTAGATCCTTGCAATATTGAGTTGTTTAGCTTGCCTGCGGCCGGGTTCCCGCGACTACATGCGTTCGGCGTCGAAGAACTCCTCGATGCCCTCCAGCCCCGGAAGGTGGGGGGACAATTGAGGCAGTTCCGCCACCGAGCCAATGCCCATGCGTTCGAGGAAGTACGAGGTGGTCCGGTAAAGGATCGCCCCCGATTCAGGATCGGTACCCGAGTCCTCGATCAGCCCGCGTTGGACAAGGGTCCGAACGACTGAATCGACATTGACGCCGCGGATGGCCGACACCCTGGCCCTGGAAACCGGCTGCCGGTACGCGATGACCGCCATGGTTTCAAGGGCTGCCTGCGTCAGCCGCGCGGTCTGGCCTTCGAGAACGAACCTGCCCACGACGTCGGCAAAATCCGCGCGTGAATAGATCCGCCACCCTCCGGCAACGTTCCGCAACTCAAAACCCCGGGGTGCAGCGCTGGCACTTGCATCAGTGTGCAAGTCTTCAGCGTCCCTGCCCGGGGCTTTAACAGTATAGCCGCTATACTCCTGCCGCAGTCCCTCCAGCAAATCCTCGACGGCGGCGACCGTCACGTTGAGCCCGGCCGCTAGCTCTTCCGCGGTGGCCGGTTGGTCGACCACCATCAGGACGGCTTCGAGAGCCGCGCGGGCGCCACCGGGCAAGGCCTTAAGCTCGGCGAGGCCGTCCCCGCCTGTATCCTGCTCGCTCACAGCGGCTCCTCTCCTTCGTCGATCTGCTCGTACTCGTCGCTCAAATTGTCACTGCTCCATCCTTCGGGGCGCCCTGTCCAGCGGACGGTCAGTTCGGCGAGCGGACCCGGCTGATCAAACGCCACCACGCGGTCGCGGAACAGCTCAAGGAGCGCCAGGAACCGGGCCACGACAACGAGCGTGGACTCTGCGTCGGCAATCAGTGCCCTGAAAGATTGCGGCTGGCCGCGCTGCAGGCGGTACCCGATGATCTCGGCTTGTTCCTTGACGCTGACGGGTGATCCGTGAAGGTGGTCGAGTCCGACTTCCTCGGGCGTGTTGTCCTTCGGCGCCAGGGTTTTGGCCGCAAGCGCGGCGAATTGCTCCGGAGTGTGGCGCCAAATCAGTTCGGGCAGCATCGCCGCGAAATGCCCTTCCAACGCAACTTGCCGCGGGAAGCGCCGGGCTTCGGACTCCAGGGTGCCGGACATGATCGCGGCCACTTGCTTGAAAGCCTTGTACTGCAGGAGCCGGGCGAAGAGGAGATCCCGGGCCTCCAACAAGGCAATGTCCTCGGCATCTTCGACTTCGCCGGCCGGCAGGAGCCTTGCGGCCTTGAGGTCCAGGAGGGTTGCGGCGATGACCAGGAATTCGCTGGCCTCGTCCAGAGCCCAGTCCTCGCCCAGTTCCTGCAGGCGCCGGATGTACTTGATGAACTCATCCGTGACGGTGGCCAGCGCAACTTCGGTGATGTCCAGCTTGTGTTTGGAGATCAGGCCGAGCAGGAGATCGAAGGGGCCGGTAAAGTTCGCCAGCCGGACCTCAAAGCCGGCCTTCCGTCCCGCGGGCGAGGCTCCCGGGGTGAGCGGTTCTGCCACGCGGGCTAGGGTGCGCCGCCGCGCGAAATCAGTTCCTTGGCCAGGCGGCGGTAGGCATCGGCACCGATGTGGTTTCCGGCGTAGCTGGTGATGGGCTCCGCGGCAACTGTGGCGTCGGCGAACTTGATGGAACGCTTGATGACGGTCTCGAAGACTTTGTCCCCGAACGCCTCCACGAGCCTCGAAATGACTTCGCGGCTGTGCAGGGTGCGGGCGTCGTACATCGTGGCGAGCACGCCGTCCACCTGCAGGCGAGGGTTCAACCGGTCCTGGACCTTTTCGATCGTTTCGACGAGCAGTGCCACCGCGCGGAGGGCGAAGAATTCGCAGATCAGCGGGATGATGACGCCGTGCGCAGCCGTCAAGGCATTGACCGTCAGGAGGCCAAGGGACGGCTGGCAGTCGATGAGCACGACGTCGTAGTCGTCCTCGACGCTCTTGAGCGCGCGGTCCAGCACTTGCTCGCGGGCTACCTCGTTGACCAGCTGGACCTCCGCAGCGGAGAGGTCGATGTTCGCCGGTAGGAGGTCGATGCCTTCGACGCCGGTCTTCTGGATGGCGTCGCGGATGTCCACTTTGCGGTCCATCAGGACGTTGTACACGGTGAGGTCGAGCTCGTGCGGGTTCGTTCCGAGCCCCGCGGAAAGGGCTCCCTGCGGATCGAAGTCAACAAGCAGGACGCGCCGGCCGTATTCTGCGAGCGCAGCGGCGAGGTTGATGGTTGACGTGGTCTTGCCCACGCCGCCCTTCTGGTTGACCATGGCGATGACGCGGGCCGGGCCATGGGAGGCCAGTGGCGCGGGCTCGGGGAAGTCGCGGTGCGGGCGGCCCGTGGGCCCCATGACGGCGTCTTCCAGATCGAAATCCGTGCCCTCCAGCGTAGTCGTTCCCCGTTCGCTGCTCACGTATCTATCCACTCTCTCCACGACGGTCATTTCCTGCGGCTGTCTCCAGCACCAGCACTGCTCCCCACCTAGGCTACAGCGCCCGACACGGCATTCTGGGGAACTTGACATTGCCCGCAGTTTGAGCCTTTACCTTCTAGCTGAGGTAGAAGGTTTGGCCCGCATGCAACAAAAACGTGCAATGAAAAGCAGGCAAGGCAGGTCCCCATGACGGGTTCCTGCCTTGCCGGCGTGGATGCTTCGAAACAGTGTGCCGGACTAAGCGGCCACGGCCTCTTTCACTTCGGGTTCAGCGTGGTGGCTGATCATGGTCAGCTCGTCGAACGGCGTTGCACCGGAGAGGACGTTGGTGACCTGGTTGCGGTCGATTTCCTTGACCCAGGTACCGATCAACACCGTGGCGACGGCGTTGCCCGTGAAGTTGGTCAGGGCGCGGGCTTCCGACATGAAACGGTCGATGCCAACGATCATGCCTACGCCGCCCAGCAATTCGGGCCGGTGTGCCTGCAGGCCTGCGGCCAGGGTAGCAAGGCCTGCACCGGAAACGCCGGCCGCTCCCTTGGACGCAATGATCATGAACACCAGCAGCGATACCTGCGCACCCAGGTCCAGCGGGATACCCATGGCATTGGCGACGAACAGCGAGGCCATGGTCAGGTAGATGGCAGTTCCATCCAGGTTGAAGGAGTAGCCAGTAGGCACCGTGACACCGACAACCGGCTTGGAAACGCCGAGGTGCTCCATCTTGGCGATGAGCCTCGGCAGCGCCGCTTCGGAGGATGAGGTGGAGAAGATGAGCAGGTACTCGCGGGCCAGGTACTTCATCAGCTGGAAGATGCTGACGCCCGCAACCACCCGCAGCAAGGTTCCGAGCACCACGACGATGAACAGCGCGCAGGTGATGTAGAACGCAACCATCAGGGTGAGCATGCCGAAGATGGCCTTCACACCGGTGGCACCGACCACTGCGGCGATGGCGCCGAAAGCACCGACGGGAGCCAGCCACATGATCATGATGAGGATGCGGAAGACGAGTGCCTGCCCGTGCTGGATGGCCTTGAGTACCGGCTGGCCCTGCGAGCCCATGCGCTGCAGCGCGAAGCCCACCAGGATGGCTACCAAGAGCGTGGGCAGCACGGGAATGTCTCCCGGGATGATGCCCAGCAGGAAGTCAGCGGTACTGTTCGCGGAAGCAGGCGCGTTCGGGTTGTACGGGATCAGCTTCAGGCCCTCGCCCGGGTGGATGATGTTGCCAACTACCAAACCGATGGCGAGCGCGAAGGTTGACATCACCAGGAAGTAGATGAGTGCGAGCCCTCCGACCTTGCCAACGGTGGCAGCCTTGGCGATCGATCCGATGCCCAGGACGATGGTGCAGAAGATGACCGGGGCGATCATCATCTTGATGAGCTTGATGAAGCCGTCACCCAAAGGCTTGAGGGATTTACCCACTTCCGGGAAAAGCAAGCCGACGACGGCGCCCAGCACAACTGCGGCGATCACGGCGATGTAGAGGTAATGCGACTTGTCCAGCCCCTTGCGCCCGGCCTTCGCGGGTGCAATCTCTCCTCTTTGAGAGGTCATGGCTTTGCTCCTTATAGATACTCTGGAAAGCGCCGTGGTCCCTGCAAAATGTCCCTGCGTCGCTCTGCTGTGATACCCATCATTAGGCGTGGCGTGACATGTATCACTGTTGCGTTCATATTGGTCACAGGATGGCCCGCAGAAAGGAGCACGTGATCCGACGCTGGAGCATCGCCCGGAGACTCTTTGTGGCGAATCTACTGTTCGTGCTGGCGCTCACCGCCATCGTGGGCACGGCAGCCTTCCTGGACGCGAGGGACCGGGCCTACAACGATGCCGGCCAGCGCATGCAGGCGGTGGCCGCCGCGATCGCAGCCAATCCGCTCGTGCTTCAAGCAGCCGCCACGCCGAACCCGTCCGCCACCCTGCAGCCATATGCCCAGGTGGTGACGGCCAATGCCCATGCCGATTTCATCACCATCATGGCTCCGGACCGGACCCGCTGGACCCATCCGAACCCTGACGAAATCGGCAAACCCTACATCGGCACCATCGATCCTGCCCTCCGAGGTCAGACCTTCACCGAAGTCACCGCAGGTACCTTGGGCCCATCCGTGCGAACCATCGTTCCCGTGGAGGATTCCTCCGGCAAAGTCCATGCCCTCGTGGCGGCGGGTGTCACGGTGCGGACGGTGGACGTCGCCGTGTCAGCGCGACTCACGGCGATCATCGGCATCTCGCTGGCCATGCTCGCAGGCGGCTCCCTCGCCTCGTGGCTATTGGGCCGGTACCTGCGCGCGGTCACCAGGGGCTGGGGACCGGAGCAATTGGCGCAATTGTTCGCGTATTACGAGTCGGTCCTGCATTCGGTCCGCGAAGGCGTGGTGCTGATCGACACCGGCGGCAGGGTGGTCATGTACAACGACCAGGCTGCGGAACTGCTGGGACTGGAACGGTCCGACGTCGATCCCGCCGCAGGAGCCGCCCCGCGCCTTTCTGACCTGCCCCTGGATCCCAGCCTCCACCGCCTCTTCGAGTCCGGCCGGACGGCGCACGACGAAATCCACCTCACGGGCTCGCGCATCCTGGTGGTGAACCAGGCGCCGGCAGTGGGGCCGCCCGGAATGAGGGGCCGGCAGCGGCCTGCCGTGTTCGGGACCGTGGCCACGCTCCGGGACAGGACGGAAATCGAGTCCCTCGGCAGCGAACTCGAAACCATGAAGACCCTGTCCGACGCCTTGCGGGCCCAGACACATGAACACGCCAACCGGCTGCACACCATCGTGTCGCTCATGGAGCTCGGGCGGACCACCGATGCCTTGGACTTTGCCACCAAGGACCTTGAACTGAGTCAGCAGCTGACCGACCACCTCGTGGCATCAGTGGACGAGCCCGTCCTGAGTGCACTCATCATGGGGAAGTCAGCCGAGGCGCACGAACGCGGAGCGGAGCTGACGGTCACGGTGACCGGCGGGGACGGCCTCCAGGGCCTCGCCGTGCAGGACCTTGTGACGATTTTGGGAAACCTGCTGGACAACGCCCTCGACGCGGCCGCCGCCGCTCCCCCGCCGCGCAAAGTGGAACTGGGCATCGATTCCGGACCTGGAGGAACCACCTTCACGGTTGTCGATTCCGGCCACGGCATCGATCCCGGCATCGTGGACGACGTCTGGCAATACGGATTCAGCACCAAGGCCGCCGGCATCGGCCAGGCGGGTCAACCCGGAGCTCCTTCCCGTGGCGTGGGCTTGGCCTTGGTCCGGCAAGCAGTTCAGCGGCTTGGCGGTACGCTGTCCATCAGCGAATCTATGAGCGCCTTGGGCGGTGCGTTCTTCCGCGTGGCGCTCCCCGCGCCGGACTCCAGGAAAGAAGCCGAATGACCGAAATCCGCGTCCTCGTTGTCGAGGACGAACCCATCGCCGCCGATGCCCATGGCGTCTACGTCGGCCGAATCGACGGCTTCACTGTTGCGGGAACGGCCCCGGACGGACAGTCGGCCCTGCGGCTACTCAACGAATTCGCCGTTGCGGGACAGCCGGTGGACCTCGTCCTGCTGGACATGAACCTGCCGGATCTTCACGGACTGGATGTTGCCCGCCGAATGCGCGCTTCGGGACTCCTTGCGGACATCATCGCCATCACCGCCGTCAGGGAAGTGAACATTGTCCGCAGCGCGGTGTCGATCGGAGTGGTGCAGTACCTCATCAAGCCCTTCACGTTCGCAACGTTCGCAGACAAACTCGCCAGCTACCGCACCTTCCGCGAGCAACTCGCCGCACCGGCGTCGGGCGCTCGGGCGAGTGGAGCCTCGCAAAGCGATGTGGACCAGGCGTTTGCCAGTCTCCGCGCGCCCACCGAAGTCCCACTGCCCAAGGGCCTTTCGGCCCATAGCCTGGAGTCCGTCAAAGACCTCCTGGCCAGCCTTGGCCGGGCCGTGTCGGCAAGCGAGGCAACTGTCGCCCTTGGGATGTCCCGGGTCACCGTGCGCCGCTATCTCGAGTACCTGGCCGACGCCGGAATGGTCACACGGAATGCGCGATACGGTACCCCGGGACGGCCGGAGAACGAATACCGCTGGAACCGCAGTTAGCCCACAATCCATCCTGGATGTATACACAGCCCGATCATCTGCCGACTATTCTCAAGAAAAGCTAGGCTTGATCGCCATTTGTGTATACACTGAGGACGTCCACCCAGCGAAGGAGGGTCCATGCGTGCCAGCGACAAAGCCTATGCGGCCCTGCGCGAAGACATCATTGAGTGGCGCTTGGCACCCGGAACGGTCCTCGCAGAAGTGGAACAATCCGAACGCCTGGGCGTGTCCCGCACACCGGTCCGGGAGGCACTGAGCCGGCTCAGCGCGGAAGGACTGACGACGGCGGCAGGCGGCCGCGGCGTCGTCGTCACCGATATCTCGCTGGACGACATCGACGAACTGTTCGAGCTGCGCGAAACCCTGGAAGGCAAAGCCGCCGCCCTCGCCGCGGAACGCGGTGAACGCCCGGTGTTCGAGCAACTCCACGCCAAGCTCCTCCGGGCACCGGAGATGCTCAACGACAGCGACCCCTCCCGGCACGACTATTACGCCCTGGTGGGAAGGCTCGACGAAGCGATCGACGAGGCCATCTCCAATTCCTACCTCGCCCAGGCCATGCGCAGTCTGCGCGTCCACCTCGTGCGGGTCCGCCGCCTCGCGGCCGACGACGACGAACGCCTCCATGCCGCCGCGGCCGAGCACGCCGCGATCGCCGAAGCCATCGCGGCAGGCAACCCCCGGCTCGCCAAAGCCGCCACCACAGTCCATCTGCACCGCAGTCTTTCCCACGTCAAAGCCACCCACACCCCTCACTAGAAGGAGCACCATGGTGAAGAACAACCACGTCCGCGTCTACAAGAGCGAAGAGAACCTTGCCCGTGAGGAGCAGCTGGCGCACAAGATCGCCACCGTCGCCGCCGACCCCGTCGAAGTGACTCCCGAGGTCACCGACATGATCATCAACCGGATCATCGACAATGCCTCCGTCGCCATTGCTTCGCTGAACCGCGGACCGATCATCGCTGCCCGGTCGCAGGCCCTGACCCACGCGCCGACCACCAACGGCAAGGGCTCGTCCGTCTTCGGGATCAGCGACAAGGTCTCCCCCGAGTGGGCCGCCTGGGCAAACGGCGTGGCCGTGCGCGAACTCGACTACCACGACACGTTCCTGGCCGCGGACTACTCCCACCCGGGGGACAACATCCCGCCGATTCTCGCCGTGGCCCAGCACGTCGGCTCCAGCGGCAAGGACCTGATCCGCGGCATTGCCACCGGCTATGAAATCCAGGTGGACCTGGTCAAGGCCATCTGCCTGCACAAGCACAAGATCGACCACGTAGCGCACCTCGGCCCGTCCGCCGCCGCCGGCATCGGCACCCTCCTGGGCCTGGACGTCGAAACGATCTTCCAGTCCGTCGGCCAGGCCCTGCACACCACCACCGCCACACGGCAGTCCCGCAAGGGCGAAATCTCCACCTGGAAAGCCCACGCTCCGGCGTTCGCCGGCAAGATGGCCGTCGAAGCCGTGGACCGCTCAATGCGCGGCCAGACCTCCCCCGTGCCCATCTATGAAGGCGAAGACGGCGTGATCGCCTGGATGCTGGACGGCCCGGACGCCTCCTACGAGGTTCCGCTGCCCGAGGCCGGGGAGCCCAAGCGGGCCATCCTGGACACCTACACCAAGGAACACTCCGCCGAGTACCAGGCCCAGGCCTGGATCGACCTCGCCCGCAAACTCCACAAGGAGCACCCCGAGGCCACGGACCCGGCCAACGTGGCCTCCGTCTTGATCAAGACCAGCCACCACACGCACTACGTGATCGGTTCCGGCGCCAACGACCCCCAGAAATACTCGCCCACCGCGAGCCGGGAAACCCTGGACCACTCCATCCCGTACATCTTCACCGTCGCGCTGCAGGACGGCGCCTGGCACCACGTCGACTCCTACAGCCCGGAACGCGCCGCGCGCGCGGACACCGTGGAACTCTGGCACAAGGTCACCACCGTGGAAGACCCCGAATGGACCCGCCGCTACCACTCCCTGAACATCGCGGAAAAGGCCTTCGGCGGCACCGTTGTCATCACACTCACGGACGGCACCGTCATCACCGATGAGATCGCCGTGGCCGACGCCCACCCGCTCGGTGCCCGGCCGTTTGCCCGCGAGCAGTACGTGAACAAGTTCCGCACACTCGCCGCGGGCCTCGTCGAGGCGTCCGAGATCGAGAGGTTCCTCGCCGCCGTCGAGCGCCTCCCGGAACTGGGCCCGGGCGAACTGGACCAGCTGAACATCACCGCGGCACCCGGCGTCATCGACCTTGCCGCCGCTCCGAAGGGACTCTTCTAGATGCTCTACTCCAAGACCACCCCGGAGCAGAAGCGCCTCGCCCTGCGCGGGATGCTCGCTTCCGGAACCATCCAGCAGTTCCCCGGTGCCTTCAACCCGCTCTCGGCACGCCTGATCGAGGAGAAGGGCTTCCCCGGGGTCTACATCTCCGGTGCTGTCCTCGCCAACGACCTCGGCCTGCCGGACATCGGTCTCACCACCCTCACCGAAGTGGCCACCCGGGCAGGCCAGATCGCCCGTATGACCGAACTCCCGTGCCTCGTGGACGCGGACACCGGATTCGGCGAGCCGATGAACGTGGCCCGCACCATCCAGGAACTGGAAAACGCCGGGCTGGCCGGTTGCCATATCGAGGACCAGTTCAACCCCAAGCGCTGCGGGCACCTGGACGGCAAGAACGTGGTCGACGTCGACACCGCCGCCAAGCGCATCCGTGCGGCGGCCGATGCCCGTCGCGACCCGAACTTCCTCATCATGGCCCGGACCGACATCCGCGCCGTCGAGGGCATAGAGGCCGCGCAGGAACGTGCCCGGGCACTGGTCGACGCCGGCGCGGACGCGATCTTCCCGGAAGCCATGAAGGATCTCAGCGAGTTCCAAGCCATCCGTGATGCAGTGGATGTGCCGATCCTGGCCAACATGACCGAGTTCGGCAAGAGCGAGCTATTCACCGTGGAACAGCTCCAGGGCGTCGGCGTGAACATGGTGATCTACCCGGTCACCTTGCTCCGCATTGCCATGGGGGCTGCAGAGCGTACGCTGGAAACGATCAAGGCCACAGGAACGCAGGAGGCGCAGGTGGAGAACATGCTCACCCGTGCACGCCTCTATGACCTCGTGGACTACGAGGCCTACAACCACTTCGACACGAGCGTTTTCAACTTCCAGATTCCTGGGCTCAGCCGGTAACTGGATCAACCAAGGGATGCAGGCGCTCCGGGCTATTCCGGAGTGCTTGCCGATGAACGAAGGAGGACAGCATGGTAGCTGTTGAGATCAAGAAGGGCCTGGCCGGCGTCGTGGTTGACTACACCGCGATCTCCAAGGTCAACCCGGACACCAACTCGCTGCTCTACCGCGGCTACCCCGTGCAGGAACTCGCCGCCAAGTGCAGCTTCGAGGAAGTTGCCTTCCTGCTGTGGAACGGTGAACTGCCCACGCCGGAGGAACTTGCAGAGTTCACAGCCCGCGAGCGCGCGGGCCGCGCCCTTGACCCTGTAGTGAAGCAGGTCATCGATACTCTGCCGACGACTGCCCACCCCATGGATGTCTGCCGAACGGCCGCTTCAGTGCTGGGAGCACGGCACCCGCTGGCCGAGGTATCCACGCCCGAAGCCAACATGACCAAGGCAATTGACCTGTTCGCCGCCATGCCGGCAGTGGTCGCCTACGACCAGCGCCGCCGGCGCGCGGAGGGCCAGGCCATCGAACCCGTGGCACCGCGGGACGACCTCGGATATTCCGCGAATTTCCTGTGGATGACCTTCGGCGAGGACCCGGTGGACGAGGTCGTGAAGGCCTTCAACGTCTCGATGATCCTTTACGCCGAGCACTCCTTCAACGCGTCCACCTTCACGGCCCGCGTTGTCACCTCCACGCTCTCGGACCTGCACTCCGCGGTCACCGCGGCGATCGGTGCCCTCAAGGGTCCGCTGCACGGTGGCGCCAACGAGGCCGTCATGCACACCTTCGAGGAAATCGGGATCCGCACCGAGGAATCGCTCGATGAGGCCGCCGGCCGGGCGAAGACCTGGATGGAGCACGCCCTTGCGCAGAAGAAGAAGGTCATGGGATTCGGGCACCGCGTCTACAAGCACGGGGACTCCAGGGTGCCCACCATGAAGGCAGCGCTGGACAAGATGATCGCCCACTACGGCCGGCCGGAGATCCTGGGCCTGTACAACGGGCTGGAACAGGCCATGGACGAGGCCAAGGCGATCAAACCCAACCTCGACTACCCCGCCGGTCCCACGTACCACCTCATGGGCTTCGACACCCCCACCTTCACCCCGCTGTTCGTCGCCAGCCGCATCACCGGCTGGACCGCACACATCATGGAGCAGCTCGGATCGAACTCCCTGATCCGTCCGCTCAGCGAATACAACGGCGTGGATGAACGGCACCTGCCGTAATTTCACCAAGTACGACGCCGGGCCGGTCACCCGCCTAGGAGGTGGCCGGCCCGCCGTCGTTATTGTCCTGTAGCCAGGTTTGCTAATCGGTGAGTACGAGGCTCGTCATCATGAGCTTCAGTTTTGTGTACTCGGGCGTGCCCATGTAGGCAATGGCCTCCTGCATGGTGCCGAAGACCGGGGCTCCCTGCCCCAGGATGGCCCGGTCCGCGAAGGACAGGGAGCCCTTGGGGGCACCGCTGACCACGGCGTACATCAGGCCCGGGCACGTGTCAGTCAGCTGACCGCTGGACTTGTCGACGAGACCCACTTCATAGCTCAGGCCTTTGCCCACCGAGGTCTGATCCAGCACACGGTACGAGAATCGGGCCCCCACTGTCTCCGCCCCCAAAAAGCCCATCGCGAAGGAATCGAGCTCCGTCACTTTGTAGCGCTCACTGGGACCGCAGGCGCCACCGAGGCCACCTCCGGAGCCGCGGTACAGCTGGGCGACCCTCTTGCCAGACTCGTTGGTGACGTCAATCCCAAAGGCCGGGAATTCCGCCGTCCCCGCGGGCACCTCGGCCGCTGTCCATCCCGTTGGCAAATCGAACTGGACCTTCGCAGCTTGGCTTGTGTAAATAGAGGAGACCACAGTTTTGCTGGGCTTCAGGGACAAAGAGCTCAACATCCGCTTCATATCCTGGTAATCCTGCGTCTGCATGTAGGCCCGTGCCTCCGCCATGGTGTCGAAGACGAGAGGTGCGTTTGAGCCGTCCGCGGCCATCGCCGATGTATCACCGAAGTCGACGGAAGGAACATTGCTCGGTCCCGTAATGCCATTGACCTGGTGGCACACAGGTGTTCCGGGCAACTCATGCTCCTCCGAGAGCGCGACTGTGCCGTAGACGCGATCGCCTTCGATCACGGTGAAGGTGAAGCGAGAAGGGCCGAGAGCGGCTCCCTTGTACGCAGAGAACTCAGCGACCTTGTCGGGCTTCTGCGGGATATCCAGATCGACTGAATCCAGGACTGTGACCGATTTTGGAGCGTACGGCTTGGGATTGGCACAGCCACCAATAGCCCCGTCGTAGACCAAGTTCAGCACCGCCACCTGCTTGTTCTCGGCGTTCCGTATTGAAGCCTGGTTGTACGATCCGCCGGCAATCATGGTCGGTCGCTCCACTACGAACCAGCTTTCCGGCAGCTCGAACGTCGCCTGCGATGTCGCGTCTGTAAACGTCTTCCACCGGACAGCGGGGGCCATGCTTATTGGTGTTGGTGTTGGTGTTGGGGTTGGTGTTGGTGTCGCAGTGGGCGTTGCGGAGGTTGACGGGGTGGCGGAGGGAGCCGGAGTCACATGCCCGGAATTGGCCGGAGCAGGAGCCCCGGTCAACGCGCCCAGATTCGACACCACCAGCACGCCTGCCGTCACGGCAGCCGCAGCGATGGTCAGCAGCCCGGCGAGACGCACTGCACGCTGTCGCCTGGCATCGGCCAATGACCGGATATTGGGCGGCATCTTGTCAACGGTCTCGGAGCGGTCCGTGACAATCTGCCGGAGGACGGTCTCGGCATCTGGGACGGTAACGGGATCTGCTTTCAACGGATCAGTTGCGGAAATCAAATTCTTGATGGCATCCATTTCATGCCCCCATCTTCTGTGAAGCGGTTTCGGCCCGGACCGGCATGGCCTTGCGGAATGCCTCGCGGGCTCGGTGTAGACGCACCTTGGCGGCCGATTCGCTACACTGCAGCACGCCGGCGATTTCTGCGATCGAGAGTTCATCCCAATACGCGAGTTGCAGGACGTCACGGTCCTTTTCCCTCAAAGCAGCCATGGCATGTTCCACAACTTCGTTCCTTTCGGCAGCAGCACCGGTGGCACCTGCGGATTCCCTAAGCCGCAAATGCAATGCCTGCTGACGTTCGTGGCTACGGTAGGCGTTCCCCAGCAGATTCCGAGCTACGGCGAACAACCACGCGGGTTCAGTCGCCCTTGCTACATCCCATTTTTGCCATGCCACGCGAAACACGTCCGCCGCAAGCTCCTGCGCTAATTCCGCATCTGAAACGCGTCGTCGAACAAAGCCGAAAACGCGTGGGTAACAGTCCTTGTGAAGCGTGATAAA
The DNA here is from genome assembly GCF_052115645.1 of Arthrobacter sp. 2MCAF14. Lineage (NCBI taxonomy): Bacteria > Bacillati > Actinomycetota > Actinomycetes > Micrococcales > Micrococcaceae > Arthrobacter > Arthrobacter sp. 2MCAF14. The sequence continues at coordinate 12,127 of NZ_JBFRHB010000032.1, read as the reverse complement.
CGCCAGCTCCCGTTCCGAAAGCATGGTCCCCCCTTGAAGTTTTAAGCCTGTGGTTACCGGCTACGAGGGTAATTTCCAAGAAGCCGGACAAAGTTACATTTCCAACCAAGCTTTCTTGAAGATTCCTCGCAGCTAGCGCGCTGCTCCCGAATCCAGCCACTCGCCAGTGTGAACTTCGGCGACACTTTCGTTGTCATCAGCGAGCACAACTTCAACTGCGATGCGTTGACCGGAAATCATGGCGGGCAGCCAATGTTCGGCGTCGGCCCACATCTGTTCGACAGGGAGTCCTTCCACGCGGTACCACTGCGGCGCTATTTCATCACTCTCGGCTGGCTCGCCTGTCCATCTCTCGGTCAGATACACCGTGGTGAACATGTTCCACTCGGCCTTGGCGGGGAAGACGAAATCCACTGTCCCGGCGGGAATGAGGTCCTCTTCTTCCACATGGACGAAGATTTCCTCCTGAACTTCCCGGCATACGGCTTCGGCCGCTGTCTCTCCGGACTCCACATGTCCGCCTACGCCCACAATCTTCCCTGTGCCGAAGCCGGTCTTCTTCCGACCCAGGAGCACCTCTTGTCCGGCGTCGCCGTCGCGGAGCAGGAAGCACAGGGTGACGTGGGCTGCAGTCATTGACCAAGCCTAACTCTGCGGGGCTTCGCAAGTGTGTCCTTGCTACAGTTGGCCCATGAGCGTGGATGGGGGTGAAGGTCCCACGACGGCGAGTGCCCCGCCGGGAGAAGCAGATGCCCCGGGGAGCGAGGCGAGTGCCCAGGCAGCGGACGCCTCCGAGGCCTGGCTGCCTGGCTGGCTGGTCCGGCATCCGCTCTACGCCGGGTGGGCATGGACCGGTTTCTGGGCGGTGTTGATCATCCTCGATGAATTCCTGGACCTGGCCGGCTGGAGCTGGTACCTGCTGGTCGGCATGGCCGCGCTGCCGACCCTTCTGTCTACACTCGCGGTGCTGAACGCTACTCCCCGCAGGCATTTGAAACCACAAAACGAATCAGTGCTTGGCCACTTCTTCGTGAGATTCCTTGCCTTGGTGACTGCATTCCTCGTGTGGGGCGTCTCAGTGGTCATGAGCGCCTCGATCTCCACGACTGTCCAGGCCGCAGTGGGAAATTCCGAGCGCGAAGTGACGGCCCTCGGCTTCAACTTGCTCGTGGCAGCAGTCCCGCTTGTCATTTCGGTCCTGTGGATGGCTTTCATCGTCCGCTGCGCCTGGTTCCTGCGACGTTTGCGTGGCTGGAGCCAAAGTCCCGCCAGCTCACGGGTGCCAAGGAAATTCCTGCGCTCCCGGCCTGATCTGAGGCGGGTGGTTGTCGGCTTGGCGCACCCGGGCCTTCTGCTCGTGGCCGGCCTCGGGATGTCCATTCTGGCGCTGTTCTTGAACGCGGTGGAGCTGACCTTCAAGGTCTTGGCGTAACCGGACCGCGGTAAGTCTCCAGCGTGCAGCGCGAGGGGTCAGCCGAGCACCCGCGGATGCGCAGCCGCATACACCTCGCGCAATGTGTCGGCAGTGACCAAGGTATACACCTGTGTGGTGGTCACCGAGGCATGGCCCAGGAGTTCCTGCACCACGCGGACATCGGCGCCGCCCTCAAGCAGATGAGTGGCGAAAGAATGCCTCAGGGTGTGCGGGGAGACATCCTTGGTGATGTTGGCCTTCTCGGCCGCAGTCTTGAGAATGGTCCAGGCGCTTTGCCTGCTGATCCGGCCGCCGCGGGCATTCAGGAACAGCGCCGGGGTGCCTTTTCCTTTGGCGGCCAACGCAGGCCTTCCGCGGACCACATAGGATCCGACGGCGCGGGCACCGTAGGACCCCAGCGGCACCAAGCGCTCCTTGGAGCCCTTTCCGAAGAGCCGCACGATCGCGGGCCCATCGGCCTCCGCCTCAAGGGAGACATCGTCGACGTCAAGCCCCACCGCTTCGCTGATGCGGGCACCCGTGGAGTAGAGGAACTCCAAAAGTGCCCGGTCCCTCAACCCGGTGGCGGTATCGGCACCGGCGGCTTCGAGGATCCGGGTCACTTCGCCGACGCTAATGGCCTTCGGCAGACGCTTGCCGGGCATTGGCGGGTGGACATCGCTCGCGGGGTCCGCCGTCGTCGTCCCCTCCAGGGCCCAGAACTTGTGGAGGCCCCGGACGGCGACCACGGTGCGTGCCGCCGACCGGACGCCGAGTGCGGCGCCGCCGTCTGAGCCGTCGGCCAGGGCCTGGACAAAGGCGGTGACATCGTGGCGGGAGATATTTCCCGGCTTGTCGACACCGGACCCTGCCAGGAAGTTCGAATAGCGGGACAGATCCCTGCGGTAGGCGGACAAGGTGTTGCTTGCGAGGCCGCGTTCCACGCCGAGGTGCTGCAGGTAGTCCGTCACGGCCCGGTCAATGGCGGTCTGGACCCTGGTCTCCGCGAGCTGGGGCACGGTCAGCGCTGGCTCGGGTGGGCGGGCCAGGGGGCATTGGCCGGTCGCAGGTTCCTGAAGCCGTCGGCGCGGGCAGCTGCGACGGCGAGGATCCCGACGACGGCGGACGGGTTGTGCAGGCGGCCTTCCAGCACTGCCAAAACAGCTTCATCGAGAGGCACCCACACCAGCTCGATTTCGGATTCCTCCTCCGTGCGGACGTGGCGTTCGGCCTCGGGCACGTCTCCCAGTCCCCGCGCCAGATAGATTCGGATCGCCTCGCTCGAGGATCCCGGTGAATTGAAGAAGTCGGCGAGGACATTCCACGTGGCTGCGGTGAGATCTGCCTCTTCTGCGAGCTCCCGGGCTGCGCCGACTACGAAGTCTTCGCCGGCCACATCAAGAAGCCCGGCAGGAATCTCCCACAGATCCATGCCCACGGGGTGGCGATATTGCTTGAGCAACAGGATTTCGCCGTCGACATTCATAGGCAGTACCGCTACAGCGCCGGGATGGTCGATGTAGTCGCGGACCAAAGTGCCGGTGTCTTCGCCCAGCTCGAAGGCGTCACTGACGACGTCCCAAATACGGCCTTCATAGACCTTGTTGGACGACAAAAGACGGCGCGGGCTCGGCATGTCCGAAACCCTCCGAAAAGTGCTGGGGGTTTCAGAAATACCGGGCATCGCGCCGTCCTTTCGTGTGAGCGATTACTTCGCAGCGACCTTGCGGGCTGACTTTGCTAGCGAATCCACGCCCGACTGACGCTCAAGCGCAGCCTTCACGAGGCCGGCAAACAGCGGGTGGGGGCGCGTGGGGCGGGAGCTGAGCTCGGGGTGGGCCTGTGTTGCCACGTAGTACGGGTGTACTTCACGCGGCAGTTCCACGAACTCAACCAGCTTGCCATCGGGAGACGTTCCGGAGAACACGAGTCCCTCGGCTGCGATCTGCTCGCGGTACTTGTTGTTGACTTCGTAGCGGTGGCGGTGACGCTCGCTAACAGTTGTCGCGCCATAGGTCTCTGCAACCACGGAGCCTTCATCCAGCTTGGCTTCGTAAAGGCCCAGGCGCATCGTGCCGCCAAGGTCGCCCTTGCCGTCCACGATGTCGAGCTGTTCTTCCATGGTGGCGATGACCGGGTACTTGGAGTCGGGCTCGAACTCGCTGGAGGATGCGCCTTCGAGGCCGACCACGTTGCGGGCGTATTCGATGACCATGCACTGAAGACCGAGGCAAAGGCCCAGCACGGGAAGCTTTGTCTCGCGGGCGAACTTGAGCGCGCCCAGCTTGCCTTCCAGGCCACGGATACCGAAGCCGCCGGGAACACAAATGGCGTCGACGCCGGCCAAGGACTTGGTGGCGCCTTCGAGGGTTTCGCACTCGTCGGACGGGACCCAGCGGATCTTGACCCTGGTTTCGTTCGCGAAACCGCCGGCACGCAAAGCCTCGGTCACGGACAGGTAAGCGTCCGGGAGGTCGATGTACTTGCCCACGAGGGCAACTTCTACATGGTGCTTGGGGTTGTGTACTGCTTCGAGGAGCTTGTCCCAGCTGGTCCAGTCGACGTCCTTGAACGGGAGATCCAGGGCTCGGACGACGTATGAGTCAAGGCCCTGGGAGTGCAGCGTCTTGGGGATGTCGTAGATGCTGGGAGCATCGGCGGCGTTGACCACGGCGTCAATATCGACGTCGCACATGCGGCCGATCTTTTCGCGCATGGCGTCGGGCACTTCGCGGTCCGAACGGATCACGATCGCTTCCGGCTGGATGCCGAGGGAGCGCAAGGCGGCAACGGAGTGCTGCGTTGGTTTGGTCTTCAGTTCCTGCGAGGGGCCGATGTACGGCACCAAGGAGACGTGCAGGAAAAAGACGTTGTTCCGGCCGATGTCCTGGCGGACCTGGCGTGCGGACTCGAGGAAAGGCTGCGACTCGATGTCGCCAACGGTGCCGCCGATTTCGGTGATGATGACATCAGGAGCGTTCTTGCCCTCAGCGGGGAGGCGCATGCGGCGCTTGATCTCATCCGTGATGTGCGGGATGACCTGGACGGTGTCGCCGAGGTACTCACCACGCCGTTCCTTGGCGATGACTGTCGAGTAGATCTGGCCGGTTGTGACGTTGGCCGAACCCTCAAGGTTCTCATCGAGGAAGCGCTCGTAGTGTCCGATGTCGAGGTCGGTTTCGGCGCCGTCGTCAGTGACGAAGACTTCGCCGTGCTGGAAGGGGTTCATCGTGCCCGGATCCACGTTGAGATAGGGATCGAGCTTCTGCATAGTTACAGACAAACCGCGCGCCCGCAGCAGGTGGCCGAGGCTCGAAGCCGTCAGTCCCTTACCGAGCGAGGACGCCACACCGCCAGTGACAAAGATGTGTTTGGTCGTCTTGGACGAGCCCGGGAACCGGGAATTTACACGGGAATTTGATCGCTGCACCACGGAATTCGAGCCTATCATCAATTGCGCCTCCAAAGGATCCGCTAGCCGTTTTCCCAAATGCTCAATAGTCTCCTGCGGTGGGGCAAGGATCAAGAGGAAAGTCCACCCGACCGGGGAAAACAGCTCAGCCGGCCGGGAATCCGCAGCGCGGGATCAGGTCTCGCGGAAGGAGCCTCCCCGCCCGGCGAATGCGTTCATGTGACCGATGTCCCAGACGGCTGCCGGGCGGCTACGCCTGTTGGGGCAGAAGCTTCGCGTCGTCCAGCAATTCCTGGGCATGCGCACGCGCAGACTCGGAGTCTTCCTGTCCTGCCAGCATCCTGGCAAGCTCCTTCACGCGTTCCTCGTCATCGAGGACCTGGACGTCGCTGGACGTGAAGCCCGTGGCGGTCTTGCCGTCGCTTCCCCTGACTGAGGTCTTGGTGACGCGGATATGTTGGTCGGCGAAGGCGGCCACCTGCGGCAGATGGGTCACCACCAGCACCTGGACGTGGCGGGCCAGCATGGCAAGCCGGCGTCCGATCTCGACGGCGGCACGCCCGCCCACTCCGGCATCTACCTCGTCAAAGACAAAGGTGGGCACAGGGTCCACAGCGGCGAGGACCACTTCGATGGCAAGCATGACGCGGGACAATTCACCACCGGACGCGCCCTTGCCGAGAGGACGGGCAGGGGCGCCAGCATGCGGTTGCAGGAGGAAGGAGATGTCGTCGACGCCGTGCGGCCCCAACTGCCCTTGGCTGTCCACCTCGATCACCAGGGTTGCGTCGGCCATCGCAAGCGCTGTGAGCTCCGCACTTACGCGCGCGGAGAGCTCCTTGGCCGCCTTTGATCGCGACTTCGAGATGCGCGCGGCTTGCTTTCGCAGCGTCGACTCCGCGGCGGTTACCTCGGTATCGAGGGCTTCGATCCGGCTCGAGTCATCCTGCAGTTCGTCAAGCCGGGTCCTCGACGCTGCCGCCCATTCCAAGACCTCGTCGATGCTCGGAGCGTACTTCCGGATGAGTTTGGCCAGTGCTGCGCGCCGCTCCTCGATCTCCGAAAGCCGTTCGGGCCCCTCAGAGTCCAGGGACGCTTGGTAGCTGGACAGCTCCCCCGCTATGTCATTGATGAGGAAGCCGATCTCGGCGAGGCGTGCGGCGGCTCCCGCCAACGCTTCGTCATGTTCTGAAACCTGGTCCAATGCCCGTTTGGCCGAGTCAATCAGCGTCGTGGCATCAGCTGTTTCGCCGAATTCCTCCGAGATCAGGGCTTCATGCGCTGCCGCGGCGGCGATGCGGAGCTCTTCCACATTCGCCAGCTTCACTGCCTCGGCCTTGAGGGATTCGTCCTCGCCGGGCTGGGGATCGACGTCGTCGATTTCGTTGAGCGCGGCCGCGAGCGATTCCGCCTCGCGCAGCCTTTCCCGGGCCTCGCCGCGGAGGGTATCGAGCTCCGCCTGGCTGGACTTCCAATGCCCGTAAAGCTCCTGGTATTCCGTGAGCATCGCGGCGAGCTCGGCCCCGGCGAAGCGGTCCAGTGCGTGCCGCTGCGCCACGGCACCCTTGAGACGTATCTGGTCCGACTGGCCGTGCACCACCACCAGGCTCTCGCCAAGTTCCGCCAACACGCCCACAGGCGCCGACCGCCCGCCCACGAAAGCACGGCTGCGGCCGTCTGCGCCCACGGTGCGGGCCAGCAGGAGCTGGGTGCCGCCGTCGTACTCTTCCGCGTCGCCGCCGGCCTCCACGGCCCGTTCCACGGCGGCGTGCGCCGGATCAAGCAAGAGCCGGGCCTCCGCAGAGGCCGACTTGGCACCGGAACGTACCGCGCCTGCGTCGGACCGCGCTCCCAAAAGGAGGCCAACGGCGGTGACCACCATGGTCTTACCGGCACCGGTTTCGCCCGTAACGACGCTCAGGCCTCGCCCCAACGGCAACGTGGCGTCGGTGATGACGCCGAGATCACGGATCCGGAGTTCCTCGATCATGGTTTACATCTCCTTTGTGGGGTCGGCCGCTCTGCCTGTCCGCACGTCCTGGGGCGCCGGCAAAGGGCTGGGCTTGAAGGTCCTGATCACGGGGGTAGGACCGGTGTGGATGTCAGCCGAACGGGGTGCCGGACCCCGCCAGCCGTGGATGGGGAGCTCAAACTTCCGCACGAGCCGCGCTGAAAACGGGGTCTGGTGGGTGCGGGCAAGCCGCACAGGCCGGGTGGACCTGGTTACTTCGATCCGGGCGCCGGGCGGGAGGTCCACGGAACGGCGGCCATCGCACCAAAGCACGCCTTGGGCGTCAGTCCGGGTGAGGATCTCCACGGCCAGCCTGGACCGCGGCGAAACCACGAGGGGTTTGGCGAAGAGGGCGTGGGCGCTGATGGGGACAATCACCAGGGCTTCAACCTCGGGCCACACCACAGGCCCGCCGGATGAGAAGGCGTAGGCCGTGGAACCCGTAGGGGTCGCGAGCACCACTCCGTCACAGCCGAAAGACGTCAGCGGACGTTCATCCACTTCGGTCACCACTTCGATCATGCGCTCCCGGTCGGCCTTTTCAATGGCGGCCTCGTTGAGGGCCCAGGTATGCCAGATCTTCTGGCCGCGGACCCACACTTGGACATCGATGGTCATGCGCTCTTCCACCGTGTATTCGCGGCTCGCGATCCACTCGACGGTCTGGGCAAGATCGGCCCGCTCGCTTTCGGCGAGGAACCCGACATGCCCGAGATTGACGCCCAACAGGGGAACATCGACGTTGCGGACCAGCTCGGCAGCGCGCAGGATGGTGCCGTCACCGCCAAGAACCATGACGAGTTCGACGTCCTCCAACCGGACATCCTCGTGGAGGATCTCGATCGGCTTATCCACCACGCCGTAGAACCGTTCGATGTCGTCCAGTTCCGACTTCTGCATCACAGGGATCAGGCCTGAGTAGTGGAGTTGCCCGCAGGCATCCCAGGCCGCGCGAAGGGAGTCCTCACGCCCGGTGTGGGCAAGGACCAAAACGCGCCTGCTCATGGTGTTCTGCTTTCTAGTGGGTGGTCCAGAGTCGTTCCATCAGTGCAGCAACTTCCTCGTCCCGCTCTTCGATCTTAGGCAAGTCCGGCTGCATCCTGCGTTTTATCCACAGGAAGTACTCCACATTTCCGTCCTGGCCCGGCAAGGGACTCGGTGCCACGCCACAAAGTTCAAGCCCTGCATCCACGGCCGCTTTGGCGACTTGGGCCACCGCGCGACGCCGTTCGTGGTCCGCGGTGACCACGCCGGTGCGGCTCAGCCGTTCCTTGCCGACCTCGAATTGCGGTTTCACCATGAGCACGAGGTCTCCCCCGGGCTCGGTGCATGCCGCGAGCGGATGCAGAACCAGGGTGAGGGAAATGAAGGACAAGTCTGCCACAGTGAGCGCCGCCGGGCCGCCGATCTGCTCCGGAGTCATGTAGCGGACGTTGAGGCCCTCATGGACTGCGACGCGGGGATCGTTCCGCAGGGACGGCACCAACTGGTCATGCCCGACGTCGACCGCCACCACGTGCGCGGCACCTTGCCGGAGCAGCACGTCAGTGAAGCCACCGGTGGAGGCTCCGGCGTCGAGGCACCGCTTGCCTCCCACAAGAACGGAAGGGAAGGCCGCCAGTGCCCCGGCGAGTTTGTGTCCGGCGCGGCTGACGTAGACGTCCTCGGCATGGGCTTGAACATCGATTTCCGTCTCTTCGGAGACCTGTTGCGCTGCCTTGGCGAGAACGCTGCCTTCGGAACTGACTTTTCCGTCAGCAATGAGTTTCGCGGCATGGGTCCGTGATCTCGCCATTCCACGGCTGACGAGTTCCTGGTCGAGTCTGGCCATGCTCAGCGTTTTTCGTCGTCGAGGGCCGCCAGCAAGGAGTCATGGATCTCGGCGTAGACCCTGTTGTGCTCGGCCACCGCCACAGTGGAGATGCCCGCCAGCCGCTCCAAGGTGGAATCCACGGCGTCGTCACCTGTCGCGGTAGTGTCGTCCGGCCATGGGGCATCGTGCGGTTCGACGCTTTGCGGTTCGAGGCCGTCCAGATCGATGGCACTCATTTCGGCGGCGCTCTCCGGGTGATCGTTCAACTCGCTCATTGGACCAGTCTAGTTTTCCAGCCATTCGAGGCGCGGCGATGTAGCCTCTGCAGCGTCGGGGGTGGCCGCCCACCAGGCTGCGCATGCAGCGCGCCAGGCGTCCAGATCCTTCTCGGACCCGGAGACCTTGATCAGGCCATCGTGGACTTCGGCGGTTGCCTTTCCGCAGCGGAACGTGCTGTCCTCCTCGACGATCTCGGGGTACGGCTCGTACAGTTCCGTGAGATCAGCAAGCAAGTAGCCGGGGCGTTCCGAGCTGCGTGCCGCGAGGATGGACTCGGGCGTATCGACGCCGGTGAGGACTGCCGCCGTCGCGAAGCCCGCACGGTTGCCGCCAAGGATGTCGGTGTCCAGCCGGTCTCCGACGACGATCGGGCGCTCCGACTTGAGCCTCCGTGCCGCCGAGTGGAAGAGCGGGGCCTCCGGCTTGCCGGCTACCCGCGGCTGTTTGCCGGTGGCCGACGCGACGGCGGCGACGAGGGTGCCGTTTCCAGGAGCAATCCCGCGGGCCTGGGGAATGGACATGTCCGTATTTGTAGCCACCCAGAGGGCGCCTGCGGCGACAACGTAAGACGCCTCGGCCAGATCCTTCCACGCGATTTCCGGGTTGAAGCCCTGGACCACAGCCACGGGGTTCTCTTTGGCGCTGTGGACAGGCGTGAGGCCCACGAGTTCGATTTCGTGGGCCAGCGCCGGGCTGCCGGTAATCATTACCCGCGAACCCGGAGCCAGGAGTCCGGCCAAAAGATCCCCGGCGGCCTGCGAGGAACTGACCACTTGGTTATCCTCAGCAGGCGCGCCAAGTTCACGAAGGTGCGCGGCAACCTGTGCCGGAGTACGCGAGGCGTTGTTGGTTACATAACCCAGGCGCACCCCGACCGACTCAAGCCGCTGCAAGGACTCCACAGCGCCGGGAATGGCGTGCGGGCCTGCGTACACGACTCCGTCCAGATCGGACAGGACAGCGTCGAATTGCGAAACCAGTGAGGCCTCAGTCATTCTTGGTCTCTTCGCCGCCTTCGGAAGCCTTTTCTCCGTCTTCCTCGGTGTCCTCGGTGTCCTCGACGTCCTCGGTGTCCTCGACGGAATCGCGGTCCGACTCGGCGTCGTCGGATTCAAAGTAGTCAGACTCGACGTCGTCGAGTTCCACGTCGTCCTGTCCGGTGGATTCAGAACCGATGACCGTCTCCGCGTGTGCGGGCGCCGCCGCGGACTTGCTTTCTTCGGCTCGCTCAGTGTCCTCTTCGATGTTCCGGAAACGAGGCTTGCGAGCTTCATTTTCATCGTCCTCGCCGAGGTCGATGATGTCCGGGTCCTCGAAGTCTCCAACGCCGAGGGCATTTTCAGCCACGACTGCCTGGCGCTGCCACTTGCCGGCTTCTTCCGTGCGGCCCACTGCCGTCAGGGCGTCTGCGTAGGCACGGAACAGGCGCGGGCTGTAGGAGAAGGCACGGTTGATGTCGAGCTGGATGATCTCCAGCTCGGCCACCGCGGCGTCCAACTGGCCAAGGTCGCTCCGGGCACCGGAAGCCACAATGGCTAGCTCAACCTTGCCGGGGGCGTCGAGGTCCTGTGCTTCGGGTGAACGGACGACGTCCAGCGCACGGTCCGGCCGCCCCAGGCCGCGTTCGCAGTCAGCCATGAGCGGCAAATGGACGTTGGAGCCGCTGATCCGGCGGTAGGTGCGGAATTCGCGAAGCGCCTCGCCATAGTGGCCGGCAGCGTAGGCGGTCAGGCCCACGGCTTCACGGACAGCGGCCAACCTGCCACCACGGCGGCTAGCGGCCAAGGCGTGCTGGAAGGACAGCTCAGGGTCGATATCGATAAGGCGGCCTGCCATCACCAGGTGCTTGGCGACCCAATCGGCGTTCATGTCTTCAAGGGTCTTGATCTGGTGCTTCGTGACCCGGTCGAGTTCCTGGCCCGTGACGTCGTCGTCGATCTCGGGGGAACGCTCGCGGTCCGGGCGGTTGGCGCTGCGCAGATCCGCCGCGTTCGGAACCCGCGCGGGACGTTCTTCCCAGGAGCCGCCGCCGAAGCTGCGTCCCTCGCTACGTGGGCCATCGAACTTGCGGGGACCGCGCTCGGGGCGGTCGCCGAAGCTGCGGCGCTCTCCGTCGCCTTCGCGGCGCGGACGGTCGCCGAAGGGCTTGCGGTCGCGGTCGCCGTCGCGGCTCGGACGATCACCAAACGGCTTACGATCCCGGTCACCGAAGCTCGGGCGCGCATCCCCATCACGACGAGGACGATCACCAAACGGCTTTCGGTCGCGGTCGCCGTCGCGGCTCGGACGATCACCAAACGGCTTACGATCCCGGTCACCGAAGCTCGGGCGCGCATCCCCATCACGACGAGGACGATCACCAAACGGCTTTCGGTCGCGGTCGCCGAAGGGCTTGCGGTCGCGGTCGCCGTCGCGGCTCGGACGATCACCAAACGGCTTACGATCCCGGTCACCGAAGCTCGGGCGCGCATCCCCATCACGACGAGGACGATCACCAAACGGCTTACGGTCTCGATCGCCGAACGGCTTGCGGTCGCGGTCGCCGTCGCGGCTCGGACGATCACCAAACGGCTTACGATCCCGGTCACTGTCGCGGCTCGGACGATCACCAAACGGCTTACGATCCCGGTCACCAAAGCTACGGCGCTCACCATCGCCCGCTGGCTTACGGTCTCGGTCACCGCCAGGAGCGCCGTCACGGTTGTCCCTGGAACGGAATCCTCGCGGGTCGCCCCCGGAATTGTTGTTGGCGCGGAACGGGCCGCGATCGCCACGGCCACCGCCGAAGTTGCCGCGGTTGCCGCCGTTGTGCTCAGCCATGATGGATTCCTCCTGTAGTGAGCTGACCACTGGCGCATGCGCAGCCGCTCTTATCCGTATTTTGTTCTCACGCCGCCGGGATCCGGCTCGTATCTCTTATGTAATTCTAGGTGAACAGCCATCCACGAACGCATTCGAGGGCCGCCTATTCAGGCTTCCCGTGGGAATCATCACAACCCAAGCATGACTGAGCACGTTCGGCTGGCTTGCAGATCCGAGTCCTCAAACAACGCTCGCTCACATATGCCGGGTGCCGGCGGGACGCCGGCTCATTTCTGCTGAGGGCGGGTGGGGGTTGGGGTCCGGTCCGGCTCGAGGGTGAGCGGGGGTTGGCCCCGACCCCGTTATATGTGAGCCGGCGTTGGTGGAAACCGGGTG